>JAAFKJ010000023.1 GCA_021399395.1 Candidatus Heimdallarchaeota archaeon
TATAGACAATGTATGTGTCATTCCTGGTGGGTCTACACACACTCTATGTGGGTACATCACATACCCTCCTACCCCGTTCACCATACGTGTAGGTATGGCTTTCGGATCGCTTTTGATTAGAATATTGTACGCAGCATTGACATCAGCGTTGATCCTATATCCTTGTGCAGAAGTGAACAACCCTCGAGAAGAACGTCTACCTGCATAACAAGACCTTTTTTGGGAAAACTCATTATCTAGGAAACTGCTCTTGGAAGTATAATCTTCTGGAATAAGAACGACTTGTATCCCTTGTTCTTCACTCTTGTATTTCAGCTGATTGATGATTTTCAAGAAGGGAATGGTGACAAACATCTGGGTGACTTTCTTGCCTAGATTCACTTGTTGTTTCCATTGAGGATTATAACCAATAACAACTTCGTGTAAGTTGTGTTCCACGAACAAATCTACTAAATATTTGGTGAGATGGTGGAGAGCGTTCTTGAGTTTTCTGCGACACTTTTCTTTCAGTTTATAGTAGGCTTGACCATAAACTAATTTGTGCTGTTGTTTCAATTGTTTCTTCTGATGCTGGACATATTGTGCTCGTAGTTTTGTCTGGATTTTCATGTAATATTGGATTATAGATTTTATCCCTTTTCCGTGATCCTTGATAACAATCGGTTGATTGCCGAGGTTATCTACGAAGGCCACGAGGTTAACTGACCCTAAATCGATAGCGCCTTTCCTTGTGTTCTTTTTTCTCTGCTTGGGGAGGTGTTTCTCATAGACCAGCTCGAGAGTGTACCCCACATTTCTGGGGATGACCCTCACTTCTTTCAGTCGAGTACTAGCTGTCAGACGTGTTTTACAGTAAAATCCCACTTTCTTAGGTAAGACTAACCACCCATTCTTGATCTTAGCTTGTTGGTTGGTAAGAATCGCTACACTCTCTCCGTCTTTGGGTTTATACTTAGGCGGTTTGGGTTGAGCGTAGAAATTTTCTGGATGGCTTTTCCACTCCTTCTTTGCCATAAAATACGCTTTCCAGTTCCTACACAGAAGTTTGAGGGTGTGTTGAGCTGTATGAGCTGGGAGAACCCTGTAACATTCCTCAGGTTTGAGTAAACTGTTGAGTTCATAATAACTGAGAAATTTCTTGTTCTTTGTCAGTGCTGCTTTTATGAGAAAATTCGCTCGATTATAGAGATTCTTAGCTTGATGACACAGTCTGCTTAAAGCTGGTGTAAACGGTAGTTCTATACACTCTACTCTCCATACTACTGCCATCATACCTTCTACTTTATTTCTCTATAAAAGCCCCCGTAATATCTTACTTTCAGTCTTCATTCAACCTTATTCATCGTCAGTTTAATATGACTATATGACAAATCTACTTCATATCTCTTTCATTCGAACTCTAACATTTTTATTTCGTAAGCATTGAAAGCGATCTCAATTTGATTTTCAGATATGTCATGCTTAGCCTTTAGTTGTCCATCATATGTAATATCTTTGCAGAAATTAAACACTGAGTTGATTTGAAGGGTTGTAGTTTCATAGACAGTATTCAGATTGTACAGAGTGATTAGTAGCTTGTTGTTTCTGTTCCTTATCGAAGAGATTCTTATCCAAGGATTATTGGTGAAGAAGAGTGAATTAGTAGCTGTGTGAGAGATTTTTTGATCTCTTATTAGGAAAGATTTTGTTCCCAAAGCAAAGGTCTCTGCATAATTGTCGCATAAATACATTGGATCTTTTTTAGAGTGAATTAGCAAACTATATTCAAAGACATATTCTTTGTTAAATTCTTGTGCGCCTGGAGTTTCTAGAAAAGGACCTGCATGCATTGGTCTTTCTTCATAATCCATTCTTGAGAGATAACCAACTGATCTTATCAAGGTCAAAGCTAAACGAGAGCCTTCAACAAGTTCCACCTCTGGTAATCCTTTATTCATTAGAGTTACTGAGGAATGATTTAATGTATCGTTGATTCTAATATATCGTTTCTGAGCTTGAATACCAGAAGGAGCTTCAGCATAGGTTTCATCACCATATTGAGTACTATTCCTCTTTATTGTTCCAAAGTGAGTTGATGTTAGAGTTTCAAATGATTTAAAGGGTAAGTCAAAGCATATTCTCAACCTATGGTCTTTAGCTCTGTTGGTAATCTTAGTCTTGAAATCAATTCTTGGAAGTTCTTTGTAAAACCTAAATATAGTCTCTGCAGGAATCTCGACTTTGCCTATTCTCTTATCTCTTTCTTCACTCAAACCTTCAAAAACTTCTAGAATATAATTCTGTCTTATATCAAAGTAGATAGGACCTTCAGAGATAATTTCTCTTTTCAGATTTTTGACTTTCACACTTTCTGGACCAATCCTTCCAAAAGTGTACTCGTCTCCTTTATCGCCCCAATCTTCAAATTTATGAAGAGATTCGAAACCCACATTTTTTATCTTATCATGAAAATCAAAAGTTCCATCATTATTAAAATTAACATCGTAGTACTTATTTGAAACAGAATTTTTTGATACTTTGAATTCTGAATCAGACATTGCAACTGAAGCAACCTCGAGTTCAAATTTAGTGAAACTCCAAGGAGAAAGATTTGCTAAAACGGTGTACTTCTGCTTGGTACCAAGAGTTGCTTTGACATGAAATTTCTTAAACTTCTTACTTTTTATTAAATCAAAAGCTTGATTCTTTAAAGCGTCAACATCGAATTCTCCTACTGCAGATTTTCCACATATAAGAGTGATTTTACAAACGCCATTATCAATGTCCTCAGTAAGCACTAATTCATTAAGATAGAAATCAATAATTTTTCTTCCAGGAAGAAGTTTCAAACCAGTTTTCAGCATTATAGGTGAAAAAGTATTTTCGAAAAAGACATCTTCGGATGAGCTTTCAACTTGTGCAGGAAAAACATTTTGCTGTTTGTCTCTTAGACCAGTTATCTGTGTCCTTGAATCATACTCAAATTCCACTAAACTTGGAATGTCAAAGCTATTAGATGGATTATAAACCAATAGAGATACTTGATCTGTTTCGCTTGAATACATCTCAATTGTATCTTTCAATTCCTCAAATTGTGATTCTGCTATGCTATCAGCCCAAGAAAATCTTGATATCATTTCATCATGCGTTTGGTCAACTGAGCATCCACAAATTCCATCATGAGTATGATTCTTCAATAACCATTTCCAAGCAAGTGATAGATACTTAGTTGGATACTCTCTATTATTAAAAATCCAGAAGTGGGTCAGCAAAGGTTCAGTAAAATGGATAAGTAGATCCTCTATTTTTTGATTCCATTGTTTTATCCACATTCTTGCAGAATAAGTATCTTGTAGAAGTGGAGCTCGTGCAGAAGAACGAAATTCACCAGTATATTCAGGTGGTACGTAATTCGAATCTTTAATTGAATTCTTTAATTTATCAATGTAATCATCAAGTAACCCAAAATTTACATCATAGTTTTCAATATCCATTAGTTTAATGAAGGGGATAATTTTAGGGTTAGGAAATTGGTGATCAGTTCCATACATTAGGAGATAGTTTGGAATGGGCGAAAATTGCTTCAAATCTTCAACCTTCTCTAGTATCGATTGAATGAGCTTATCTTCTTCCTCTGGCAAATCAGCTGCATTACCATATCCAAAAGGCATGTATATTCCAAGCATAGATTCTTGAGCATTAAACGCACTTTTCCAAATGAATGGTACAGAAGTAATCTCTGGTCCAACGCCACGCCATAATACTGTTGCTTTAAATGATGTTAGATTTGACAATATCTGAGGAAGAGCCCTTGTATGACCAAATTGATCCGGAAGATATCCAACTTGCATTAAAGGTATGTCTAGCTCTTTAGCTAAATCAAGACTTGTTTCCAGATTTCTAATAAAACTCTCTGCACCGATTAACCATTCATCAGGGAGCAAATACCAAGGACCAACAGCTATCTTTTCCTTCCTTATTAGTTGAACTAAACGTTCTTTGTTTTCAGGTTTAATCTCAAAATAATCCTCTAGAACAATTGTCTGACCATCTAACATGAAAGGGAACTCATGCTCCTCTGTTAAATTCATTACATGGTCAATTAGCTTAACAAGTTTAAGTCTAAAATGTTGAAATGGTAAATACCATTCGCGATCCCAATGTGTATGGGGAACTATAGTAATATCTGAATTCTCTTCCGACATATTATCACTTTAACGTTAAGAGATGATAAAAACTATGAGTATATGTTATTTTCGCTCTATTCTCAAAAATCCTGTAGTTAGTAAATTTCAAATGTTTAGGAGGATGTGATTAGCTTGACTCAATCAAATCTTTTGCAGCTTGTATTAGCTTTGGTGCTGTTGTTGCCCCAATTCCTTTGAGTTTGACTAAATCATCAGCTGAAGCGATTGATAAATCAACAGCTGTAGAATAACCTGCTTCCTTTAAGGCAACTGCCTTCTGCCCAACACCTTTAACTTTTTCAATAGGAATATTCGATATCTTAGTTTTGATAGCTTTATCTGAAGCTGGAACTGTTTTTAATTGAGAGTGTTCCATAATACCTCTAAATCTACCAAGGTTATTTGTTCGGAAATCTTTGTCTTTCTTTTTTAGATCTTTAACAGATTTCAGAATATCCTCACTGCGTGTAATCATTTTGACAAATTCGGTTTGTTCTTTCTTAGTTGAGTCATAGAGAAAACCCAACCCATTAACTGCTTCAAGAAACACTATAGTTGAATCCACAACTAGTAGAGGATGAGAGAGGTCTATGCTTTTTCGAAAAGCAGTTTTAGCAAGTAAAACACTCTTCTCAAAATCACCTATATTAATCATAATTTTACAGTTGAGAAGCATTGCTGCTAGTTTTTCAACATCACTTAAATCTACTCCCTTCTCTAGAAGATTCAATTCATGAATTGCTTCATTGTGTTTTCCCTTCTCAAGTAATTCTTCAGCTTGTCGTAAACTGTCCAGATATACACCAAACATAATTTATTCCTCTTCTGACTGCTAATAACCCACAATTCTTCTGATATTGTTTAATAGGATATTGTAGCTAATAAATCTTGGGTAATCTGTAACCTAAAAAATGTCTATTTCCGATAATCTTGGTGATAATGTTTTCACGACTATGTCATCGAGTTCTGAAAGTTCTGTTACACCAGTGGATTTCTTAGAAATAGCAGCAGTCTTAATTATAGACCAGAGATTCTTGTTATTTACTAATCTATCTAGCAGAGTTTTAATCTTATTTTGAGCAATATATGACTTGCCTTTGATGATATAACAGAAGAACAGTTTTTCTTGTGTTTTCATGAGGATTGTATAGTCTTGGTGTTTTATCCTTTCTATAATTCCCACAGATTCGAACACTTCCTGGATAAATTTGTTAATTGCAGTTAAAAATCCACCAACTAGAGCATCATCTATGGTAATTTCAGATTCAAATCTCTTAGTATAGATGTTCTCTCCATATTCAGATATAATAATGAATAGAACAGGTTCTTCATCTTCAAAATATGTTCTTTCATCTTCTGAATCTTTATTCATTCTTTTAATAATTTTATTAAGCTGTGATAACTCTAACCTATCAACTATAGAGGCATTATGAGTAAGATAATTATTCCACTGGCTTAGTTGATCAAGAAGAATATCATATTCATTCGAAATTCTCAAAGCAAGATTCTTTAACCCCTTATCTTCAGCTATTGAAAAAGCAAGAGCTAGAAGTTCTTGTGCTTCCTTCAAATTAAATTCCAAAAGGGCAAGTTTAGAATTTAAAAGATAAGATTCTGCAAGTAGAGGAAATGATTTTGATTGATTGGCAATGTCTATCAACTCGTTGGCATACTTCTGAACCTCTTGCAAGATTTTTTCGTCACCTGTTACTTTTAATTCAAAGAATAATAAATCACAAACTTTGAGAAGACTAAAAATATGTAAGAAGTGTCTTGTTTTTTCTTTTGTAAGGAAATTGGTGAAGATTTCTAGAGCATTAAATTTATCTTTTAATCTAGGACTTGAATAACAGATTAGAGCTGAAGAAACTTCAAAATGTTGGTCAACTAGAAGATTTTGCTCTTTCTCATTTATATTTCTTAATTCTTCTAAGTATTTGTTTGCAGAATCTAAATCATTTTCTGCAACCTTAAGATTAATTAGTTCAAATAGTGAAAAAGACAAAGCAATGTTATTATCACTGGCTTTCCTTAGTTCATAGCTTTTGAGATAGTTTTTTGAAGCTTTATCGAAATTTCTATAACTGTAGTACACATCTCCAATTTTACTATAATTCTCAGCTAACTTAAGACTCTCACCTATCTTCTTTCTAATTTTAAGAGACCTCTCAATGTAATCCTCAGCTTTTTCGAGTTCTCCTCTTTCAAAGAAGTAGTTTCCTATATTGCTAAGTATATTGGACATGTCTCCAAAGTTTCCCAAATTTTCTTTCAATGCTAAACTCTGTTGGAGGTGGTCCAAGGCTTTTTTAGTTTCCCCCATCCATAAATATGTTATACCTATGTTGTTGTAAGATCTAGATATTTCATGAAGAGATCCGAGGTCTTTTTTTAGCTCTAAGCCGCGAAAATAGTATTCTAATGCTTTATTGAGGTCGCCTGAGGAATGATGAATTCGTCCTAGTTGATTATAAGAAAGTGCTTCAAGTAAGATAAGGTTCAAATTTTGGCTTGTGGAAACACAATCAAGAAACAATGTAGAAGCTTCTTTTAGAAAACCTTGTCTAAAATAGTATGACCCTTTTATCAGCTGAAGTATCACTTGACATTCTTTAACTTCTATCTTTTCTGTTGTTGAAGAATTAAGAATAACTTCTTCACCGGAGTTGATATTTTTCTTGGTTTCTTCTAAGTTCCCTAAGAAAAGATTCGCTTCAGCATGCGATACAAAGAAATCACACTTATTCCTAGAATCCAGTAGTATGAGTTGTTTTTTCTTAATCTTAGATAGAAGAGACAGTGATTCTTCAAATCTATCAAGTCTATTCAATGTCCGAGCTTTGATAATTATCCAAGACATCCATTCTATGACTGTTTTAAATTCTATCTGATTAAGTATTTCAAGCATATCTAGAGTTTCGGTATATTTACCAATAGATAGTAATCTAGATGCTTCTTCTAACGATGGCTCACTCGAACCCATAAAGCAAACCTCAAAACCCTTAGTATATGAAATAGAGCTTTTTAGGAATAAAAATACTTTGGTTAGACAAGTGTGAATATAAACAAGTTGTAAGTTGACTAAAAAAGAAAAGAATAGAGGACTATTCTATGTCATTAAGATCTTTAGTTATCTCAGGAAGCTTCCGAGGCCACCAATTCCAGCGAGAGGCTAAACTCATAATCGCAGGAACTAAGATTGTTCTGATAATAAAAGTGTCAATTAAGACAGCCAATGTTAGAATAAATCCAAATTCATTTAGAATCATGGTTGTGCTAAATAACATACCACCAAAGGCTATTGCCATAATTACTCCGGCCATGGATATAATACCTCCAGTACGATAAAGCCCTTTAATTATAGAAGCTCGCTCAGAATAACCACTATTACGGTATTCAGAGACTCTTGATAATAGGAATATATCATAATCTAGACCTAATCCTATGAGTATACTGAAACTCATAACTGGAGTTGCCCAATACAACGCATTAATGTCTTGGAGAGCAGGGATGATTCCATCCACTATTCCAACATCAAATATCAACGAGGCTATACCATAAATCCAAGAAAGTGTTAGTCCAATAGTTACAATTAATCTTAAAGGTACGAAAACTGATTTGAACATTATAGCAATGAGAACGTATACTATAACAATGATAATACCAATCATAAGTGGGAACATCTCATAAACAGTATCTACAGAATCAACAACCTCTGGCGTATCTCCTGCTAAATGGAATTCATAATCAGAACTCCCACCATATTCTTCAAGAATAACACGAGTGTCCTTAATCCATTCTTCTATATAACTACCAAATGGATCGAAACTTGGTAGCACTTCAACTAAAGCTGTTGAATTATCAAAACTGGCATAACGACTCAAAACCATTTCACGATACAAGACAGCTGTTGTTTCATTGTATGCAGGATGAGCAGGATTAATCCAATCTTCTACGAACATAAAAGGAATAGCAGATCCACCACCCCAAAATACCGTTGTGAAGGAGTCAGCAGTAATGTCTGTATTCGTAACTATGTCAATTATGAGCTCTTGCCCCGTTGTAAAGAAATCTTGAGTGAAGATCCCGTTTGTTTGATTACTAACTATTACAATATACATTGGAGCTAGCATACCTGGATGAAAGTCTTCCTTAAGCATTTCAAACGCTTGTGTCGAATCTGCTTGTCTTGGAAGTATGTGGTTTTCTGCAATTGATGTCCCCATTTTCATCATCTGTATTGATATTGGAATAGCGGCAGCTAATGTAATCACTATTATCGGTATAGAATATTTAGTGGCAAATTTACCTATCTTAAACCAGATGCTTTTCAGTTGTTTCTCTAATTCGATCTTTTTACGCTCTTCTTCGTCTTTTGGCAATTCAGCTTGTTTCTTTCTTAGAAGTCTGAATTTGGAGAAGAAGTTGCCAAATAGTAGTAAAATAGAAGGTACTAGAGTTAAATTAATTATCAAAGTTGTAGCAATACAAACAGCTGCACCAATCCCTATAGAAGCAAGAAGACCTATAGGAAAGAAAGCTAAACCTAAGAAACAAATTACTAGTGTTAATCCAGATACTCCAATAGTATGACCAGCATGTTCCATCATCAGATGAACTGCTTGATCATTATCTCTTCCTCTGATCAATTCTTCTCTATATCTTGATAAGAGAAACAAGGAATAATCTATCGACAGAGCAATAACTAGCGACATCATTACACTTGGCACAAAACTAAAGACGGGCATAGCAGCTGCAACAGGATACATTAGGAAAAACGATGTTGCTATTGAAAATCCCACACTTACAATTGGAATGATCATAAGCTTGAAGCTTTTCAAAACAATTGCTAGAACAATCAGTGCTATAGGTAACACGATAGAATCCATTACTATAATATCTTTTTCTGATGCATTCTTCATATCCTCAAACAAGATATGAGATCCTGTCAGAAGCATAATATATCCTTCTGGTTTAAAGAAATCAATTGTGTTGTGAACAAAATCTATGAAATTGTTTAGTTCTGTATCAGAAATAGAATTCACATTTATCTCAACAATAGTTGTTGTATTGGTTTCAGATACAAATCCCATAGCAGCAACACTAAGAGTTGTATTAATCATGAAATAGAATCCTCTTATGTCAGAGATATACGAAACATAATCTGAGCTTCTGAGAGTTGTGTTGAAGTCTATACAGAAATACGCAATATCAGATGTCAAAACTGATAATGAGTTGTTTTCATTTTGAATCACTAGAACAATAGATGTTTGGGTATTTACTTCAGGAAATTCTTCCTCCAAAATCGTATTAGCTACATGGGAAGGAGTATCTTCAGGTACATTGAAATCTGAACTTGTTTCTGCAATGAAACGAGGTGCTAACCAGATACTAAATCCTAAAATAATTGCCCAAATTATAATTATAATTATCTTATACTTTTTTAAGAATGTCGTGTACTTTTCTATGAATTTCAATTAATTCCCCCTAGGAACTATAATATTATAGAATGACGTGAAATGCTGTTTTAAGCCTTTTTGTAACCAACGGAGAATTCGTTTGTTTCACAAATAAATTTAAAAAGGGTTCAATAAAAAAACAAGATTTCAAATAAAAAAAGGATTATAATCCCTTTTGAATTTGTTAAAAAAATATGATTACTATAAAAATTTGCAAAAAATCCCAAAGACTATGTTTATAAAAGCATATATGAAGTGAGTTTTGCTTAGAGTATAAATACTCACTGTGATAATTATGTCTACAAAGATAACCAATAGGACACCCATTCAGATTCAAGCTAGAATCATTTGGATAGGTTGTATAGTCTTTATATTGATGGGATTACTAAATATTTTGTTCCGTTTTACACCAATGGTTCCAACACTCTTTCCAAAACTCATTATTTCAGGGGACTTAGACCGAATAAGATTTGTTTTTCAAACTATCGGTTATGTACTGTATTCTGTTACATTTGCAAGTTTGATTCCAATGGCAATAGGTATCCGTAATATAACAGACATTTACTTTGTAGATCATATAACAAAATCAGGAAAACAAACAGCAACTTGGATTTTTATCTATTCAGCTTCAGTATTATTAGATATGATATCACTTGGATGGCCCATGATATCGGGTTTTGTTGCTTTAGCATTGATTGTTGGAAGGGTAATGGCTTTTACAAAACTCAACAAAACCTTCGAAAAAATAAAAAGAATTTTTGATATTAAAGTTGGTAGTTTCTTCTATCTGCTTTTCGCTTATTATGCAATAATTACTATGGTTCTAGGAGCTGTTGCAAACTATGTTCGAGACGTAGAATTTGAAGTATTTCTAGCAATTTTCAATGGTGCTATAGAGTCAGTTCTGATGATAATTGTAGGCGCGGTTCTAATATATGATGTATTCCAAATAAAGAAATTCATTGAAGATAGCGATATTCAACCGTATTCAAGTAAGAAAGCATATCTTTCAGTAGACAGAACTGATAAACCTGTTCTTTCAACTACTAAAGCTCATGTTCAATCAACAACCCAGATTGAGAAGTTACAAGAAAGCTCAGCTAAACAAGAGATGAGAATACAAAAATTGCGTGCAAAAGAAAAAGCTAAGAAAGAAGCACAAGGAAAAACTATTGAAAAGAAGACAATGCAGATTTCTTATATCACATGTCATCAATGTAATGAGAGAACAGATAAAAATCTCTCATATTGTATGAATTGTGGAGAATCACTAAAAGATGCAATAGCTAGTATGAAGAAGGAAATTTCAGACATTTCAGTCAGAAGAATTTTATCTCCAAAGAAAGAAAAAATACTTCAACAAGTCGCAGCTGCTGCTTTCCTAACAGCTTTTGTAGTATATGCTTTTGTTGCAGGTGAGGCTGTTCTAAAAACATATGCCTGGATAATTATAGCTTTGTTTGCTACATACTTATTTGTGAATTATATTGTTCTTTTCTTCTCTGGTAGAGGATTTGCAGTTACAACAGTTCTGAGTGACATCTCATTTTTGTTCATAATTTTACCTGTTCTTTGTGCTATATTTTCATATTTCGTAACACTTGCTGTAGTAGCCATGACAGAAGATACACTTATGGAAGATTTTAGATGGATGTTAATTGGGCTAACTATAGCACTTTCATTGACGAGTATACTTTCGATGTTGAGCTTCAAGGTTAGACAAACAAACATGAACTTGAAGGAATACATTGCTTACAGACTTGATTTCAAAGCAAGAACTGCAGAACTAAATAAAGAACAAGAACGAGTAGAAAAGAAGAGAGCTAATTTTGATAGTCTTGATCGAATAGAAGCTAACATGGCTAAACAAAGGCAAGAAAAAGTTATGAATTACGAGGATTTTGATTATAAACAGAGATTGAAAGATTTGGGAAGTCCATTAACTAACGATGATGAAGACTGAAAATTAATAAGCAAGTTATCTGATAATCCTCTTCAATATGAAAATAAGAGTACCGTTAAAAAAAGAACAATTTGCAACCTATTCTCATTTGTTTGGTCTGATTCTTGCATTAATAGGTTGTATAGTTTTGATTGTTCTAAGCAGGAATAATGTTGAAAACCTAATTGTAGTCATAATATATTCCATCTGTATGTGTTATATGTTCTCAGCTAGTACTTTGTATCATGCTTTCAAAGAAGGTGAGAATAAGAAATCCTTCTGGAGGATATTTGATCATATAGCCATATACTTCATGATAGCAGGCTCTTATACAGTAATATCTTTTCTTTATGCAGATGGTGTGTTTAGATGGGTAATGATCGCTTTACAATGGACATTCGTATTATTAGGTGCTATTCTGAAAATACTTGCTCTCAACATACCTAATTGGATCGATGTGGGAATTTATTTAATCATGGGCTGGATGATTGTTGTAAGAATGGATTATATGATTCTGAATTTTGATTTAAGAATATTTATCCTAGTTCTTCTCGGGGGTATTTCCTATACTATAGGAGCAGTTTTACACGCGATTAATAAGCCTCTTCCTCTCCCAGGTAGATTTGAATTTCATGATATTTTTCACATTCTCATCATCGTAGGTGCAGGTTTACACTATCTAGCAGTATTATATGGGGTCGTGTGAATAAAGTATCACAAGAAATATAACCAATAGTACTATAATCATAAAACATAGGATTAATTTGAATCTGAAATCAGAAGTCCGACAAAGAGTGGAGTATCAGTGCAATAACTGCAGAAAGATGAGGATACTATTTATTGCTCCTGCACTTCAAAGCGCAAAGGTTGATACTCACGGATACACAGAATTTGTAGATGTTCATATCTGTGTAAATGAGGAATTGAGTGCGATAAAACTCTTTGTGGATAGTCATTATGATGTGAGAACCCAAGTAACTGTTGAAAGTAAACCAAAAGAAGACGAACCTGTTTTTACAGAGCTTGCTGGGTTAAATATACCAGTTCCAAAGAAAGCAGAATTCTTGGATCATATCATAGTTCCAACACAAGATTTTGGAGGATATAATCTAACTCACTTATTCATAACAGATAAGCTTCGAAGAAGAGATTACATTCTTGAAGGAGAAAAAAAAGGCAAGAAAATTACCACAGCTTCTCCTCTAGGGTTTATTGATATTGAAGGTTATATAGGCGAAGATATCGAAACTGAGTTCGCAGAAGATTGGCTACTTAACCTAGCTAATTCCATGGAAACTCTAGTATATCTCGATGAAAATCTCCTGTGTTATATTGGAGTCTACCTAGATTACATGATAGTTTCCAAACCTCTTGCAAAAGAATTAGTTGAACTTAATCTACTACTTCATGCTACCATGGCTATTCCCCATTCAACAGAGGAACACATATCTATTTTCGAAGGACATGTTGAGGAATTGTTTCCTGGATTAAATATAGTTAACTACAGGATATTCAAAGCAATTATGCAAAATTGTTTGAAAAATGAACAAAAGACTTTGATGAATGTATATGAGGAGATGAAAATAAAGATTACACAACTCCATTCTTTCCCATATTTCTTATCAGTTGTAAGTCAACTTGTTTCATTTGGATTTGTAAACATTGAAAAACTAGAATTTTATACACTCAACTAGGGAAGATAAATGTCACTTGAATTATATAAGATAGATAGCAAGAGAATTTTCAATATTGTTAAACATATTTGCAGAAAAATCGGTACTAGAGTTTCAGGTACTGAAAACGAGGAAGAAGTTGCTAAATTCATTTCTAAACAGTTTGAAAATATAAGTTCGCAAAAAACTTCACACAAAACTTATCCTCACAAATATTATATTGGAACAGAAGCAACCCTTCATCATAAAGACACAGGAACAACAATTTCAGGTTCTCCTATCTGGATGACTAAATCTACACCATTAGATGGAGTGGAAGGCGAAGGAGTTTATTTAGGTTCTATTAACCAGTTAGAGGAAATTGCTCTTGATACGATAAAAGATAAAATTGTTTTCATATTCTTCTTGAGAGATTACCTTGAGCCTGAAATTTTTGGTAATTTGAAGAAGCTTTACAAACTTAAGCCAAAAGGAGTGGTGCTTCTTAGTAACTATAATTCTGAAGTAACTCGATCGGATCCTATTTTCAAGGACAATTCAATATTTTCTCAAATACCAACTATCGTTGTTCCAGCGTCAAAATTCGCGGATTTAGGAGAAATACAATTAGATAGTCAATTCAAACTATCTGTAAAAGGAAAAAACCAAGAAGGATTATTGCACAATGTTATCTATATGCAAGATGGTGAAATAACTGACACTATTTTGATATATGCTCAGCATGATACAGTTGAAAACTCAACAGGGGCGATATCTAATGCAACAGGTGTTGCTCTTGTTCTAGAAATAGCTAAAGTCATATCAAAAATAGAAACAAAATTCAGTTATGTCTTTGCAACATTCGGTGGAGAAGAACAAAACTTGGAAGGTGCAAAAAATTTCTTAGAAGATTATTTTAGATCAAAAATTGTCCTAAGCATAAATCTAGATTCCATAGAACCCTTTCCAGGATTTGTAGCTTCAATCGTTGCAGGAAATAAAGAATTGTTTGACATTATTAAGGATACTAGCAATATAAATAATTATCCTGCACTTGCTGTAAACAGTACTCCAAACGAAGGAGCTAATATGATTTTTGCTCAAGAGGGAATACCATCAATAATGGTACTATTCAAGGGCGCTTTAGCTTCTGGTATTAATAGAACTGAATTAGATAACATAAAACTTGTATCTGAAAAATCTTTGAAGGAAACAGGGGAATATGTACTCAGATTAGTACAGAAAATAGAATCTTTGGAAGATCTAAGTTTTGCAGAAGGAATCCCACCCAATCTAGAAAAAGAAACAGAAAACTATTTTGACAGATTACAATTTTATTTGGATGAATAGCTTTTTTCTCATTTTTATATAACCAAGTGGAGATTTTTGTCGAATTTGAGTACCAATCTGAGTATGTGCGGATTGTCAAAGATGCAGTTGATGAGGAAGACTTAGGTATCTATGAGTACTTCTAACATATCTGCAAATCTATTTAGCCCCTCTTCAAGATATTCTTTCTCAGATCCTATTCCTATTCTTAGATAACTATCCATTCCATAGCAATCCCCAGCTACAAGAAGTAAGCTCTTCTCTTTCCTCAGTTTCTCTGTTAGGTCAGTAGAATTCATATCTATGTGATATTTTACAAAAGACATTGCACCAGCTTCTTGAGGAACAAATGTGAAGAGATGCTTTCTAGTATCCATCCAATCTTGAAAGAATTCAAGGTTTTCATTCAATAGTTTTCTGTTTCTGGATAAAATTCTTTCTCTCATTTCGGGTTGAAGAGCCCATTCAGCAATTTGTTGACTCAGTACACTTGGTGAGATTGTTGTATAATCATGATATGACCAAGCTTTGCTAGCAAATTCTTCTGGACCAACAATCCACCCCATTCTCAAACCTGGTAAACTGTATGCTTTAGATAACCCACCAACTGCTATTACTTTTTCATATTTATTATAAACTGTTTCAATCTCGTTTCCATCTAATTCAGCACCTCTATATACTTCGTCACTGTGAATATAGGCATCCGCGTCCTCAGCTAAGTCGATAATACACTTTACAGCTGAATCGCTCAAAATTGAACCAGTTGGATTGTTAGGATTGCATATTGAAATCATTTTTGTATTCTTGGTTATGATGCTCTTAAGATCTTCAAGATCAGGTTGCCAGTCTAGTTCTTCTTTCAAGTAAAACGGTTTGACCTTTGCGCCTAATGATTGAGCCAAACCATATGTTTGCATATAGTTTGGTAACATACAAACAAATTCATCATCTTTCTCTAACATACTCCACATCGAGATAAAATTGGCTTCAGCTGAACCATTTGTAACAAGAATATTCTCTTGAGTAGAGGTGGGATATAATTTACAAATGGCTTCTCTTAATCCAATTGAACCATTTGTTTGACCATATCCTATACGAATATTGTTCAGCTGTTTTATTTGATTTGCATCTAGTAATTCTTCGAGAGTAAATGGATGAATCCCACTCTCGGTTAGATTATATTCAACAGTATTTTCCCAGAGAGATTGTCGTCTTTCAAGCTCAAATGTATCAATTTTCATAGATAAATATCAAATAAATTTCGATTATATAAATCTTCCAAGTAAGAAGAATAAAAATCGTTTTAAGATACAATTATATATTCTCTATATTACATTCAAGTGGTTTAATATGGTACGCACCGTACTTCTAGAAAAAATAAAAACAATCTTAGAGACGATAGATGTAATAAAAATCATTGAGGAAGGTTTCATTTCATATTCTAAAGGAAATGTTGTTATTCCTCCTGTTGGTGAGATGATCTTTGAGGAAGCACCAGGGGAGTGTCACATCAAATATGGGTTCATTAAAGAAGATGAGTATTTTGTTATCAAGGTAGCTACTGGGTTCTACAATAATCCCAAAATCAATCTTCCAGCATCAGATGGTTTGATGCTTTTATTCAGTCAGAAAACAGGACAACTATTATGTGTTTTACTAGATGAAGGACATCTAACTAATGTTCGAACAGCTGCAGCAGGAGCTATAGCTTCTAAGTATATGGCACCTAGAAAGGTACATAGAATAGGAGTTTTTGGAGCTGGAATCCATGGAAGACTTCAACCCATCTATCTTCAGAAGGTTCTAGATTGTAAGAACATCGTCACTTGGGGTATGAATGAACAAGAGCTGGAAATCTACAAACGAGATATGGAAAGATTAGGGTTTGAAGTTGAAACAACAATGAATCCCGAAGATATAACTTCAACATGTAATTTGATAGTTACTTGCACACCTTCTAAAACTCCTCTAATTTCAGCTGATTTGATACAAGAAGGAACTCATATTACAGCTATTGGTTCTGATACTCCTGAGAAGCAAGAGTTAGATTCAGCAATTTTACAAAGAGCGGATAGAGTCATTGTAGATAGCATTGATCAGTGTATGCTAAGAGGAGAGAGTTTCAAAGCTATGCTAGCAGGAATGATGACCAAGGATAAAATGGTAGAATTAGGTAATATAATTGGAGATGAAAATCTTAGAAGACAATCCGATGAAGAAATTACTGTTGTTGACCTAACAGGAGTTGCTGTTCAAGATATTCAAATTGCTAAAGCAGTCTGGAATTCTATTAAAGAATAGGAAGATTCAAACCAGATTTTGATTCTTTTAGTGATTACCTACATAGTTAATTTTTATACAAATGATTGTTACATTATTTTGAAGCTCATGATCTCAGATGAAATCTCTTGTCCAAACTGTTTTACAAGTGGAGTAACAATTCTTGAGAAAAGAGAGAGTAAGCACTTAGATAATGGTATTTATTACAAAATTGTGGAATTAACCCTTGTTTGTAAAGCGGGGTGCTGGCATAATTGGTCGGAGTATTATCGAGTCGAGCTCAAGAATTTTAATGAAGACGAGAGAATTGTAAAATTACCTCTTTTTAGTGAGAAAATTATAAATCCTGACCAGATAAATTTCAGCAAAGAGTAGAGAAACTGTGTAGTTTTGGGAAGAGAAATTCTTCACCGGAATACCTTATCCATCATCTTGGGGTGCAATGGCATATGACTCTGAATCAGAAACAATAGTCCAATTTGGAGGAATGCCTCAAAATGATTATTCTTCTAATGAAACATGGATATATGATTATTCTACTAATACTTGGACAAAAGCAGATCCTGCTAATGTTCCTAGTATGAGATCTAGTAATGTTATGGCCTATGATTCTGAATCAGATATGGTCATTATGCATGTGGAGGATTAACTGCTGAAGATAATCCAGATGGAGTACAAATCTTTTACAATGACACTTGGGCATATGATACTAATTCAGATACATGGACAAATATGAACCCAGTTACTAAACCTCAAAGAATTGGACACCAAATGGCTTATGAGGAGGAGAGTGATTTAGTTATTCTATTTGGAGGATTAGTAGCTTCAAATTTAGATACTTTCTACAATGACATTTTTACTTATGACTTAACACAAATAATTGGACATTAATGCCTTCTAAATTGTGTCCAACTACAGAAGAAAATATGTTTTATCTTTATCCTGCACTTATTTTCTCTAGTATCATAGTAGTCATTTTTCGAATAAGAAGAAAGAAGAAATAAACGTTTCTTCTATTCTTTTTCTGATTTTATCGCTTTGTAAATCCAGTTCATGCATTCTTCTAAGATGATTCTTGGGCAAGCTACATTTATTCTTTCGAAACCTTCCCCTCCTGATCCGAACATTATTCCGCTATCCAAAGCGACTTTAGCTTTAGTGAGCATGAAATCTTTTCTTTCATCATCCGTCATTCCCAGAGTACTGAAATCTAACCAAGCAAGATATGTTCCTTCAGGTTTAACCATTTCTATATCAGGTAAGTATTCTTCTAAATATCCTTTCAAGAATCTGAAATTATCCTCAACATAGTCCATGACTTGATCAAGCCATTCATCTCCTTCACTATAAGCAGCAATTGTTGCGACAATACTGAAAGCATTTGGAAGGCTTAAGCTATTCTGACCTGAGATAGCATTAGTGAATCTTTCTCTTAGTTTTTCATTAGATATGATAATGCTAGAATTCTTTAGTCCTGCAATATTGAAAGTCTTACTAGGTGCAGTTCCAATTATTGAAATATCTTTGAATTCTTCTTTGATGTCAGAAAAAATGGTGTGTTTGTAACCTTTCAAGATTAGATCATGATGGATTTCATCTGATACTACAAGTATATCATTTTCTAAGCATATCTCTCCTAATTTAGTGAGTTCATTCTTTGTCCACACTCTTCCAACTGGATTGTGAGGTGAACATAAGATGAATATCTTAGTCAATGGATCTTTTGCTTTCTCCTCAAAATCATCGAAGTCAAAAGAGTACTTCTTGTTTTCGTAGATTAATTGGTTGTTCACTACCTGTCTACCATTGTTCTGTATTATTGAAAAGAACGGATAGTATACAGGTGACTGAACAATTATTTTATCGCCAGGGATGGAAAAGGTTCTAAGTATAACATTTATAGCAGGAACAATACCTGGACTGAATACTATCCAATCATTGTCAATTTCCCAATTATGTCTTCGTTTCATCCAACCAGAAATTGAATCAAAATATTCAGCAGTCTTATGCCAGCTATAACCATAAATTCCTTCATCAGCTTTCTTTTTTACAGCATCTATCACTGGTTGAGGGCATTTAAAGTCCATATCTGCTACCCATAATGGCAAAACATCAGTAGTTCCAAAAAACTCCTCAAGCAAGCTTTTGTCCCATTTCACTGAATGAGTATTAGTTCTATCTATCACTTTATCAAAATCGTACTTCATGCACAAACATTTTCTGAACATGAATACTTTCTTTTAAATTTTTAGCAGAAATTGTATCATATTAGCGTTTATTTCAATTGAATACTAGGTTAAAGCTTTTAATTTGATTTTTTTTCTTCACTATTTCTTAATTTTTGGAAAAATATTTATATTCTACACAACTAAATAGTTCTAGTTGCAAGAAGAACGAATCAGACTCTAAATATATTTCTGATGATATATGAATCGGAACATAAAGGTGCAAAGATGAGAATGAAGAAGAAAGTTGGTATTCCCAGAGCTTTACTCTATTACAAATTCGAGGCTTTATGGACAACTTTTTTTAAAGAACTTGGAGCGACAGTTATCATTTCTCCAGATACAAATAAGACAATCAAGGATTTAGCAGTTAGATATGCACCCGATGAAGATTGTTATTCAACAAAATTGTATTTTGGACACGCTATATTTCTAAAAGATAAAGTAGATTACTTCTTCATACCTAGATTCGGAAGTGATCATGAAGTCAACGTTGGTTGCCCGAAATTCATAGGTCTTGCTCAAGTTTTGGATTCTCTTTTCCCTGATTTTCCTGAAATAATTATGCCTTATTATTCAAAAGCAAAAGCAAATCATGGCAAGAGAAGACTCATTAGAATTATCTTCGAAATTGGATTCAAGTTTACTTTAAATCCCGTTAAGATTCTAAGAGCTGCAAGAAGAGCAATAAAAGCTCATCGTGAACATGAAAAGAATTTGTATATATCTGAGAGTAAATTAGAAAAATGGTTGCAATCTAAAGTATCTCTCAATATAAAACCAAATTTGGGTAACAGAAACGAACCTTTGAAAATTGCTTTGGTAGGACATCGATATTTATTGAATGATAACTTATCTAACCTAAATATCAAAGAGAGTTTAGCAGAGAAGGGTGTAGATGTTATTACTTCAGAACAAATGCCTAGAAGATTAATAGAAGATCAAATGAACAAACTTGATTATAATATGTATTTTGATTATGTAAGAGAACTTTTAGGGACTATAATGTATTTTCAGGAAAATAATATAATTGATGGAATATTACAGCTAGCAGTCTTTAGTTGTGGTCCTGATTCAATTATCCTGGAATTAGCATCAAGATATTCACAACGAACATCAGGACCTCCTTTATTACAGCTGGTGATAGATGAACTAACATCCGAAGTAGGGTTTAGTACTCGCTTGGAAGCATTTCTTGATATGATTGAAAGGAGAAATTAAGATGCCATTTACGTATCCACACTTTGGTTCATTGACTTATGTCTTCGAGATACTTCTTACAGAGCTTGGTAGAACTGACATTATGCTACCAAAAGAACCAAGCAGAAAAACATCTGAACTTGGATCTCGTTATTCACCAGAATTTGTTTGTACACCTTTCAAATTAACTCTTGGAACATTTATAGAAATGTTAGAACTGGGTGCTGATCAACTTGGAATAGGAGGAGGAAATATGTACTGTCGATTTGGTCTCTACTGGCCTGTTCAGAGACTAATTTTGGAAGATTTGGGATATGACTTTGAGTTCTATCCAATTCCTATTTTTGATAAACCATTAAACCTTGTTAAATCTCTACAAGCAGTAGGTAATAATTGTACAGTTTGGGAAACAATTAAAGCTTTTAGAACAACATGGATAAAAACGAGATATATAGAATTAGTAGATGAGCTTCACTTCAAATACCGGGCATTAGAATTGGAGCCAAATCAAGCAGATAGATTAGTTAAGAAATTGCATAGAGAAATAGTTGAGATTAAAGGTTTGGGGAATCTGAGACGATTAGGGAAGCAGATTCCAGAGAAATTTGAAAATACGATTGAGATTGATAAAGAAAAAAGGAAAAATGCCATTAGAATTGGAGTATGTGGAGAAATTTATGTTGCATTAGAACCTGTATTAAATTTAGATGTTCATAGAAAACTGAATGATTTAGGAGTAATTACAACTAACTGTGTTTCTTTTGGAATGCTTATAGATTTTGGACGTAAGATCAACCCATTTATTAGACTACCATATCAGAAAGCTCGAAAAGCTGCAAAACCATACATTGGACAAAGGTGTGGAGGGGAAACACAAGAAAATATAGGGGACATAATTCTATACAAGAAGAAAAATTGGGATGGACTTGTTCATCTCTATCCTTTTACTTGTATGCCAGAGATTATTACTCGAAGTATAGCTCCTGAAGTTAGCAAGAAGTACGATATGCCTTTCTTATCTCTAGTTATTGATGAACATACTGGAGAAACAGGATATCTAACAAGATTAGAAGCTTTTGTAGATTTACTAAGAAGGAAGAAAGAAAAAATGATTGGTTAGAAGAAATGCATTGTTAGGAGATAGTATCGAGAATCTCTTTCCATTCTCCTTTATCATGCAAAGAACTTAGAAGCTCATCTTCTTCTAACATTTTTTTGTTCTTGAAACCATGCTCTAATGCCTTTCTCAATGTTTTGAAAGAATTAGTAATATCGGTGTTTGCAGCGTAATAAGTTGCTAATCTAAAAATAAATACATTAAGGGGAAATTCATCGCGTATAACCACAACTTCTTCGAACTCAGGATCTTTATCCTCAATCGCTTTGAGGACCAGTTCATAATAATCTATAGCTTTCTCATATCTCTTCATGCTTGCTTGAGTAAATCCATGTACAATCCAGTTGTCGATTTTATTAAAGAAACAACCTGCCTTAATGTAAGGGGTGTGAATCTCAAACCCTATTTTTTCAGCCGTCTTGCATGAGCCTACATTACCAACACTACAATTCCAACCCACAGATTTGTATTTAGTTAAAGAATATTCTGCTGCAGCTGAACCAACAATAGAAGCAAATCCTTTATTCTGAAACTCTGATTTTGTAGCTATTCCCACTTCAATTTCGTTATCTTCTGTTAAGTATTCAAGCGTACACCAGCTGACTATCTCTTCGTTATTTCTTAGTAGGTAAAATCCTCTTATTTCATTTAGATATTCTTCAAAAGGAACCCAATTTTCTTCAATTTCTTCTATTAGCCAATCATAGTTGACTAGATGTTTTTTTTCTAGCAAAGAGAGATCAACTGGTTCTAATGAATAGTTTTCAGGGATTAAATCACGCCAGTTTTCTAACTTAATTTTCTTGATTTCATAATAGTATCTGTCATAGAAAAAAGGCTCTTTGAGCACATTTTTCACACCTTCTAACCACTCATCATTTGCAAAGTAGCAATCTACTTCATGCTGATTTTTATTCAAATATTCTTTGATGAGATCTTCATAAAGAAATCTACGAAATTCGGAGTTGAATTTTTCATTATCAGCTTTGCCCCCAAAGAAAAGTCTAGGAAAACCATAAATTATAGCTGTTTGAGGATTTTCTAGATTATCAACGAAAACTTTTTTCTCGATTGGTGTACGTTCTAGGTGGCTTCTGAAAATATTGAGATAAGATTTATCTTTAAACAAGTGCTTGACATCAAGATAGTTTTCCTTAGGGAGTTCAAGAAACATGCAAATCACATCAAATGAATTTAGAAGAGTTATAAATTTATTTAGAAGAGTTTACACAAAATCTGTCATTTGCTTCTGGATATACTTTGTGTAAGTATCTCCTCTTTTTACCCACTCAACACCTTTTTCTTTCTCTGGTGTTGCAGGAATGCCTTTCAAGTCCCTCTTAATTATAGATTTAATTTCCCCATAACCTTGATAGGAATAACCAAATGATTCAACTATTTCGCACGCAGCTGCTCTGATTTCCGGTTCATTGTAATGTAAAGCTGCAGTAAGTGGACCAATTGCGAAGGAATCTTTCAAATCCCTCAATGCATTTAACAAGAATTTAACAGCAGGTTTCCCTATCTTCTCTAAAGCATAAACTGCATACTCTCTAACTATTTCATCTTCTTCTTCATCTTTGAGAGTAGCAATTAATGGTTCAATAGCACTCGGATTACCGATTTTTCCAAGTGTTTCCACTGCACATACACGAACTATACTTTGAGAATTGCCCAATTCAGCAACTAGAGATGGAACAGCTTTCCCCCCGAATTTTCTAAGAGCTGTAGATGCTGCAAATCGGATGTCTTTATCTTCATCTTTCATCGCAATAATTAATGGGTCAATAACAGGTTCTCCAATTTTAACTAGAGCGTTCATGGTTTGAGAGATAATTCTGGTGTTCTTATCTCTTAAATCTGTGATAAGAGAACGAATATCTCCAGAATGTTCGAACTTCTCAATATATTTCTCAACACTCATAGCTAATCTTACTCGGGATAGATTTGAACCAAACAAGATTAAGGTTTTTGTATTACATATATAAAGAGATTCCCTCACCATGTGAAAAATACCGATTTTTGGGTAAATTTTTTTAACCAACAGATGAATATAGATAAACTGGAGCTATAATTCTATGAATTCATCTTTTAATGAATCATTTCAAAATATCGATCTCCTAATCAAACAAGGAAGATTTAGCGATGCTGAAAAGAAGATAGAAGAAGCAAAGGAATCCATAGAACTTACAGTTAAGCAAAACCTCTCTCTCAATAATCTTAAACTAACATTGCTTGCTTCCCAAAAACGGCTTGATGAATCATTGGAGTTGGCAGATCAGATAATTGAAGAGGGCGAAAACCACAATGAAGATTTAGAAAAAATAGATGCTCTGCTAGAAAAAGCATATGTTTATTTTCATATGAGATCAAGTGAAGAATGTAGTTCGACGTTGAAATTAGTCTCCAAAAACATTAAACGATTTGGAAAAGTAGATCAAGACGCTATCAATAAAAGAAAGGCAAGATTGGAAAGTGTATCAGGATGGTTAATGCTTCTAGAAGAGAAGCACATTGAAGCTCTAGAACACTTCAAGAACAGCTTAGAAATCTACAAGCAATTTAATGATCAATATCTGATAGCTAATGCTCTCAAAGAAATTGGTCTAGCTTTCTTCTATCTAGGTAATTTTGAAGAAACCCTGAATTATGCAGATTTGAGTATCGAGCTTCTTCAGGATTTGAAACTGGACTATGCACAAGCTAGTATCTATGACCTTATAGCTGGAATACATTATAATCAAGGTTCTCTAAGTCAAGCGTTGGAATTAGCTGGAAAAAGCTTAGCCCTCTATGAATCATTAGAAAATAAATTGAAAGTTGCGGAAGTTACTCAACGTATAGGTTATATCTATAAGATGGCTGGTGATGCTTCAAAAGCGATGGAAAATTTTCTCAAAAGTAAGGAGAAATATGAAGAACTAAAATTATACCAACATACCGCAAAAATAATGGTAGATATCTCTGAAATATTCCGAGAAAGGGGAGAGTATGATAAAGCTCTAGAACTTCTGAACATTTATTATAATAATAAAAAAGAACTTAAAGATGAACCATGTCTTGCTATAGCTCATAGCTATTTCGGGTCAACATATGCGTCTATAGGGGAATTAGAAGAAGCAGAGAAACACCTAAACGATTCTCTAAAAATCTCAAAAAAATTGAACTACAAAGAGGTAATCAGTCTTTCAAGTTATTTATTGGGTAATTTACACAGTCAAAAAGGAGAGTTGGAAGAAGCAATTCAGCATCATATCCTTGGTTTGAAACTAAGAGAAGAACTTGGAAAAACCTACTTAATAGCTCAATCGATAAAAAGCATAATCCTTCTCTATATTGAGTTAGATATAAGGAACATAGCTGAAGAATATCTCAACAGATTTCGAGAGTTAGAAGAATCTACTGATAATATCAGAATCAAGCATAGATTTCAAATAGCTAATGCAATCTTTCTAAAAACAAGTGAAAGCAGAAGAAATAGAAGCAAAGCTGAAGCACTTCTAGAACAAATAACAACTGAAGATAAAATTAATCCTGAAATCACAATTGAAGCTTTGCTTAATTTGTGTGATCTCTACCTTCGAGAATTGAATGAGACAGATTTAGAAAACGAAGAAAAAGAGATATTAGCTGATCTTAAAATTGCGGTGGATCGGCTAATGGAATTAGCAAGGAAACAAGAATCATACTCATTAATAGTAGAAGTATCAATGTTTCAAGCAGTTCTATCATTGTTTGAACTGAAGATTGATGTTGCTAAAATAACTCTGTCAAAAGCTCTACAATTGGCTCAAGAGAAAGGTATGAAGAAGTTGGCTGCTAAAGTTTCTAATGAGCTTGATCATATTCTGGAACAACTTGAATCTTGGGAACATTTCACTATGCGCCTACCTTCTATTGCTGAGAGATTAGAATTAACTCATATTGAAGAAAAACTATATAATATCATCAGAAACAGAACAATCGTAGGACCAGGTGTTGATATTGAAGAAGAGATCCCAATACTTTTCATTATTCTTTCTGCAGAAGGAACTATTATTTTCTCAGAGCAATTTGATGAAACGTTAATTCAGGAGACTATGGAAACAACTTTAGTTGAAATCAGGAAGATACTCCAAAGTGAGGATATTGAAGATTTAAGAAGATTTAAAGTAGAAGAATATACATGTCTCTTGAAGAAACAAAAAGAATTCTTAATCTTCTATTTGTATATCGGTAAATCGTATTCAGGAATACAGAAAATTGATAATTTTGTAAAACTTCTCAAGAAGAGAAGTAAACTAAGAAATCTTATAGAAGAAACAATCAGCTCTGAAACAACACTAAGTTATCAAGATAGATTAGATATTACCAAAAGTGTTGATGAGATATTTTTGAGAAAAAAATAAAGGAGAGGAATTTGCTCTAGAATATTTTTCTATATATCCGTTTGAAAATTGTTTTTCCTTTTATTGGAATTCCAAGTATACCAATGGCTAGAATAATTCCTCCTATTCCTAAATTAGCTGTACTTTCTTCACACTCTGTACACACTTCACACTCTTCTTGTTGAACACAGCCTATACAATCTACGTCTATACCAGTAACATCTATTCCAACAAATGTCTCAAGTCCTTCTCCATTTATAGCATAGACAACAAGTAATTCGTTTTCAAAAGTGAAGTTTGAGAACTCTATACCTGATTCATAATCATATACAATTGGATTGATACTTCCACATTGAGTTAGACAACTTGCATCAAAGTCGATTATCGGTGCAGTGGTGTCAGCTTGGTTAATTGTAATAGGATCAGTTTCCAATTGACTGTTCTTTACAGAAAGTGGTAAAGGTCCTGGGCCCCAACAATCGGCAGTTTGACATAGTCCTAAAGTCGAATAAACAATTCCACCAAAAGAACTACCTCCCTCAGCAGCAATTTCATTATGTTCTTCTCCTTCTACTAACTCACTTGTTGGGATGTCAACTGTGTAAGTATTAGTATCGGGATCAGCTATCGCGTTAAGAGAGAATGGTACAGACGAATTATATAGAACACTTGTGAATACACCTAGTTTTTCCACACCGTTCAACCAGACTGTTGCATTATCAAGATTATAGTATGCATCCCAAACAACTACTGTAATGATATTACTGCCTATCATTCCACTTAAATCGAAAAGTATTGAGGGGGTGCCATTAATTGCATTAAGCGTTGGTAGATTAACTGGTGTTTGTACAGCTGCTTGAGTCGAGGTTTGTGATGATGTAACTAAACCCAAAGTAAGTATAATTATTCCTAAAAACAAAGCAGTTTTTTTCATATCAAAGGTAAAAGGTGACTCGGCACTACTTAAAGTTTATTCAAAAAATCGTTTAACCAGCATTTCTTCAATAAATTTTATATTCTGGACGGATAATTTCTGATAATAGATGGTTTGTATGCATTCAGACTTTGAAAGAATCTTTAACCAAGCTAGCACTCTTTACAACAAAGGCAGATTCTTAGATGCTATTAAAGAATTGAATGAATTGCTTTCTGTTTCCACGCTTAGAACAAAGGAAAAACTCGCTGTTAAATTTCTGAAAACACTCTCTTTAACTCAAGAGAAGGAGTATGAAGAAGCTTTAAAGCTTGCAGATTCTATTATAGAAGAGAGTCAAAATAATAAATTTGATCTTCAAACAGTCGATGGATTATTAGCTAAAGCTGCCATTGAAAATGACAGAAGAGAGATGAATAAGAGTATAAAATTGATTAAAGATGCAGAAAAAATCCTAAGAAAAACTACAGAAGGAACCAAGGAGAGCGTAAGCATCAGACAAGCAAACCTACTGAAAATAAAGGGATGGAGCTTATTGTATGATAATAAAGTAAGTAAATCCCTTGATTGTTTTGAGACGAGAATAGATATCAGTAGAAAGTCTGCAGATAAATTTGGAATTGGTGAGGCTTTGAATGACACTGGAATTGCTCTGAATTTGCTAGGTGAGTATGAGATGGCTCTGAAATTTCACAAACAAGCTTTGAAAATATTTCAGGAGCTAGATTACAGAAATCATATTGGTATGACATGTAAACACATTGCTGATATTTATCAAAATATGGGAGAAACTGAGAAAGCTTCTGAATTTGAAAGAATATACCAATCAACACGGAATAAATTCAAAGATAATTAGCTCTTAGCTATAGCTAGTTTTATTGTAAATATGCTTCCCTTAGGTTCATTATCTGACACTGAAATAGAGCCCCCAAAAGATTCTAGAACCATTTTAACTAGATATAATCCCATCCCACTAACGCCTTTACCTGTACCTCTATATCCTTGTTGGAAAATAAGTTTTTTCTCCTCTTCGGAGATACCTTTACCATCATCTTTGATTTGTATCATAACATCACTATTTTCCTGAACTGCTTCTATTATGACTTTTACATCCTTACCTGCATGTTGAAATGCATTCTGAATAACATTAAAGATGACGGGATAGAGTAACCTATTTGCGTTTACTTTTACATCTTGTGGAAAGGAAACTATTTCAGTATTCTCAAATGAATCAGTAATATTTGAGACAAAATCTAATTCAATAGGTTGAATTGCTAAGGATTCTAGAAGCATAGATTCAGATTTCAAAGAATCCAATCTCTCAGCTACAGTAGTAGTTCGATTAATGACTCTTTCAAGGAAATCTTTCTTACCTGTTTCTTGATACAGATCAATACCACTTTGAATCACAACTAGATCATTTAGCAAATCGTGTCTGAGAAGAGAAGTAACTGTAACTAAATCTTTAGCAAAAACGTTCATATCTTCATAAAGAGATTGATATTGTCTTCTCTCTTGATCTATTTCACTCACAGAAATTGGTTTCTCATATCTTTCGAAAATGGTAATCAAACCAGTGAGTAATAACGCATAGCTAATATTGAACATATAATCAGGAAAACTTCCGATTATGTACATCTCACTTGCTAAGAAGTAACCTTTTAAAGCATCGGCAACAATTTTGAAAATCCATCCACTTCCAATCAGTAACCAAAAATAAGGTTTCTGAATCTTCCATTGAAGAAACACAAAAGTAACAGTTATAGCAATAATATCTAGGTCAATTATCAAGATAGCCAGAGTAGTTATGAACAAAGAATATTGCTTATTTGGAATAAAAACTTGACTGATTTTTTGAATTGCAGGAGAGAGTGCAAGAAGAGCAACTACAGTAACTAATAAACTTCCTAATTTGAATTGTCTTGAAACGTGTTTTTGAGATACTCTAATTTGAGATACTAACAGAATATAGAGTGGTAACATAGCTACTACAGTAACTACTTGAATACTAATATCAAGAGCTACCAAACTCTGCTCTGAAAATATCATTTCTCTTTCATTCATGATCAAGAAATGAGACAGAACTTCTGCAATAAAGAACAGAGATAGTGTAAGAGTAAAAGGTAACAAATATTTTCTATCCAACTTGTTTTTTTTTTTAGTAGAATAACAGCAACAACTACAGTCATGAGAAGAAATACACTCTTCAGAATAGGAACATATGAAGAAGTAACTTCAGGAGTGAAGAATAGTGGCAAAAAACAGAGAATAAGTGAAAAACCTCCTACCATTGAACTTAGGTTTTGTATCACATGTTCTCTCATATATACTAGAATCATCAACATTAGTTTTAACTTTAATCATGACTGCAACAAGCTACTAGATATTTGATATGCAAATGTTAATATTATCTCCAAGGAAATTCACAACAGGGTCATCGTAATTGAAGAAAATTTATAGAAGAATATTTGAAGTTTTTTCTCTTCTAGCATTTATTGGTTTAGGAGCTCTACTACCCCTATATTTAGTTTCAGAAAAACCAACTTCCATTGAGATAAACTCTGATAATGATTTCAAAAAGTACGACCTTCCTGGAGTTGGAACTGCAAATGATCCTTACATACTTGAAGATTTAACAATTTCTGATCAATCATTTAGAGGAATTTCTATCTCTAATACAAACAAATTCTTTGTTATCCGTAACTGTTACATATTTAGGAATCTGCTAAATGGAATTAGATTGGATTCAATTGCTCAAGGAACTGGTTTAATTTATAATAACACAATCGTCGAACATCCTCTAGCTGGAATACTAATTTCAAACAGTCATAACATAACGGTTCAATCAAATACAATTATCGAAAGTAAATATATGATATGGCTAAATAATTCTAACCAATGTAATATGATTGATAACAGCTTATATGCATATAGACCTCCTCTGGATCAATATTCAATCAAATATAGAGGAATCTACATTTTGAATTCAGAGCAGACTATAATTGAAAATAACTATATCAAAAATGTAGCCAACGGTATATATGCAATTAATGGGGAATATACTACCATTAACAATAATTTTATCCATATAATAACTCAAACTGGAGTTTTTCTTCTAGATTGTTCATACACAGAGATAGAAATGACTACCTGCTTAGATAGTACCTATAGCGGTTTTTACATAAGAGACTCAGATTTTGTTAAATTAAAGAATAGTACAGCTCAAGGTAGTGAGTTTGGTTTAAGGACATATAATATCGTTAACAATAGTATAGAGTTTAATAGATTCGAGGAAAACGACGAAGGAATGTTAATGTATGGTGAGAGTCAAAACAATAGCATTTCAAACAATGAATTTACCAACAATGAAGCAATAGGTTTGCGAATAGATTCAGGTAGTGATAATTTAATATATCATAATTCCTTCTTCTTCAACAACCAATCAGCAGAACTACAAGCAGAAGACAATGGATCAAATAACACATGGTTCGACGAGATCTCATTAACTGGAAATTATTGGCATGGATGGAATAGTTCTCTAACATATCAGATAATTGGAAGTGCAAATAGTTCTGATCCATATCCGTTAACCAATCCTATTGTTCTTTCTTTATTCTTCGGGATGAATGAATTCATGTCCAAAAAAATTTATAATCTGGAAGTTCTGATGAAGCTTGTGAATTAGAAATGACAGAAGGAAAAACTCATCGTATTTCTATGAAAGATGTTGTTTTCAAAGCAGATCCTAAGAACCCTGCAGTATTAACAATAGACTCAGGAGATACTGTAATTTTTGAGTGCAGAGATGCTTTCAATCAGACTATTCAAAAACCAGAAGACCTTCCAATAGATTTTGACATGGAGCAAATCAATCCAGCGACAGGTCCTGTCTATGTGAATGGTGCTGAACCCGGTGATACTTTAGAGGTACATATCTTAGAAGTAGATGTGGCTGATCAAGGATCTTGCTGTATTATACCAGATTTTGGCTTTCTAGCACCAGAATATCCAGAGCCATGGACACGAATAATACCCATTAAAGACGGTTATGCTGAATTTAGTGATAAGGTGAAAATTCCTATCGATCCATTCCCAGGCACAATAATTGTAGCTCCTACAGAAGTTACACATAATCATGGAACACTTATTCCAAAGGAATATGGTGGGAACATGGATTCAAGAGCTTGTACAGCTGGAACCACTGTTTATTTACCCGTATTTGTTGAAGGAGCTCTCTTTGGTGTTGGCGATGTTCATGCAGCTCAAGGCGACGGAGAAGTGTGTGGAACAGCTGTAGAAATAGATGCTGATGTAACAATAAAATTAGTCGTTAACAAACAGAAGAAGATTGAACGACCTCAATATGAAACAGATGAATATTTCATGACTACTGCTTGGGGAGAAACAACTGATGAAGCCTGCAAGATAGCACTTAGAGACATGGTTAACTGGATTGTTGAAGAAAAAGGGTTAACTAGGGAGGAAGCATATGCTCTTTGTAGTTGTGTTGTAGATATGCGAATTAGTCAGCTTGTTGATATCACTCCAGGGGTGAGAGCAGTTTTACCTAAGTCTGTATTCATTGAATAGATAACAAAACATATACAGGATTTGCAATAAGAAATCCTGAAACTCTTCTTCTCTAGAAAGGTTTTTAATTTCTATTTACTAGAATTAAGGAGTGATAATATGTCACAAAAAGATAAAGAAATACTTGATGTAATTGAGTCCTCAATGTTTATGTATAATCCAGTTGAAGGAGTTATTGACGATTATCCTCATGATTCAATCAAAGGTTCTGTTTGTCCAATGGTAGATCACGAGGAATTTAATCTTGTAGGCGGGGCAAGATTATCAGACGATGAAGTAGATAAAGCAATATCTGAACTGCTGGAATATTATCAAACAAAAGGTCTTACAACTGTTGGTTGGATACTATCTCCTCAATCTCAACCTTCTAATTTAGAGGAGAAGCTGATAGAATTTGATTTTACTAAGGAAATATCTGTTTTAGGTATGGTAAGATCTGTTAGTAAGCCATTAGAGATAGAGACTACGGATGAATTTGACATTAAAATATACAGAAATGAAGAAGCCGTTGAACTCATAAAATCTCAAGAAATGAAAGATTTGTATGAGAATGCTTACGGTGCTCCCAAGGGGTCAGCGCAGATATTCGATCTTATAGGCGATAGATTCAAAGGTATTGATTATACAGTGTATGTCGCATATGAAAGAGAAGAAAACAAACCAGTGGCTTTCAGTGCAATAGCACCAATACCTAACACTAACTCTGCAGTTCTGAATGGAGCAGCTACTCTTCCTGAATACAGAAGAAGAGGGCTTTATTCTACATTTTTGAAACTAAGATACGAAAACGCAAAAGAGAAAGGTCTTGATCATCTTATCATTCAAGCCAAGGAAGCAACGTCTGCTCCAATAGCTGCAAAGAATGGTTTTGAAAAAGTATGTGAAATGCCAATATATGTTTGGAGAGCAGAGAAAACTGAGCAATAATACTTTTTTTTCTTTTTTTATTAACTATAAATCCAAGAAGTTGAAGTAAAGGTATACTTTACTCAACAATTAATTTTAGACCCAATAGGTGCATTGTTTCAATAATTGTAAAATCATAGTCTAAGCATACAGATTTTTGCCCTTCATCGGAAGTTCTAAGTTCTACAATTGTGTTTTGCTTAAAAGTAAAATTGTTTTTAACATAGATAAGACCATAAGTCAACAGAGGTTTAGTCAATAATTCTCTATGATTAGAATCAAGCATTAATTCGACTCTATGAGGTGATCCTTCTTTACGTGCAAGGTTTACTTGAAGTGTTCCAATAAGGAAATCTTCATGATGGATTGTCCATTGACTGATTTTCATTTTAATGAAAAGCTTGACTATTGGACGTATTAATTTTATTAATAGTGATTTATGATATTTCTTCTTATTAATAGGCTGAAATAATAGCGTTTCTTCAGGAGTAGATCTAATATCCAGTTCATACCGGCTTTGATTGGTTTTTCTATTTCTTTTTAGTTCTCTAAAATCATATTCTTTAGGTAAGATTATTGGAACGATTGAAGATAATTGCTCGTGTTCTAATTTGTATCTCAAAACACTGTCATAATGAACAAATTCTAGACTTCTATACAAGTTGTACGCTGGCTTATTTATTTCCTTAACTTCTAGAACACATAGTTTAGCTCCTAATTCCTTTGCATGATCAACTGCTAGTGTAACGAGTTTTCTAGCTAATCCTTTTCTCCGATAATCAGGATGAGTAGCGACCATTGATATTTCCCAATAATAGATGCTATAACTGAGATTAACAGAAGCAATGATTCTTCCTTCAGAATTTTCTATTACAAAACCATCTAAAGTGTGTTTGAAGTTTTTATTGAATAACCCCATAATCTTGAAGAATGGTAGAAATGATTTATACTCATCAAAGACATTTTTCATTTCCAAACCTTTAGATTCTAGTTCTTCCTCAAAAACCAATCCAAGTAGCTCTGAAACATTCTCGTGGTCTTCTTCGAAGTTCCATGTTCGCAAAATTAGTTCTTCACCGTTGATTTCTAGCTTTTCTTCATAAGACATATTTACACCTTGAAATACTATAACTAAATTATCTATGAATTGACTCTATTAAGTTGTTTTACTACCAATTAGTTTAACTCTAATACAGAATAGTAAATAGTTAGAATCTTTCAGCTTACAGCTAGAAGTAACAGTTTTATGATGCGGTTTTGTCATCTTGTCATATAGACAAGAACGGTTAAATATCTTTCTCAGAGTTCATCATATAGAGTTATGCA
>JAAFKJ010000154.1 GCA_021399395.1 Candidatus Heimdallarchaeota archaeon
ATTGTGAGAATAATACTGAAGAGATTGAGAATAGCATTTTCCCAAAAGATAATCCTCCGTATATGTTTATTCTTCGTTCCCATTGCCTTGAATGATAGAAAATCCTGCTGTCTATCCATAAAAGCTATATACATTGACTGAAAACTAAACAGCAATCCTATTAGAATTCCAACTCCTAGAAAGAGAATCATTACTCCTAAAACTGCTTGCATCAAAGCCAAAGTTGCTTCTCTAGCTGTTTCAGCTTCAATCCAGAAAGCAATATCAAAATGTGTTTCAAATTCGTCTCTGATAGCGTTTAAATCTGTATCTTTGTCTACCGTAAATAATATTCCATTAACTCTGTTAGGTAATAATCCAAAGGAGAAGCTAGCTCCACTTTCTTGTAAAGATTCATAAGTCCAAAGAACAGAATAATCGATGAACTCTCCTACCAATCCAACAATTTCAACTGAGTAATTGGATAAAATACCCACCTCTATCATATCATTCAATCCTAAATCATATTTACTAGCAATTGCAGAACCAAGGAAAATGCTGTCGTTGGTTAAATCAGATTTATGATCCAAATCACCCTTGATAACATTGAATGAACGTAACGTTGAGTTTTCTTGGTAACAAGCAAGATCTGTCCAGCTAAGCAATTCTCCGTTATGAACAATTTTCGTATAAACATTAACGAAAATCTCATGATGGCTGATAGATTGAAGAATCTCTATGCTGTCATTATTCAAGAATTGGTTTATGTAATTGACATGATATGGGCTCTCAAGAATGACTTGTACATCCTGAGTATTATATTCATCAAAATTTGTGAACATCATATCGAAGGAATTGTAAACCATGGCCAAAGAGTTAATCAGAAAAATCATTGACGTAATCAGAGCTAGAATAGTTATTAGACTCTTCTTCTTTTTCAAAAACACTTCCCGAAGCGGAACTATCATGTGAATGGTCTTAAAACCTGGAATCCAACCAAATACTCTTTCAACAAAAGTTTTGCCAGTTTTTTTGATTCGAGTGAAAGAAGCTGTCATTGCTTCACGAGGTGTAACAGTTGTTATCGTCCAGGCACTTAGAATTGAGCAAACAACACATACACCTAAAGTGATGACACTTGCATAAACAAATTCCTCGGTTGGCAAAGAAAGATCAATCAGATGAAAACCATATACATATCCAGTCACCATATATGACATGCCTATTGCTAGTCCATATGCTAATGGAATACCAATAATAATCCCCAAAAAGGTCAGAATAGAGGTAATGCCTATATAATGAAATAGGATTTTACGTTTAGGAGAACCCATAGCCAAATATAAACCTATATTTTTCCTTTGAGAATATATCATCTTATTCAAAGTATTGAAAATGATTACAACACATACGATGAGTCCGATAATACCAAAAATGGTACCTGCTTTATCAACTGCTCCAGCATCTCCAATGAACATTGTATATTCATCAGTTTCATCATAAACAGTGAATTTCATAGAGTTTACGGGGATATTTTGACTACCAAAATAATAAGAGAGTGCATCAGCAGCGGGAAGAATCTGGTCTGTGTTAAGCTTATCTTCTACAGTAAACAGTACCTGATTAACCAAAGGATTTCCTTCATATCTAAGCTCTTGCGCAATCTGTAAGTTAATCCAGATGACCGCAAGATTGCCTAGTAAAGGCATTTTTGAATTTTCATCAACCATATATGAATAATAAGAATCTTGTGCAATTCCTTTAACAGTGAAATTGACATCACTATCAGGGAATTTTACCTCTAATTGAGTTCCTACTTCAACATCTTGACCGAAAAAACCTCCAGCAAAATGTGTTTCTAGAAGACAGCTAGAATTAGATTGCAGGATTAAACTCGTATTGGTTATATCTTCTGCTTGTCTCTCGATGACCAATTGGTTTATTTCTGTGGGATAATCTATGCCAAGAACCACTGCTTGAAACTTTTCTCCTTTGAAGACAATCTCTGTTAAAAATTGAATTCTCCCCTCAATTTTCGTGATGTTATTCTCTTCCATAAAAGCTATATTTTCTCTAATCTCAGTAACATTGTTTGCTTCGATAGGTTCAGAAAAAGAAAATGTCCCATCAGCAACGTTGTAGTATGTTAGATTCAAATCGTAGGTGTTGAACAGAACTGGATGTCCAGCTCTCAAACCTGCTAGAAGTGTTATTGTAAGAGCAATGATAAGAACAATAGAGAGTGATCTGAATTTGCTTTTCCAAATCTCTCTGAACATCTTTTTGGTTAATATCTTCATCAAATTACACTCTCACTTTCTTATAGTTGCTATTATCTATTTTGTCCTCTATTTTCTCTATTTTACCCATTCTAAGATGAAAAACTCTGTCAGCATATTGAGTAATACTAATATCATGTGATACGACAATTAGAGTTGTACCTTCTTCTCTATTTAATTCCCGAATCAATCCTGCAATCTTCTGTCCTGTTACAAAGTCAAGATTACCAGTAGGTTCATCAGCCACGATGAGTTTGGGTTTTTTTACTAATGCTCTAGCAATGGCTACTCTTTGTTGCTCACCACCAGATAATTGACTAGGAAACCTGAGCTCTTTTCCCTCCAGTCCCACTTTCTTAAGTATATCATAGGATCTAGATTTAATCTCGTTCTTATCTTTGATACCTTGAAATTCAAGAGCCAACCCTACATTTTCCCAGGCTCGCAAGCTGGCTACAACATTGAAGAATTGAAAAACCCAACCAACACTATCACGTCGATAATCATTCATGTCATTTTTATTGTAATCGCTAATAGTTTCGCCATCAACAATGACCTTGCCTTCTGTGGGATAATCGATCCCTCCAATCACATTCAATAAAGTTGTTTTACCGGCACCTGAAGGACCTAAGACACAAGCGAACTCTCCTCTGTAAACCTCAAAATCTACACCATTTAAGGCAAAAATCTCTGTTTCACCAAATTCGAAAGAGCGAACTAAATCTTGAGTTTGAACTATAACATCATTATCCATAGTATCACTACTTGACAAAAGTAAACAATCAAATAAATAAATCATACTCTTCCAAGAAACAAATGATTCTAAATCAAACTCTAAAAATATAAAAAAATGAGGAAGTATAGATGTTCCTCTTCTATTATTCAATCTACAAGTACTATGTTGCTGTGATATTGTAGATACACGATTCATAGTAATCCAAATGGATAAGCTCACATCCGCAGTTTGCTACCATGTCTCCATAAACTGCGCAGAATGTTGTATCTGCACCTGTAGCAAAGTGAATTGGAGTGAAGTAAGAAGGCTTGATTGTATCGAGAGCAAAGACCACATCCATACCAGTCATGGTTTGACATCCTGGACCTAGAGGTAATAGAGCAACATCAATCAATCCTGTTAATTGAGTGTATTCGAAAAGATTAGCTGAATCTCCAGCATGGAAGAATGTTAGTTCACCTGTGTCTATGATATAACTAGTCCAATTAGCACTAGGAGGATGGCTGGGTTCATAAGGTTCTGGAGCCTCAGTATACATGTAGAAAGCGGTGATGTTTATCCCCATATGAACGAAGTTGTCTCCGGGATTAACACCCATTGCACCATAGGTTGCAATTGCGTCAGTCATGCTCTCAGGACATACTATTAGGGTATCATCAGTTTTGATCATATTGATAGTTAACGGATCATAATGATCTCCATGAGGGTGAGTGATGAGAATAATATCTGCAAGATAATCTTGATAGTTAGAAGGAAGATTATAGGGATCAACGTAGATTCTAACCTCTCCGGTATCGATCATAACTCCTGCGTTGAACAGAAGGGTGAAATCAATGCTTTCTGAATCATTATTCAATAATACCAAAGTTGTAGGAGTAATAATAGCTGCTGCACCTACAACAACACAAGAAATTATTATTGCCATTTTGGCTGCTTGAGTTAGTGCCATAGAACCATTGAAAGTTGATACTCTTATATTAGTAGTTACGAAACTTTAATGCAACCAAAAAGCAACCTTGTTTCATAGATTGAAGAAAGGAAATTAAAGAAGAATCAACAATATCTATATTATCTTTTTTTTCCCTATTCCAAATAGGAATCTAAAGAGAAAACTTAGCAAACCTTGTTTCCCTCTATACTTCTTCCCTCGTAGATAAGTTTCTTCAACCTTCAACTCAAGTAAATTCTCAGATTTCATCTCTAGAGGATTTTTATTCAGAATAACCATATCAGCAATTTTCCCTATTTCAAGACTTCCTCTTTCATGTTCATCAAAACCCATGTATGCTCCTTGGTAAGTGAA
>JAAFKJ010000155.1 GCA_021399395.1 Candidatus Heimdallarchaeota archaeon
ATAGATGGTTCAGAAACTCTTACAATAAAGATGACAGCTTATGATTTCTTTGGATACTCTTCTGTTGATACAGTTCTTGTTGAAATCAGAGATTCAGCTGAAGCATCAGCTCTGCCATTAGTTCTAAGCATTATATCATTAATAGGGATAGTATTTATTTCCAAAAAGAGGAAATAGAACTACTTTCCATCCTCTTTTTCTTAATTTTTCTCATCGAAAAACACTTAAAGATTTCTCAAATGGTATTGTATCTATGTATAAATCAAATCAACAGTGTCACAAAATAAGAAGAATTTTGCTATTCTCTTTTGTGCTGATTCTGTTTAGCAGTTCTTTGATTTATACTGATTTGGATCCAAATCCTAATGTCGACTTATATGAAATAATTAAATCTCAGGATATCTCATCAGATTTGCAGCAACGACCTCCTCAGGTTAATACTAAATTGAATAATTTCTATGAGAATGCAAGTGTCAATGCTGCATATTATAGTGATCCCTTTGAAAGTTATCTACTTTTTACAATGGAAAAAAGAAATCTAACAACAAACAAAGGAATTGCTTCTACAGTTGCGATAACAGATTTAAACGGTACCCTTATCGCTTCGAAAGAAATAGATCAGACCACTTTAAATTCACTTGGGTTAGGGATTTCCTCTTGCTCAGCTGAAATGGTGAATTCAACCACAGTTCTTTATGGTAATCCCAATGCAACTCTTTGGAATTTTGAAACGAATACTAGTGTTTCTCTGGGTTTCTTCGGTCATCATGAATTAGAATATATCTCGACTAGAGATTCTATTTTTGTACTTGAGCAATCTACCAGAATAATTGACGATAAGCTAATTGTAACTGATAATATCAATGAATATGACCTAAATTCTAATCTTATATGGTCTCTTGATTCCTATGATTTTGTTGGATCACAAAAACATTGTCCCTTCATCAGCTATACAGCTGAATCATTAATTGATGTTACTCACGGTAATACTATTTTTTATGACGAAGAAGAAGATGTACTCTATTATAATTCCAGAAATCTCAATACATTCTACAAAATTGACTATGTAACCAAAAATGTAATTTGGTCTTTAGGAGAATATGGTGATTTCACACTTTATGATAAATATGGCACGATTCAAAGCAATCTATTTTACCATGCACATTCGGTAGAAAAAACAGCTGATAAGACTTTCATTCTGTTTGATAATGATAGACACAACCAAACATTTGCCCATTCTAGAACATCCAGAATTGTTGAACTGGTAATTGACGATACAACTATGATTGCAAAAGAATCCTTCACTTGGGAAGCTCCGGAAAGCTATTGGAGCAGTATTTGGGGAGATGCAGACATGCTTCCAAATGGACATTTCTTTGGAACCTTTGGTACTCCAACACATGTTGGTTCAGGAATAGGTGCTAGAATGGTTGAAGTTAATAGAGCAGGTGATCTAATTTGGGAGTTAAATTACGAGTGGGAAGGAGATGATATCTCTTATGGTATCTATAGAGCAGAAAGATTTCGATATCAACCTACTATACTCAAAAATGAAGATGTTCTTGTAACTCCAAAAGATGAAGTATTTTTGTCTTTAGAGACATTTTATAATTTTCGAACAAGATCTAATGTTCAGGGTTCGTATGAAGTTTTTCTTAATGGAAGTATTGTAGATAGTGGTATGCATGAATTTGAACAATTCTGGAAAAAATCTTATCTTAATATAAGCATAGGCAAGTTAGGTTCAGGTTTTTACAATCTAACTGTAGTTCTCATGGATGAAGCTGGTCATGCAACGGCGTGTGAAATCCCAGTAATCAGCACTAATTTCGCGATTATGAAAACAGGACCTTTAGAAATAGAGTCAGGTCAGAATGATGCTAATATAACTTGGAGTGGAGTTACTGTTTCTTCACTTACATACAATATAACAGTTAATGGGTCTCTAATTACTGCAGATTCTTGGGATGGTGAAAATATAAATTTAGATTTAAATAGTTTAGACTTAGGATATAATTTGATTGAATTACAGATTTTCAATTTTAGTATACTCCTGTTTGATGATAGTTTTGAAGTTGACATCTTCCCATATGAATCGCCTTATTTCTATTCATTTGCTGATAATGTAGAATTGATTTGGAACAATACTTCTACCCTGTCATGGTCTATATTTGACAACTCTCCAAATTATGTGTATTTATATCTGAATGATACATTTGAAACAAAGTTTTCTTGGGTGGATAAATCTCAGCTATTTGAGTGGGAAATACCAATTTTGGATGAGGGTTTATACGAGGTTAAATTACAAGCTTTTGACAGAAATATGCTAATGAATGAAATTACTACTCTTGTGCTCATCACTCATCCCAGCCCGCCTATAATCAGTTCATTTCCTCAAGATACAGTCTATTGGGGAATTCCAACGATACTTGAATGGGAGATTCACGGAGGAACAAATTTCTATCTTTATCGAAATAATAGTTTGGTTTTTGAAAGTTCTTCTTACTCAAGATATATTACTGTAGATCTTCGAGATTGGTGGTTAGTTGATTGGTTTCCTGGAGTATATAATGTTACTCTGTTTGTGGAAGATTCAAGTGGAAAAACAGCACTGCATTTTCAATGGATCTACGTCCAAATCGAATTTGGAGATGCTTATGCAAATGAGTTTCTGGCAAGCAATTCCTTTTTCTACTATAGTGGTGAATCAGCTGTGGGATCAGCTGATGGCGAATTTGCTATGATAACTATGGATTATAGTTATGGAACTGTTACTCTTGATATGGGAAAAGAAGAGGAAATATTAAATGGTGAAGGTGATGATTTCTGGGTAATTGCTGAAGGAGGAGAATATAGCGTAAAAGTCAGTAATAGCCTTTCTACTCATTTCACGTTTCTCAGCTATGGAACTGGGAATCAAAGTTTTGATTTAGAGAGTATAGGTTTTACAGAAGCTAGATATGTTCAAATCGTCTATAATTCAGGTGCTAATATTCAACTTGATGCTATCGAAGCAATAAATTATAGAATTCTTAAAGAAGAATCTGACCCTCCCTATATATCTCCTCATGCAGATATGTCTGTTTATAATGATCAGTCATCAGTAGAATTTGCTTGGAGTGTCAATGATACCAGTCCTTGGAATCATTCAATTTATATCGATGGTGACTTGGTCTTTTCTTCTCCATGGAGAGGGTCGTTAATAATTACATATTATCTTGAAATCCCCCATACAGGCGTTTTTGAGATTAGATTAACTCTTTACGATTTATTTGGAAACTTCGCTGAAGATTTATTCCTACTAGAAATTCTGGAAACAGAAAGGACATCTATTTCTTTGAGTGTTTTTTGCTCAGTTATTGTTATTACTCTGCTTTTAAAAAATATTTTTTCACGCAAGAAAAGATTTGTGCAAAATTGAGACAATTACAATAATCGAACAGAAAAGAATTAGTAGAGTTTTTTCACAAATAACCCAGTTTCTTTAGTCTCTCTTTAATCTCCTCTTCCTCTTTCTCATCTTTTGCATTTTCCATATCTGTAGATAGCGATTGTTTAAGTAAATAAATTACGAATTCCTCTACTGTCTCAAAATCATCTTCTTCAGATACTTTTTCGGTTAATTTGTTATACAATTCTTCAGGAATTATAATCTCTTTCTTAATATCATTCATTTTGTTTCCTCTTGTGTTTGACTTCTTGCAAGCAAGTTCTAAGAAATATTAAAGTTTTTTGAAATGCTTAGAAATAAACTAATTCTTCGACCTTTGTCTATACAGTTTACCATCTACTACTTTGACCATTTTATCTTCTTTGAGTTCTGCTTCTAAAAATTCATTTATTTTCTGAGCATATTCAGTCGGATTTTCTAAGACTTGTTTATAGGAGACATATATTACATAGAAATTAGGTTGCAAAGATAACCATTCCTTGGTTTTTTTGATATGACTCTTGAAGTACTCAGCCATAGTTTTATCTTCTCTACGTTTAGCTTCTTCTCCTCTACGTTCCATCATCACTTTTTGAGATTTCAGAATTTCATCATATGACCTCTCCATAAAGATGACCTGATATTCAAAATTTGGTGGAAAATGATTTAGGAAATAAGATACTGCTTTGACAACTTTACCTTCTGCTTTCTCTACCCAGCTGATATCCCCTTCTGGAAGCTTCTTTACTCTCTCCCATTCGAAATAACCTTTTGGATTATCATCATCTGCTTTTCTCTCATTATCAACTAAAAGCTTCAACCCTCCAGCTTCCAACATACTCATCATCATTGATGTTCCAGATCTAGGTAAGCCTGATACGATAGTTATCATATGTTTCACTTTGCTTTAGACTATTTTAATTCTACTCTTAGTTTGGTGCTTTAGATGTAGTTTGACCAATTGTTTAAGTTCGGAAGTTAGTTCTATTTTCTCACTTGAGATATCTTTTTGTTCCTGAGGATCATTCTCTAAATCATAGAGTTCTTCACTACCATCAACATGGAAAATGTATTTCCATTTTCTTCCTCGTAGTGCAACTTTTTGAACTCCTTGACCATCCATGGATACTTTCTGTTCCTTTTGCAGCGTTTCAGATATTATGTAATCTCTTGGTTTGTAACTCTTAGAAAATATACTATTACCTCTCATTTTTGGACTAACATCTATATTTTGGAGATTTAGAATTGTAGTTGGTAGATCGATAAGACTCACCAAATCATTGTTTTCATTTTGCGAAACTTTTGGATCAGTTATGATTAAAGGAACATGAATTAATTCATCGTATAGTTTAGCTTTGTGACTAAACTCGCCATGTTCTCTAAATTCATCTCCATGATCAGCTGTTAGAACGATTGTTGAATCGGGGTATTTTTTATCCCATGCAGATAACAATCGCTGAACTTCTGAATCAACAAATTTCACTTCTCCATCATATAAATCTACGATTAACTCCAATTCCTTCTTTGTAATTCTACCAGGTTTATTAGAGCATTTGTTCATAAGATGCAAGGATTTAGAAAAATCAACTTTTGTTTCAGTCCATTCTCCTAGAAATTCAGTTGAAAGATAGGGATGGTGAGGATCCATGTAATGTACCCAAAGAAATACTAGTTGATCATTGTTTATAGATTCTAACCATTCAACTACTTTAGAGGTTGTTTCCTCTGCTCTAAGATAGGCAAGTTTCTGGTTTTTGCGTTGTTTTAAGTCATAGTATTTTTTGTATGTAACTCTTGCTAATTGCGATATCAAAGGAATAGAACGTATAATTTTTCGAAGAGCTGTAGGAGGGATTTTCGGTCCACTTTCAGTTGTTTTCTTCTTTGTTAGATCATAATATACATCAAAATCGCGGTCATATCCAAAGAAACTCGAGATATAAGCATTGGAATGAAAACCTGCAGTAACATAGTTGTTCTCTTTTAGAATTGTTGTTAAGCTATTACGTAAGGGATGTTTTAATGAGGGGATTTTTGTATAGTCTAGCGGAAAAGTAGAAGAGAAAATTCCTGTGAATGAATAAGGTGTACTTGAGCCTGTTGCGAAAGCATGGGTGAAGATTGTCCCATTTTCAGCTAGTTTGTCAATTCTTGAAGTTGTATCTCTTTTATAACCATAAACTCCCATATGATCAGGTCTTAGACAGTCAATAGTAATTAGTATAATACTCTTCAACACATCACAACTTAAATTAATTCTAGTTAAAAAATTACTTATAGAAATAAAAAGTTTGAGGAAACGATTAGATATCTTCTTCCATGAATACGATGATTTTGCCATATCCTTCTAAATCATAAAGTTCATGATGAAACTTGGATAAATCTAATTCTATTTCAAACTGTTCTTTGAAAACTACTTCAGCAAAACCCTGTGCTCTTAAAGGATCTAATGGGAACTGTTCTTGGTCGATTATACTCCCGTATTTTGGAACCAAATCAGCTGGAACGTTGTATTTTTCTTTGCTCTGTTTAAACCAGTCGAATATAGCCATGAAAACCTCATCGTCTACTGGATCTTGGGCAAAAATGAAAACCTTACTTAATTTGATCTTTCTTTCTTCATCTACCATGTAATGCAAACTTTCATCATCTGCTTCAGTATATTCTGGAGCGTTGATAATCTGTTCAACTCTGGTTTTCTCATTCTCAGCTTTTTCTCTGAAATCCCAATCCTTTGGAGCTATATCTAGAGCTTTATTGTACGCATCTAAAGCTTCCTCGAACTGTACTTGCTTAACTAGTAATACTGCATAATTCAACCATAAGTCTGGATTTGTGTCTTCTACACTAAGAAGCTTGATAATTACAGAAATTGCTTCATCAAAATTTTCTAATTTGCTCAATGCAGCGGTAAGTTTCAAACCGGTAGTAATATCTTCATTGTTAGTTTCCAATACCTGCTTGTAATAATCAGCTGCTAGTTGGAAATCATTCTTTCTATGCAAGTAGATGTCACCAAGTTTTGAGAGTGCATTAGCATTATTTGGTTCAAATTGGAGAATATTAGTAAATTGTTGAATTGCTTCGTCCATATTACCTATTTTTGCATATAACAAACCAAGGTTGTAAATGGCAACAAGATTCTCTTGATCTTTACCAACAACAGCAACATAGAAAACAATAGTTTCTTCAATCATCTCAAATTTCTGAGCCATAGTTCCAAAGAAATTCAAAGACTCTACCTTTGAGAATTCTACTTTTCCTTCTCTAAGAACATCAGCAACCATTGTTATTAAATCTTGGAGAATTTTCTCCTCTTCAGCATCGAACTTGAACTCCATGAATTTCTGCCACTCTAACTCCTCTTCAATGCCGATTAATTCTACAAGATGATTTTTCAAGAAATCCATTGATTCGTTAAACATTGTTCTTGTATAGAAAAGAATCTCTTCATCTTGTTCTTCTCCTCGAAGGCTTTCAACCAATAT
>JAAFKJ010000156.1 GCA_021399395.1 Candidatus Heimdallarchaeota archaeon
TACGTCTGCGGCAATTTGTGATTCCCAAACGTTAGAAATTTGTGCTCTGGCATATAGTGATCCATAAACTCCTTGCATCCATAGACCATCATAGAATGATTCTTGGACATAAGTGTTCCATTCTGCAAGATTTGCAGGAATAGCATATGTGATTGAGTTGTCTGCTGGGTCATCCCAGAATTCATAACGATCAGAACCTGCACCTAACAAGAGACCGTCAATACCGAGTAATCCTTCTTTCATACCGAAGAGTGATTTTGGATAAACCAACACAATGTCTGGCAGATCCTCATAGAGAATTGCTTGCATTTGTTGACCATAAACAATCTGTGCGGCTTGGTCCAATTCTGTTAGATAGCTGTTTAATATACCGTCATAAACAGGATTGATGTATTGATAGAAGTTGTCTCCGAATGGGACTAAACTTGCTGAGTCAAATAGACCAGTTGGATCCCAATCAAGACCCCATGACCACCCTACAAAGAGTATGTCGAAACCACCTTCGGCATAAGTTGGGATGTAATCATAGTCAATTAATGGATAGGACCAGGTACGAGGACCGATGTTTCCCCATCCAGTAGATTCATGGAAGTCTACACCAATACCAATTTTTGGTAATTGATTTTCCATGAGTAATGACCATTGATTTCTTGCGGCGCTTGTATTAGGTGATAGTAAGTTTATTGAGAAAACTTCTACAACCTCAGTATCGGCGGCATTTACTTGCCCCATGAAAACTGACAACGCAAACAGAAAAATTAGGCCATAACCTAATAGTGTTTTTTTCTTCATTATTTTATTCACCTTTTCAAAATTCCACTTTATGTTTACCATGTTAGTGGAAGCGAGAAAAAGGTGCCCTAACATGTTAATAAGTGTTTTGGGTTACGATTTTAATAATTAGGAGCGTTTTTCCCATTCTAATAATTGGACTGAATTTTTTTCTTTTTTTTCAAGTTGATAAATTTACTAACGATAGGAACGTTTCAAGTACTAGTTTTGCAAGAAGAGTGCTATTCCCATTTATGGAAGTAGTATTATTTGTCATGGAAGTAAACTGATAAGCCTCAAAATCCCAAAAAGAATCAACCCATAAAAGAGTATAAACATTCCCCCAAGGTAATATGTGAATGAATTAAATGTGGCTTCTCTAAAACTATCTCCAGTCAAAGGATCTGATCCCATAAATCTCTCTTTAATATTTGAAATAAAGACCGATTGACCAAAATTCCCAAGACATGCTCCTATGAAGATAACTAGTCCAGCTTCACCAAAGAATACATATTGCATAAAATATAGGATGAACAGTGTTTCTGAATCAAACCCGAAATAGAAAATCAAGAATATAATAAAATTAATGAAAATAAAAACCATAGACGATAGGAAACCTAAGAGAAGTATTCTCATCCAATTGACCTTAATGGTCTTTGTTGTATTCTCTTTCTCTTCATCTTGTTTTATTTCGTCAACCTCTTTTTCGAGCCAAGGTTTTTTTCTCTGATTCATTTTGTACCCTTTGTGTGCGTTATAGTTTCAGAGCAATATGGACAGAATTTTGCAGTGTGACTTACACGCTTTCCACACATTGCACATGTTACAACGTCTTGTCCATTATTGTAAAGGTTTGGGTCAAAGACAGGGGTAAGAATTATACTGTCATCTTTTGTGGTAATAGTGAAATGTTTAGGGTCATTAACTACATTTAGAATATACTTTGGAATAGCCAATCTATTCTGCCTGTCTATCTCTAATAATCTACTCTCTTCAAGTTTCCTTAAAACAATCTCTCTACCATGACGACCAATTATAATACCGTCTCGCAATTCAAGGATTCTATCTGCTCTTGAAGCTACTTGCTGCGAGTGTGTAACAATACAAAGTGCTATTCCGAGTTCTTTGTTTATCCTATCAAATAAATCAAGAATGCTTTCAGCTGTGACAATGTCTAAATCTCCTGTAGGTTCATCACCAATCAATATTCGAGGATTGGTTATTAATGTGGTTGCAATTGCAGCTCGTTTTTTTTCTCCTCCAGACAAGGTATCCTCTCTCTTATCTCGTTTTTCCCATATATTTAGAAATCTAAGAAGAAATTCAGAACGCTTCTTTATAACACTTGGATTAATTCCAGCATAGTGACCAGCTAATTCTATATTTTCTTTTACAGTTAAATGAGAAAGTAACCTACTATCTTGAAAAATAACTCCAGCAAAAGAACGTCTTGCCCTAATGATTTCTTCCAATGAAGATTTTGTAATGTCTTTGGAAAGATCCTTCCAGAACACTTTGCCAGATGTTGGTTTTATTATCCCCGCAACTGTATTAACCAATGTGGTTTTACCAGAACCACTTGGACCTATTAGAAAGACTTTTTCTCCAGGATTCACCTTAAATGATACTCCTCTGAGTGCTTGTGTTTCAATTTTTCCCGTTTGATAGATTTTGATAACGTCTTCTGCAATTAGTAGAGGAATATTTTCATCTCGCTCTTTAGCAGTTAAGCCTTCTTGAGTATTATGTGCAGCAGTAGCCATTCTTAACAACAACAGCAAACAATAGACACTAATAAAATTGTCCATCTATCAAACCCTTTCTGGGAAATCAAAAAATTTACATCTACAACTCAAAATATTGCGCAAAGACAAAAAAGAAGAAGGATTATCCTTCATTTGTGATTAATCCAAACTTAAATCTGGTTCTTTTCTTGATTCAATGAAATTACTGAACCATCGATAAACAAAATTCTTATTTTTCCATATACCATCAAGATTTCCAATAATCAAGAATACTAAATAAACTACGAAAAATGGAATAAGATAAAGTAACCACAAAGTTATTGCTACTCCAAGTGGGTGATACTGACCTGGGTGTGCCTTATCTCCTTCAGTCTTATATTGCGTACCATATATTATAAATTCATTCAACGTTCTGTCTACGAATAACGAATAAAATAAACCAATAAACTCCAGAGTGATATTTCCAGTCATTAAAGCCATTTGGATCCCTATTATCAAACTACTTATGGCAATTACAAGTAGAAATTTTGTAGCGCTTGGAAGAAATTTGGTTTTCTTAACTTTTTTGAACACAATGAAATTATATGATCCTGAAACCACTGCGCCTAGAATGATCGGCATCATGACTAACCAAATATATGTTTTTGTCCACTTTGGTTGTGCTGGGTTAATTAACTCCTGTCCCCAAACATCATCATTGCTAAAGAATCTTTGTAATTCATTGAAATCTTGTTCCTCTACTGGCAAACCTCCATTTTGGAAGAATCCACTATCTTTCAATAAAAATAGTCCCCATCCAAGTATTAATACAAACATTGGAGCAAAGAACCATACTAGAAAGGGCGTTGTCACAAATCTTAAGGCTGAATCTTGACCATTATTCAATCCATATGTTAGAAAAACATCTATCCAATATCCAGGCCCCTCAAAAAATTTACCTCCTCTTAGAGTGTTTGTTATACCCATGATAAGAAAGCTGATGAACCACGTACTCAAAAGATAAATGCCAAATGGTGAGTGTATCTTTTTTCCAAAAAACTTACCAGTTGCTTTTGACCAGTCTTTCCATACTTCTTTTTGTGTTCTAGGACCTAATTCTGTTGAACTTAATTCACTTTTATCTACTTCAGTATTATTAGATTCCATAGTGGTTCCATTTTGCTCATTACAATAAACATTTTAAATCTTTTCTCTCCATGCTGGAAATTTTACGTTAAAAGAAAAGCTTCAACCCAAATCCTTTAAGTGTGTTAATTTTTGAGATTTTTAGTGCTTTGAGGATTAATCATGACTGAAGAACACACTTTAACACTTACTAGTTGCGGTATAGATGTTGGAACTACTACCTCTCATCTAATATTTTCCAAGTTAAAACTTGAAAAGATATTTACTCAGAGAGGAATTAAGTTTGAAGTAACTGAGAGAGAAATATTATACAGAAGTCGTATAATACTAACACCACTTATTGATGGACTGAATATCGACTATCTAAAACTTGTTGAATTCATAAAAAACGAATATCAACAAGCTAATGTCTCTATCGACGATATTGATACTGGAGCAGTTATTATTACTGGTGAAAGCGCAAAGAAAGAAAATGCTGAAGAATTGGTCAAATCCCTCGCACATAAAGCAGGGAAGTTTGTCTGCGCTGCAGCAGGACCAAATTTCGAATCAGTTATTGCTGCAATGGGATCCGGAGCTGCTCTTTACTCAAAAGATTCAAAGAAGACTGTAATTAATATCGATATAGGTGGTGGTACTTCTAACATTGGCATTGCTAAAGATGGAGAGATTATTGATGCAGCTTGTGTTAATGTAGGTGGTCGATTATTGGCTTTTGATGATGAGAATAAAATTACTCGTATCGAAGCACCAATAAGGAATTTAGAGGATAAAATTGGTGTCACATTTGATTATGGTATGGTTATTTCAGAAGATCAAAAGAAAGCCATGGCAAAAATCCTTGCAGACAGTTTATTCGAAGTTCTAAATAAAAACATCAAAACAAAGATTGCTCAAAATCTTTTGATGACAAATCCAATTGAATTTGATGGTGTAATCGATGAAATGATTTTTTCAGGTGGAGTTGCTGAATATATTTATGATAAAACAGATGCTGATTTTGGTGATTTAGGAAAATACCTTGGAGAGGAAATAAGAAAAATAGTAGACAAACAAGGCATAGTGCTTCATGAACCTCAAGAACTAATAAGAGCTACAGTTATAGGTGCAGGTCAGTATACTCTTCAGGTTTCAGGTGTTACAACTCATATTTCTGATTCTGAGCTTCTTCCAATTCATAATATACCGGTCTTAGAACCAAAATTGAATACAAAAGATATCACTATAGAAAATGTAAGAAAAGCGATTTTGAAGAGTTTCAATCTTTTCGATGTTGTTGAGGGAGAACAATCTGTCGCCCTTTCTTTTAAAGGAGCAATTGGGGGTTCTTATGCCGGACTAACAACTTTTGCAAAAGGAGTTGTAAGTGCTGTTCCAAAAACTATTGAAAGAGAGATGCCGCTTATAATGATTTTTGACAGAGATATAGGTAATTCTGTGGGCAATGTAATGAAAAGGGAAACAGATGCAAAAGAGAACATTATCTCTGTAGATGAAATAAATGTACAAGAGGGAGATTTTATCGATATCGATAAACCCAAAGCTGGTGGGCAAGTTGTGCCCGTCGTTGTGAAATCGTTAGTTTTCTCTAATTAGAAAACTTACCAAGCAATAGCTAATCCATCTGCTCGAGGACTAGAACCTCCACAAAGTACACCGGTTTTTGGGTTTCGAGTTATAATCTGCCCTCTACCAAATAAGCTTCTGGCAATTCCTGAAGTTGGAATTACTTCATGACCCATTCTACTTAAAGTACTCATAGTTTCAACAGATATTCCTTCTTCTAAGGCTACTTTTCCGCCACTAGTTCCATCTCTTATACAGAATCTTGGTGCATTAAGAGCTTCTTGAGGATTCATTCTGAAGTCTACCATGTTCATAATAACTTGGGCATGTCCTTGTGGTTGGTTGAAACCACCCATTACGCCGAAGCTGGCATAAAGTTCTCCATCCTTTGTTGCCATTCCAGGAATAATTGTGTGATATGGTCTTTTATTTGGTTCTAGAACATTGGGGTGTCCTGTTTCCAATGTGAAATTGGCACCTCGATTTTGTAGTGTGAAACCACACTCTTGTGGTACTAATCCTGTTCCAAATCCCATGTAGTTTGAGTTAATAAAACTGCAAGCATTACCTTCTTCATCTGCAACTGAGAAGTATACTGTATCTGAACTAGCAAAAGGTGATCCTTTCTGAACATCAATTGAGGTTTTTGTGAGATCGATTAATTTTCTTCTTTCTGCAGCATAAGGTTTCGATATTAACTCTTGAATGGGTACATCTACAACAGCTGGATCTGCAACATACCACCTTGTATCTGCAAAAGCTATTCTCATAGCTTCAATCAGAACGTGCAAATATTCAACTGATGAATGCTTCATATCTGCAACATCAAACCCTTCTAGAATGTTGAGTGCAATAAGTGCGGTTATTCCTTGACCATTTGGTGGAATTTCAAAAACATCCACTCCTCTATAGTTGGTTGAAATGGGGTTGTCAAAAGTAGTATGGTGATTTTTTAAATCATCCAAAGACATTACGCCATCTAGTGATTGAATTAAATCTACAATGGCATTTGCGATTCTTCCTCCATAGAAACCACTTTTTCCTTGTTCAGCTAGAGACCTAAATGTTTGTGCCAATGTGGGGTTTTTCATTATTTCTCCTTCTTTTGGAGCTTCACCATTTCGTAGTATCTCATCTCCATATGGTCCTCTCTTAATTAGGGTTTCACTCCTTTTCCATGCAAGTGCAGTAAAAGGTGCAACGGGAAAACCACCTTCTGCAAGCTCTATTGCTGGCGTCAAAACTTCTTCTAGTTTCATTGTACCGAATTTTTCAATTGTATCTGCCCAGCCAGCAGCTGCTCCAGGAACCGTAATGGTATGAATACTAAGAGGTGGTAATGAACCAGTAATTCCTTGGTTTTTCAGAACATCGAGGTTCAGTTCACTAGGAGATCTACCACTTCCATTTAATCCAGATACTTTCTTGTTTTCATTATCAAAGAATAGACAAAAACAATCTCCACCTATTCCAGTTGAACTAGGTTCTGTAACATTCAATGCTGCTGCCGTTGCTACAGCTGCATCAGCTGCATTACCGCCTTTTTGTAAAATTCTCATTCCTGCTTCTGAAGCTAAAGGTTGACTTGAAGCGACCATACCTCGTCTACCATAAACAGGTGCTCGGTAACTATTGAAACGTAAACTCATGTTAAGATGATTTCTGGGTATAAAATAAATCTATTGCTGAAAGAACTCGTTTAACCTCTGGTAAAAATATATTCTTTCCCATTCTATTTCTTTAATTCCATACTCATTAAAGAAGGATTCAACCCATTCTTCTCCGTAGTTGTATCCTATACTCCAGGCAACAGCTGCAAGATCAAAATATCTGTCGTTTACTCCACCATACGGCCAATCAATAAAACCGCTTAATTGTTCATCTCTAATGAGAATATTTGGAAGACAATAATCTCCATGTGAAAAAACAAGATCAAATTCAGTTGGTTTGATTCTAACTAGTTCTTCAAGCAACTGTTTTGGTTCTTTATCTTTCCACCTTTCATCAAATTGATTAGGATCAATATCGCCCTTTTGTAATCTAGCTTTAGCGAATTCTATCATATTATTAGGATTATTATCAATTGGACACTCTTTTAGATTGATAGAATGTATCATTTTTAATCCTTCAGCAAGTATTTTGATATTAGTAATCTTTTCATCATCTGTTTTAGCAATGTGAGAGTTCGTCCCCTCTACTTCTGACAACAGTAGGAATTCTCTCTCTTCTGCTATGTCAAAGTAAAGAACCGTTGGTACAGGCAGTTTCCTCTCTAACCATTCTAAGATGGTTTTTTCCTTTTCTAGATTGAAATCCGATTTTGGTTGGTTTATTTTAAGATAAAGAATTTCTTGATCGCGAGTAAGTTTGAAAACGAATGTTCCGGAATATCCAAAAGTATTGTCTTCCCAGTTGAAATCTTTTATCAACTTCTCTAATTCTTTTGGGAAATTAAATGTCAAATCCTTCTTATCGGCCATCAAAATCAGCTGGTAATTCATTTTTACGCTTAAATTGTTTTGGACATGGCAAATAGTTAATCATAGGATAGTAGGAAACAGATATTTAGTATTAATTTTGGGCTTTGTTTTCAAGCGATATAGAAGATAAATGAACTAACACTTAGAGGAGCCCACTCAGTCTATAACACTTTAACGAATATTGTGCAATTTTTTAAACGCACTACCCTAGCTTGTAAGATTGATTGAAAAACATGCAAAACCTATTCTTCTAGTAAGGAGATATATCCAAGAAGCAATCTAATAATAAGGTAGGGGTTAGCTGTTGCTGGTTGAAAAGATTCGTTAAAGGTGGATTATTTACAGTAGTTGAAAAACTTCTCATAAATTATTATCATTGAATTTACAATGTGGTTCCAATTATCTTCATTTATACCACTATCTATATTCTCCAAAATCTGGTTTACTTCTGTTGTTATATCAATTTTGCAGAAGATTTCCATCTCTCCAATTAAGACTTGCAAAAGATTCCTTAGATGACACTTTCGCTGTGTTAAGCCCTGTTTAAGTTTTAAAATTTCACAGAAGACCTCACTCATTTTTCTTAGTTTTACTTTGGTCATTAAAATATGTAAAGAAGGATCGGATTCCGAATTTTCTCTGTATTTTTCTAGAAGTTCCATGTCACCAATCATTTTTCACACCATTTGAGTGAACGCTGTTTTTCCCCTTTGTTAGGTATTTATAAATATTGTTAAATGAACAACGTTCATTAAAAAAATTTATTTAGTATAACCCCTACACATCTCGATGACTCAAACTAGAGCAAGATCAAAAGAAGCAAAAGAACAGCAAGTTCAAAAAATCATTGAAGAAGCACGTAACCTGTTCATAGAAGTAGGGACAAGGGGTTTCAGCATGAGAGCACTGGCAAAAAGGCTTGATATGTCCCAAGGTAATCTTTACAACTACTGGTCTAGTAAGAGACAACTCTGGTATGAAATTGTTAAGAGGGATTTTGCTGATTTTGAAGATGAAATCACGAAGATAGTTACATCACATGAAGGGACAGTTCTAGACTTACTTGAGAATCTAGCCGATTTCTATTTTGATTTTGCTGAATCTAATTATCGTAGATATCAGATAATGTTTGTTATTCCTCCTCCACCAACAGACTCTTCAGAATCGGAAGCTGACAAATTCGAACCTCAATCAATTAATATGCTTCTAATGCTAGTTGAAAATGCTATTACTGAAATGAATATTGAAAATGTCGATACCAAGAAATTTGCTTTATATTTGTGGACTGTGATACATGGAACAGTACTAATTACAAATACTATCTTGTTTGATCAAAGATATGATGCAGCTGTTTTTGGAAGTAAAAAAGACTTTCGCGAGTATGTGAAAAATCAAATTAAGAATCAATTAGATACCGTATTCTCGTGATCAAACTTATTTAATTACACAAAAATCCCATTCTAATTATTAGAATGAATGGAATAATTAATAAGTGTCTGACAAGTGAAAAGAATTAAGGTGCAGGAAGGAAAATTGAAATTAGTCCGTCCAATGTCTTGCAAAAAGAAACTCATGAAACCTTCCGCACCAATTTCCCTTCTGAAGAAGATTTTTGTTCACATTTTTCAAATGTTGGCGTTGTAAATGGTATTGTGCCAATATTACAAATAATTAATAAATCACTTAACACAGTATTCTTGGTTAAGACGATATAACCTTAATCTACGAAGGCGAGAATATGGAAGAAATAAAACGAGAAGATTTACTCCGTCAACTTAATGAAAAATCGGATCCCTTACGAATTATCAATGATGACGCTGTAGATTTCGTACTTTGGAAGCTGAATGAGATAAAACAAGAAATTGGATTGAGGTTAAAGAACCGAGAAGAAAAAACTGTTTTGAAAGATAGTGCTTGAGATATTCAAATTTATAAATAAGTACTAATTTTAGAGGTCATGACTTCCTTAATGGAACCTATTGAATATATTTGTGAGAATTTTGGTCCAAGAATTACAGGAACAGAAGCTGATCATAAAACATGTGATTACATAGAAGAGAAGTTCAAAACTTACACATCTAATGTAGAAACAGAAACCTTCCCTGTGGTTGGTAGGGCATTACAGAATCTAACTCTCTTTCTTGTCTGGGGTTATTGCATTTCAGTAGTAAGCTACTTCTTTCTCGCACCTTTAGCTATAGTTCTAGCAACACTTATGCTGTTGGTTTATTATCTTGCTCGATTTAAAGATAAGAATCTAGTTAATCTATTGGTAAAAAAGGATGAAACGAAGAATATCATAGCTCAGTTTGATGCTACAGAAGAGAAGAAAACTACTTTGATTTTTAGTGGCCATCATGACTCAGCTTTTCATATGCCTTTATTTGAAAAAAATGTAAAACAAATAGCATTTATACAAAACTCTGCAATCTTTGGTATCGGAATGTTAGTAATAGCTAGTATTTGGAAGTCTATCTATTTCATACCTCAAATTAATCCTCCATTGTTCTTATTTTCATATAATCTAGGATCTCTTACAGTCAGTTGGTATATTTTTCCAGATGTCATCTTTATCTTGGCTTTGATTGGATTGGTCTTTGGGTTTTACTTCTTGAAGAACATGGTAACCAAAACACCAGTGTTTGGAGCAAACGATAATCTAACTTCAGTCAGTATGCTTTTCGGATTAGGTGAGTATTTGAAGAAGAACCCTCCAAAGAATGTAGAGATTAGATTGATTTCATTTGGTGCAGAAGAACCAGGTTTAGTTGGTAGTAAATTCTATGTGGATAAAAGAGTTCAAGAATTAGAAAATACTGTGAATATAAATTTTGAAACACTTGGAAGTGGTACATTAGGGATTCTCCTAAAAGAAAAGGATAACAATGTACAGCATGATGCTGCTTTTGTATCCCATATTCAAGAAATCGGAAGAAAACATGGTTTCGACCTACCCTCAAAAATGATACATTTTGGTAACACTGATGCGGGAAGTTTTACTAAAAAGAAGATTCCTGCTACAACTATATTCTGTTATGGGGAAGATGATGTTTTTGACTTATGGCATTCTACAAGAGATGTTTTTGAAAATCTAGATGGAAAATTATTGCAGAAAGCTTTTGATTTAACAATAAAAATAATTGAAGAATATGATCAATAAGGATCATCCTAATTCTTCTTTTTTATTTTGAATAATTCCTTTTCCTTTATTACTTGAACAAGTTTTTTTAATAGAAATAATAGGACTTCAACTACGATAAAGATACCATAAATATATCCTAGAAGCGTTCCAAAAAGTGCTCCGAGTATGCCACTCGCATACATATCATCGAATAATTCTCCAATTTTTATCAAAGGATAGAAAGCAATGTAAGTGGGATTGATTACATGTTCAATAGGGTAGGGGGATGGAATACCAGTAAAGATGAAACCAGTTTGTCTAGCCTTTATTTCATTGAAAATCGCTTCTTCTGTAAATTCGGTTGCATTAAGCGTAGTCCAACAATAAACTGGTTCAGGAGCATGCATATCTGTACCAGTAATCATTCCCAAACCATTGTCTAAACAGAAATAGTAAGACTCATTGTCGTAAGTATTCCAATTAACAACTTCAATATAATCAATACCCCAATCAAACAATTGTTGACGAGAAGGGTGATTGGTAGTGTAATCTTGTGACCATGGAATATGATTGACAGTAACAACGCCACCTAAATCGTGAGTAGCTTGAATGAAATCCTGTATTTCCTCATCTGTGGGAGTGTAAGTATAAGCTTCAAAGGTGATCAATGTCTCATATTGTACCTGAGTAACATCGGGAGGTAAAATTATGTTCATATGGATTCTGTCAGTGGTCCACTCAAGACCTGTAAGTACTTTGATGGTATCATTGAATTCTTCTCTCGCAATTAGTTTGATTTCTTCAACATTATCAAATGTATTATGGTCAGTCAGAACCATAGCATTAAAACCCATAGAGATGTGCCATAAAATATTCTGTCTGGGGGTCAAAAATCCGTCAGAAGCAAGAGTGTGAGAATGAGGATCTAAGAGGATGTTCCAATTAGAATGATTATATTCGGGAACATAACTAAAATCATCCCAGTCAGAATCAGTGTACTTGTATTTAGGATGGCCGGTAAAAGCAAAAGGAATAGAAACACCAATTATTAACCAGGTTAGAAGATTGAGGATAAGAAAGTGCTTGAGATATTTCATCAAAGTGGACTTTTTCATTAAAATCAAATTTCTGGTAGTTGAGGATTGTAAAAAAGTTTTGGTAGCGCCGACTAGACTTGAACTAGTGATCTTCGGGTTTTTCACTTCAGAACACGCAAATTCTGAAGATATGAGCCCGACGGGTTTTCCATGCTTAGGGATCATATGGAAAAACATCCATATAACTTACCCCACGGCGCTATCTCTATGGCAATTCTTTTGTTATTATTCTTTTAAATCTTTGTTTTGGGTAGAACTCTTTCTTAGCTGAGTTTAACGAAAAATATCCTTTTTGTTTGTTTAGCGTAGAATTTAATTACTTTTCAACGAATATTTAGTTTGTTTGTATTTTGACTTCTATCCCTTTCTTAACTAAATTTCTAAAAAAAATTCTTTCAAAAACCGGTTCTTCAATTATCCTTCCAAAGTTAATGATTAATTTATCTTTGTAGCTTACCATCGCGGTTCCAACTTTATTCACTGGTACTTGCGCAGGAACGAATTCAAACTCTTCAATATATTCTTCCAGCTCCTCAGGAACTGTTATTTTTCCCAAGTTTGTTAGAACTGTAGAGTAGAGAGTTGTTCCTATCCTAAAATACCCTTTTTGACCAAAAAACTTCTTTACCATCAAAGGAGTCAAGCGCAAGAACAACATGTTTTCATTTTCTACATTCTTATGAATGTGTGTCATGAAATACTTTGGATTAACTTCTTTTTTCATATAATGGTGAACTTGCTTAACTATCTCCTCAAACGAATAGTAACCCAATCTGGGATCTATTCCTGGAGTTACATAAAGTGAAAAATTTCTCATTGTTTTGGAGGGGTAAATATTCCGTAAGTTCACTGGAATCATTACTCGAATAGGACGAATATGTTTCCTCCTCAGATTTTCTGGAAAACTAAAAACTAATTCATGCAACGATTCAATAAGAATTGCTGCAATATACTCTGTTAAACTTATTTTGAGTTCTTTTGCTTTTTCTAGTACTTGCTTAACTGGCATTATTCCTTTAGTAATATGATATTTACCAATTTTCATCCTTTTGAAAGGTAGTCGGAATGCTTTGGCATCTAATTTACGGCTTACTTTGATTTTCTTATCGAATCTTCTGTATGCATCCTCATATTCCTCAAGAATTGGGGTTTGATCAGGTCTGAGTATGTCTTTCCAGTCTTTAACCTTGACTCCTTTGAGACTAAGATATTCTCCTAATAATGCTTTTAGGAACGTTTTACCTCCTGTACCATCAGTTAAACAGTGATGAAATTCAACAGCAATTCTTCTTTTGTAAACCTTCACGCGGAAAGGGAATACACCCTTCTGAGTTATAGGCATGAATTCATTGGGATATTTTGTATCCCTCATAATCTTAGGAAATGACATATTAGTTTCCCAAAAATGCCAAAAAAATCCTGTTTTCAGGTTAATTCTAAAAAATGGGAAGCGAACTATTATCCGATTAAGAGCTCTCTGTAAAATAGTTGTATTAATTGGTTCTTTTAGGGTTACTGCCAATCGAAAAACTTGAGGTACTCTTGGAGAAGCAATTAAACTGAATCCAGTGGCTGCATTTTCTAGTCGATGCCACTCTTCATCTCTCTCACTCATTCCTATTTGTAAATTATTTTCTGTAGCTGAGGAGTGACTAGAGGATGTTGTATTTCCTATCACCTATTTTCAACTCTTCTTCTTCTAAATTCTTAATCTCTTCCTTATCCCAGCAACTTTTTGTAAATCTACAACCCGTGCAATCCTATAATGCACGTATAATAAGAACCCTCCAACTAGAGTTAATGGGATAGCTACATAAAGAGACCAAGCTAGTGCTAATTCACCTGCTAAAAAGCTCACAATTGTAAGATCAAGACCTAAATTTAGTAAAGCAATACCGAACAGAACATAAGCGGCAGTGTTGAACCCTTTCTTTTTCGATTTCATTGAAATTAGAACCACTAGACTAACAATTATTGAAGTAAGTCCAATAATAGGAAAAGCTAATCTATATAGCCAATCAAATGTCCAGTTATCAAAAAGATCTATTAGTGTTAGGAACACCATTAGAGAAAGAACTTCACCTACAACTATCAAAATAGGTCTGTCTGATAAAAACAATGGAAAAGTTGCTAACGCCCAAGCTAGAAACAAAGCGGCCATAGGAAACTTTGCCCAAACTAGTCTTGCGTTGTGATCAATTATTATGTTTATGATCATTACAATTAGAAATGGTACAGCTAGTGATACACTTACTATCTCCCATGCTACCAATCGCTTTTGTTTTCTATCCATCTTGGTTTCAAGTAATGATTCTACTTCTTGAGGATAATCTTGAATATCTTTGTCTATTAGTTCTCCATTTTTTTGTATTGAAGATAAACACAATGGACAATTTACCACTGCTGAATCAACTTCAACACCGCAATTAATACAATATGCCATTTCATTCACTAGTACTTACTTTATTCTGCTACAATCCAGACAACTACCACTCTTTAAATAATGTTTCCTCGAAACGAAGAGCTGTTTGTAATTTCGTTATTAATGAACTACTTTTAAACATCTTTTACATGCAGAAGATTGAGAATCATACAAAAAAACAGCGTAAAGATTTCTGTTTTATGGAAAACTTCATAACTTTTTAAGAGTTACTTATATTGAATGTTAGTTGAATCAGATAAATCTCGTTATGTACACAAAGTAAGAGCAAGAATCTCTACTATTGTTCTCTTACTAATAATCGATGCTATTGTGTACTATGTTCCTTATCGGAATGAAGTCTATATTGGAGATTTATTTGGTCTATCCTTGTGGCTCTACTTTGGGATCTTGAATGGCATACTTATGATACTCGTTTATGTATTCGTTAAAGGTGAAGTTGTTTTTGATTTTTCTACTAAACAGATTTCTTTTAGCGAATTTAAGAAAAGCAATTCTTGGGAATTTGCTGATCTTTGGGGAATCTATTTTCTAGCTTATGATGGAGACTATTTGATTAGGATTAGAACACATAGATTACGAACTCTCGATGTTCGAATGAAATTTGAAGAAGCATACCATATAGTAGATGAATTCAAAAAGGCTGGTATTAACCTTACAACTATTAGACCCGATCCTCCAAAACGTCTTTCAAAATCATTTCCTCTCCTCTTATCCAGATATGAGAAGAAGAAAATTAAAGAATTCAATCCTGAGATACTTGACTGGTATCGAGGAATAACCCTGAAAACCAAGCTCATCTCTATCACCTTAGCTCCTTTCCTTTACGTACTAGGTGCTACATTGATAGTACGAATCCCCTTTCTTCTAGCAGGTTTAACTACTACTAAGGGAATTGTTTCGTTTATTTATGGACTAACTGTGTTCATTCTGTTTGATGGAGGTCTGTATCTCTTATTTGGTATTTCTGTATTTGTTTTAATTGCCAAACAGATATCAAAATTTTCTTCTCACCCTCAATCTAAAGAAAATCCCGATGTAACTAAAGAAGAGCAAAGTTAATTTATACAATGGAAATGTTTTACCATGCATGAATTCTCAGGTTTTATTGGATCTTGCGCAAGAACACTCGAGAGAAACTCTTCTAGTGAAATTTATTATCTCCTAACAGAAATCTTGGATTGTAAAGATGTCTCTGTTTCTCCAATAACAGCTATTGCTGGTTTAACCCTTACTTCTTTTGATGAAGACTCTTTGATAATAATTGATAGAATTCAAAAAGAAATTGAAGAAGACAACTCAGTTTTGCAATTTACTCTCAAACTTGTACCTATCCAATATCGAATACCTTCTTCATTAGAAGGTTTGAAAGAATTTTCTTCCTTCTTTGCAGATCAAATACAAGAGGACGATACTTGGAAAATTAACTTGCGCCGTCGTCACTCAGCATTAGAACGGGAAGATATAATTACAACCCTTGCTTCAGAGATTAGTAAAGGTAAAGTTTCGCTTGAGAATCCAAAGTATTATCTGATCGTTGAAGTTGTAGGAAAATGGACCTATCTAGCATTATCCACTATACCTGAATTAGCTCTTTCTAAATATATTGAATTAGAAAACATAGATGATTTCAGGTTCTGATGTTTTTAGAAAGAAAAAATAAAAAAAGAAAGATTAAAACTTTCGTTTAGCTCTTTTTAGGTCTCTGGCTAATTTAAAGGTCTCTTGCGGAAACTGTTTTTCTTCCATTTGCTTTAGCTCTACCAGCTGCTTTCTTAACTAGAACAGCTATCTTTTCATCTAAAGCTTTTAGAAGATCTCCACCAACCTTGTAATCGCCGAGTTCTTTGACATAATCTCTGATTTTTGATTGAACAATCATCATTTTACTCGTACTTCTGTCGGTTTTTACTTGCCTAGGGGGCTAGTATGTTAATAACTTGCTTCCCCCTATTAAAAACCTTTTCGGTAATGTCGAGAAATTTTCGTATTACACACTCTCTAATTGAAGAATTCGTTAAAAAATATTTTTTTACGTCGTAAAAATGCAGTTTTTTGGCTTTAGAAGGTATTTCGCTCTGAAAGTGCCACAATGTGTTGTTTCTGGCTGTATTATAAAACTTTAAAAGCAACCTAAAAGGTTGCACTAATTTGCAATAAAAGTATGAAAAAAAGACGATTTTTACTCTATAAATTTTCCTTGAGTAAATTACCTAGTTTTCTTACACCTACATCAATCAAATCCGGTGGTAAAAATGAATATCCTATTCGCATACCCCCGGTGATAACTTTCAAGGGTTCAATCTCTCTTGCTTCTGGATCATAAGAGTGCCCAGTTGGTGGATAGAAAGCTGCACCAGGTACAACTAGAACGTCATTTGGATGAAGAATCTCTTGATTGAATTTTCTTACATCAAATGTATAAGCTTGCTCTCCTTTAGGTTGCCACCAGATAAAAAATCCACCAGTTGGATTGGTGAAATCTCCCTCTGGAAAAGTTTCAAGAAGAGCTTGGTATGCAGCGTCTTTCTGATCTTTGTATTTTTGAACTATGATTGGTAATTGTTCATCAATATATTTGCCATAATAAATTTCAGCAATTCTTTGAGTAATTGTGGGAGTACATAAATCGATATAACCCTTGGATTTTTCTGCTTCAGAATGTAAGAAATCAGGAAATAAAGAATATCCCAATCTTAATGGAGCTGCTTCTTTAGATGTAGAAGAAGTATAAATGACTCTGCTATTGTCTTTGTCCAATGTTTTCATCGATGGTCTTTTTTGTTCAAATTGTATTTCTTTGTAAGCTGAATCAGCAATGACTATCACATCATGTTGCTCAGCAATATTGAACAATTGCTCCCTTCTCTTTATGGGTAGGGTGGTTCCTTTTGGATTATCACTATCTTCAACAACATAGAGGATTTTTACTTTTTTCCCAAATTCTTTCTCAGCTTTGATTATTGTGTCCTCAACATATTCTGGAATCAAACCATCTGCGTCAGTTGGAGCTGTAACCACATGACCGCCTACTTTGACAACAGTAGTAACAAACCCTAAGTAAGCCGGAGAAGGAGTAACGACTATGTCGCCAGGATTTATCAAAGTATCAAGTGCTAGGTAGACGGCTTGTTGAGAACCTGTAGTTATCAATATTTTTTCCCAATCTTCTGCTCCACTTATGATATCGATGCCATCTCTTCTATGAATTCTTTCAGCTAAAACTTTACGAAAACCAGGGTCACCTGCGGTTTGACCATATTGAAACTCATTGATAACATTTTGAGAATCTGAGTCATAATAGTCTGCTAATTCTCTTAAAATTTCAGGAAATATTTTAGTTGGAAGATTTCCTGGTAACCCACCAGCTAGGTAGTATTTTGTCTTATTTTTTAAAAGTCTTCGAATTTCGCTCTCAGGGACTTCTCGTGTCCAGTCTGCTAGAACTTCTCTTATCGGATCCATTTTAACACATCACTTAAATACGTATTCTAAAACTGTATTTTTCTAATTTAGTTTATCTAAAAAACTTTCCCTACCGCTATGTTAACTTGAGTTAAATTTTTCAATTACCACAACTTTATGAAACCATGGAAGAACCCAAGATAGCTATTGTGGGTGGTGGACCAGCTGGACTTCAAGCTGCAATAACTGTAGCTAAACAAGGATTTCAACCAGTTGTTTTTGAAGAACACCAACGAATAGGCTCTCCTATTCAGTGTGGGGAAGGAATGAGTCTTAAAGCTTTCCATGATTTTTCTATTCCCACAACAAACAACGAGTTTTGTGTGAGAGAACACAAACAATGTCAATTGGTTTTTCCATCAAATAAAATACTATATGGCGACATACATGCCTTCATGATAAAGAGAGATAGTTTTGACCAATATTTAGCCAACAAAGCGATAGAAGCTGGTGCAGAGATTAAGACCAACACAAAGATTTTGGAAATAAGAAGGAAACCTGAAGGCTCAATTATTAAGTTAAAAGGACAAGATAAAACAACTTACTTTTCCCACTTTTTGATTTTAGCAGAAGGAGCAAGGGCTAAATTAGCTCAAAATCTCAGTTTTTCCTCTCCCCAATTGATTAAAGCTTTTGAATACAGAATTGAGGGAGAATGGGGTGAGGATTTGGAATTTCATTTCGATGCCCAAGATTATCCTTCTGGTTACTGTTGGATTTTTCCCAGAGACAATGAAACGAATGTTGGAATAGTTACAACAGCCAAACAAATGAAAACTAGATTAGATTCTTTTTTGAAAAAGAAGAAAATAAAAGGAAAAATAGTTAAGAAAATTGGAGGTGCAATTCCAATGAAAGGTCCCGTGAGTAAATTGGCTTCCAATAATATCGTTCTTGCAGGTGATACAGCTGGAATGGTAAATCCAATTTTTTATGGGGGGATAAGAATCGGAATGACAAGTGGTAAATTTGCAGGAAAAGTAGGAGTTGAATATCTTACTAGTTTAGAGGAAGGGACCGAATACTCAACACAGCAATACTCACAATATTTAAGTCAATTACAGTTTATGCAAGATGTTAATTTGAAATGTCACAATTTTTTCTATAGCAGATCTAATTCTTTTCTCACAAAATTGGGTAAAACTTTTGATAAGAAGTCAATTAATCAAATAACTGGATGGGAAAAAGCAAAGATTTTTGGAAATCTTCTCAAAAATCCTTCTTTGTTGAAATATCCTAGAGGATTGCTTAGGATATATCTTGGTTTTAAGATAGCCCGTGATTGGGGGTTTTAAACTATCGACAATCATAATAGTTAAATGTATGATTTGAAAGGAATGATTGTCTGAAATGATTATTCCAGTAAGATGTTTTACCTGTGGTACTTTGATTGCTGATAAATGGGATGAATTCGTAAAGAGAATTGATGAAGGAGAAAATCCTCAAAAAATTCTTGACGATTTAAATGTAAAACGATGGTGTTGTAGAAGAATGCTTGTTTCACATACAGATTTAATTGAGGATTTCTTGCCTTTTACTTAATCTGTACAAAACAAATACTCAACTAACTGAACAGAAAGTTTTTAATCAAACCACTTGAGGTCTAATTGCTTACAATGCGGGAATAACCCAAATCATACACAAACTGAGGATACAAGATGTCAGAGGAAATAGAAGAAACCACTGAAGAAGAAGCGTTGTTAATACCTCGTGATACCTATCTAGTTTCAGGTATCCACATAGGAACAAGTGTTTGTACAAAGTATATGGCGCCTTTCAAATATAGAGTCAGAAATGATGGTATATATGTTTTAGATGTAAATGCCACTGATGAAAGAATTAGGATTGCTGCTAAATTCTTGAGTCGTTTTGAACCATCAAAAGTAGCAGTTTTTGCAACAAGACAATATGCTTCCGTTCCTAGTACAAAAATGGCTAGACTGGCAGGTTTCAAAGTAATCCCTGGAAGATTTATCCCTGGTACATTGACTAATCCTTCATATGAAGGTTATATTGAACCAGATGTAGTTATTCTAACAGATCCAAGAGCAGACAAACAATCTTTAACTGAAGCTGCTTCAAGAGGGATACCCATAGTTGCATTATGTGATACAGATAATGTTACAAATAATGTGGATTTGGTTATTCCAGTAAATAACAAAGGTAGAAAATCATTAGCTCAAGTTTATTATCTACTAACCAGAGAAATACTCAGGGCTAGAGGGGAACTTAATGAGGCTGAAGACTTACCAGTTACAGTTGATGACTTCGCTTTCAAGCTTTTAAAGGATTAAACTCCTTTTTTTCCTTACTTTTGAAAAAGGTTTTTTATGCACAATTTCTATTTGTGTTTATGGTTGCCGATTCTATAAAGTTCTCAGCTCCAGGTAAAGTAATACTTTTTGGAGAACATTCTGTTGTTTACGGGCATCCAGCAATAGCTGCAGCTATTGGTCTTAGAGCATTGTGCGAAGTGACAAGGTCAAATGAAGAAACAATAACTATTTCCGCTCCTATGCTTTTTTCTGATCAAACATTCACTATTTCTGAGAAAAGTATTGTTCCTACAGAATTAGAATCATTCAAACACATTCTCCTTCTACTAAGTAGGAGTCATGAAAACGGTTTCATTCCAAAAGTAGAACTGTCTTCTAGTATCCCTCCTTCTGCAGGTTTAGGTTCAAGCGCTGCAACAGCTGTCTCTCTTACAGCTAGTCTTTTAGAATTTTATGGACATGACCATGATCTTGAAACAATTAATGATATTGCCTTTGAATCAGAAAAAATAACTCATGGTTCTCCTTCAGGAATAGATAATTCAATCTCAACTTACGGCGGGGGGATAATTTACGAAAAAGGAGTTATAACTCCTTTAACTTCAAAGATTCCTTCATCCACACTCGTTATTATTGATAGTGGGATTCCTAGACAAACAAAGAAGCTTATAGAAAAAGTCCAGAAGAAGAAAGACGTTGAACCTAAAAATGTACAAACCATTTTTAACAAAATAGAGGATATTACTTTGGATGCAAAGAAGTATTTAGAATCAGGAAATATTAGGCAAGTTGGAAATTTAATGAATGAAAATCATGAATTGCTTGAGAAACTAGATGTTGGTATTCCCTTCATAAGCAATATTGTGGATTTCATTGATAAAACCGATGCTCTTGGAAGGAAGTTGACAGGAGCTGGAGGAGGGGGTAGTGTGATAGCTCTGTATGATGATTATGAATATGCAAAAGATGTTGTTTCAGACTTCGTAATCAATGGGTTTGATGCATATCTTACGAATATATTTGAAACTGGTGTTAAGATTGAAGAATGAACAAATTGATATCATAAAAATTGGTGGCTCAATAATTACAAACAAAAGTGAATATCGAACCTTGAGGAAAAAACAGTTATTGTTACTTAGCAAAGAACTTGCAAAATGGGAAAAAAAATGTATAATTATTCATGGAGCTGGTTCTTTTGGACACACAGTTGCCAACCAATACTCAATCCATTTAGGTTTTAGTAACCAAAATCAACTAAAAGGAATACTTCAAATTCGAAAAGATATGCTTGAGTTAACAGAAGCTGTAACTCATTCTTTAGTTGAAAACGGCGTGAATGCTCTTAGCTTTCAGACAAGTGCGATAGTTTTCGAGAATGAAGGTGGATTCTCTTTTCATTTCAATCCAGTGAAAAAGGCGTTATCTCTGGGTTTTTGTCCAATTCTATCAGGTGATGTTTTATTTACAGAAGCCAAAGGATTTAGAATTTTCAGTGGTGATGCTCTAATACGTTTGCTTGTTCAACACTTTGATGTTGGTAGAGTGATATTCATTTCTGATGTAGATGGATTATTTCTGCAAGATCCCGAAACTAAAGAAGATAAACTAGTGAGTTCTCTAACCACAAATGACTTTGAAAATGTAGAAATAGGTGAGTTAAACCAAGACGATTCAAAAGATGTAACAGGTGAAATGAGAGGTAAAATCGAAGAGATTAAATCTATATTAGAGCATACATCTGAAGTGATTCTTGTAAATGGTTTTCATCCAGAACGATTGACATTGGTTCGTGAAGGAGACAAATTTGTAGGTACGACAATAATTAACGAAAATTCTACCTAAAGATAAGTCTTTTAAACTAAACGAGATTTCGTTTTATACCTAATGAAGGCATTATTTTAGGTGCCCGAGGTGAAGAATGATGTATAAGAAATTCGATATTCCTGAAGAAGTTGTTAAAGAATCTCTAAGTATTCTAGAAACTTCTGCTAAATCTGGCAGAATAAGAAAAGGAACAAATGAGGTTACTAAAGTCATTGAAAGAAAAACAGCACAGCTTGTTTATATCGCTGAAGATGTAAATCCTCCTGAAATAGTAATGCACTTACCTCTTTTATGTGAAGAGCAAAACATAGCATATACCTTTGTCGCAACAAAAGACGATTTAGGAAAAGCCGCTGGTTTAAAAGTTGGCTCAGCATCAATTGCTATTGTAGATGGTGGAGAAGCTAAACAAGCACTAAAAGGTCTAAATAAAAAGCTAGCAGAACTTAAGAAATAAGCTTGGTGATCAACATGAGTAGAGATGAAGATGAAGCTATTCCTGCCGAAGTTATTCAAGTATTAGATAGAACTGGCAGTGTAGGAGAAGTAATCCAAGCTAGAGTAAAAGTGCTAGACGGTAGAGATAAGAACCGTATCTTAACTCGTAACCTTAAAGGACCCGTGCGAAAAGGAGACGTAATAATGCTCCGTGAAACAGAAAGAGAAGCTAAGAAAATTAGAAGAAGGTAAGTGATTAACAATGCCAAGAACACAAAAATGCTCATACTGTGGAAAAGATATAGAACCTGGGTGTGGGATGTTGTTCATCCAAAGAACTGGTTCCGTGCTCTATTTCTGTTCAAGCAAATGTAAAAAATCTCAACTAGTCCTAAAAAGAGATCCTAAGAAACTCAAATGGACAGAGAGATACGAAAGAAAAATTATGTAATTTTTCTACTCTTTTTATTTTCTTTTATTTTATTTACTTTAGATTATTTCTTTTTATATTCTATTTGAATGAGATTTTGTGGTCGTAACAATTAATTTTTATTGTAATAATTAAGAATCATTACAGAAATAATGGTGATAAATTTGGAAAGAGAATTTATAATGATTAAACCTGATGGGGTTCAAAGAGGAATTGTTGGGCAAGTTATTCAAAGGATTGAAAATGTAGGTTTTAAGATTATAGGGTTGAAAATGATTACTGTTACAATGCAGCAAGCTGAAGAACATTATGCAATTCATAAAGGAAAACCATTCTACAACGGGCTTTTGGAATACATTACTTGTGGTCCTGTAGTTGCCATGGTTGTAGAAGGAAAAGATGCAGTTAAAATAACCAGAAAGATTGTGGGAGCTACAAATCCTGCAGAAGCAGAACCCGGGTCAATAAGAGGGGATTATGCTCTAGAAATAGGACGAAACATTATCCATGCTGGTGACTCACCAGAAAATGCAATTGTTGAATATAAAATCTATTTTGATGAAGAAGAATTTACTAACTATTCAAAAATAGATGAAAAATGGTTATACGAATAAGTGTTTGATAAGTTACAAAAAATATCTGTCAAACCAATTTCTTTTTATTTATTTTATTTAGCTAAATATTCTTCTAATTTCATCCAAAAGATATTAAAGAATAATACTGAGACTAATATCTATGAGCTCCGGAAACCAGAAAAAACCTATAAAAATTGGAAGGGATACATGGCGACATAGGCTTTTAAAAGAACTGGATATAAAAAAGAAGAAAAAAGAATGGTTAATTTCTGATACAAATTTAACTTCTTTTGCAGTTCATAGCGCTACAAATGAACTGATAGAAAAAGAACTTATTAAAAAAGTCGAAGAAAAAGATGAAATCTTCTTCATGAGAACTAGTTTGGAGTATGAAGTAGTTGAACCTAAAAAAAAGAAGAATTCAGTGGAAGGAGAATCTTGGATAGATGAATTACTAGAAGAAACAGAGGAAATGGAAGATAAAGCTGTTTTACCTCTCCATGGGTTAAGTTTGGCTGCCAAGCATGAGCAAATGATAAATTCTTCTAAGAATTCCATTATTTTAATAAATCCATTTCTCGATAAGAATAATCTTTATGATGCTATTTTTCGAAAAACCAAAACCAAAACCAATGTGAATATGCTTCTAATAACTCGTCCAACAAGTAGAGTAAATCGAGATAATAGAAAGATTCATCAGCAGATTATTGATGCTTTTGTTGATAGTGAAAATGCAAAAGTCTTCACGAATGACTACTTACATGCAAAAATCTTGTTAGTGGATAAAAATAAAAGCTTGATATCTTCAATGAATTTTACACGATCTGCGATTAGTAGTAGTAAGGAATTTGGAATCTATACAGAATCCAAAAGTGTTGTCAATTCTATTATAATTTTTATAAATATGATAAGTGAAGATATGACTTCAATTGTAAATGACTGACCTATATTCTTAAGATTGGATTTTATTCATTTTATTTTGTTCAATCAAACCAATCTAGAAAACTGTTGAGATAATTACGTACTTCTTCAAACCCATGAGTCTCTGCAATATTGTCTAATTTAAAAATCTCATTGAAAACTTCTTCAGATGTTATTGCAGGAAAGAATGGACGAGCTTTGATATAAGAACGTAATTGTTTGCTGAATATCATCGAACGATCGTATTCCTCAAAACTTTGCACTAATAGAAAATGGTTCATATAATTTATGATATTTTCAGGTGAAGATAATTTTTCAACCAATCTCTCTTTTGATCTTCCCCAAAATTCAATAGCTTTATCCATTCTTCTAAGTATTTGTTTTCGTAATTTTTCTAATAATTTAATTCGAGTTTCAAGTGAAATACAGTTTACTTTTTTTCTAATATCTTGCAGATTATTATTCCAGTTATAATCATAATCCCAGTCTTCTAATTGCACAAAGAATGTATCATCATCATCATTTGTTGGATTGATAACTCCTTGCAATCCTTCTATGAAATCTGCGTGATGGGTATGAGCATATACATCGATCGTTTTGAATAACTCTTCTAAATGAAATAAACCAATAATTGATGTGATTTGTGTGTGTAGATCGTATAAGTCACTTGATTCCTCGGCATCTATGAATGAGGTAGGCTTGTTTTGATCAAATTCTCCACTTTCTCTAGCAATCTCTCTTTGAATCTGGACTCTTAAGTTATTTAACTCTAAGAATGAGGGGGTTATATTTTCATATTCCTCATCACAAAAATCTTGTTCTATCATAAGTTTCACTAGTGAATCTGTAGTTTGGTATATAAACCGATGAAAATCTAAGCTATTTAGTTGGTTGGTTTTTCTCTAGTTTATATTTCAATTTCAGTATTATTGTTATAGAATGACTTTATCATTTTCTTCAACTTTTGAAGATTCAGATTATGTATTTTATAGTGGTTTTAATTATGACAGATACAATTAATTTAGAGAAAAAATGTAAGAAAAAAGAACTTGAGAGTATGCAAGCAGAAATAGCAGAAGAGTTGGAAAACATAAAACAAATCAAGAAATCTCTTCAAAAATTAACAAAAACCAACAAGAAGGATAAGAAACAACAAAGAATATCCTTAGTTGAAGACAATGAAATTGTGAAGTTTAAGAATGATGCTCAATATAAAATTGTGAAGGAAGATGATTATGACATTTCTTCAAAATTCTCTATGGAGAAAAAAACAAAAATGAATCACCCTTCTAACGCATCAATTCTTCATCCCAAGCAATATAAAACAGTTTTTACTCTTGATGCAAGCCTTGATTTGGTATCCTATGCAAGAAAAAATACTGCTGATGGGACAAGTTTTTCAATATTCACTAAAGATCTAATAGATTATCTAAACTTAGACTGCAATTCATCATTTGATTACATGATCGAAGCCTTACAAAGAATCATTGCGGATGACACGATTCTACTCAATCCTGTATTTAAAAAACTTTCAAAGAATAGGCTCACCGAATATATTGAAATACTCTCTGAATCAAAAGGATTAACTTCATTATATAAAGAAAAGCTCACAGAATTGTTTCTTCTTTTATCTGCCTTTACATATAGTGGTCCTGCAAATCATCCTAGTATACGAAAAGTGAAAGATTACCTTAGTGAGGATAATTTAGTCTGTGGAATCAACCATGCAAAAAGTGTTCAAGGTTTTGATCAAATGATTATAAAAGTTGAACAAGGCTTAGGCTTTAGAAAATTAGAAATCGTTAATCCTATTGAATTTAAATATCGTTACAAGAACCATCTATCTTGGCAAGTTCCATCTCAAACTTATAATCCTAAGATATTTGAAATGTCAATACAGCAAATATTGGAAACTAGGGAAAGAATTGGTGCATATCTTATAGATAAATCAGGTTTTCAGATTTATGATCCTAAATCTAGTTTTGGAAGATTCTTAGCTGAAACCAGAGGTAATGCAGCTATTATTAAAATGGCTCAATGGAATCTTCAATTAAACGTTATAGCTGAACAATGGACAAAACTACCTCAAAACGCTGGACTTCTTTATCCTTTGCATGAGATAGTACCCAATTCTGGCGGAAAATCTCTTCAGAAGTGCCTTGAATTAGTTCTATATGAACAATTTAGATTAGAAGCTCTTGCAGAAAGTGAATTTATAATCAATTACAAAGGAAACCTGCAGGGAAGATATTCTAATCACCCTATCCTCAAAAAGACTTTTGAGTTTATAGCTCAAGGTGTAATAAAGAAAAGAGAAATATTGGGGGGGGATTTTAGAGTTGATGATAAAACTGCTAAGGGCAGCGAAGTCGTAGTATTTCATCCTGATTTTGTAGATGGGCTAGAAATAAGAGAGTACATTACTTTTCCTTTGATTGAAGACAATAATTTTATGAGTTTTCTTGACTTCAATCCAACAAAGTATCGAATATATATCTCAAATCAAGTGGATGATATTATAACCAGTGACAATGAAATAATTGTTTGTTCTACTGAATTCTACAAGAATTTCAAACAGTATCTATGTGGAGAAATAAAGACTAGATTTGTAAATGATATTCGAGATAATCTAAGATTGTTAGGATGGAATGGAATTGTATCTGATGATTTTGAGTTCCAACACGATGTGTCTTTTATTACATCAACCCCAACTCCCAAAGACTATTTTGATAAATTCTCGGGAGCGTATCGTTTTCATGATAATTTACACAAACTCAAAGCTGAGCACCATATTCTTGGTGTTGATTATGTTAATTGTTATGCTCTTAGACCTAACGCTGATGTGAATAAACACGTCACTAGTAATTGGTTTGTAAATTTAAGTACCAATTTTCATAAAGAACGGATTCCTTTATCCTCAGTTAAAATTGAAAAAGATATTGAAGATCCCTTCCTTGATTTAACAGAAACTTATGGTCTTAATATCCCTAATCCAGAATGGGAAGGTTACGGAATGTTGACAGTTAATACTTATCTTTGTTCTGGAGAATATGGTGTAAAGACTGTATATTTAGAAAAACTGGAAACTGAATCTGCGGACTTGATGAAGGATTTACCAAAAGAATATGCTCATGAGACCATTCTTCAGCGATATGACATTTTTACTGAGTCAAAGAATCTTTTTAGTCGTGAAAGTATCTATACTACACGGGATTATACAAAATCAATTTCGAAGATTTCAAAAAGAAAAGTTACAAATGAAATTAGAGCAGAATATCTAACAAGACAATCTTTTGATGGTATATCTGATGAAACAGAACTTCTTGTTACCCTCATTAGAAAAGATGGAAAAAATAAACGCTTTGTACGTGATGGGACTGATTTACTTATAATGGATTCTTCTATTATGGTTCATCGAGATCAGATAAACTATTTCCCTTTGGTTAGAAAATATTCAAACAAGAGTACAGGTTCTTCAAGATACAGGTTCGAGATTCATACTTCAAATCCGGATGTTCTCCAATCTCTTAAAAATAATCTACTAGAATGTCCGTGGATTTCAGATCGAGGATATAAGGGTGTTGAAATTAATTTTTCTGGTTGGATGAACAGATTATCAAATAGAAATACCAACTCTCATAAATCAGATCAAACTATACAAGTTTCTTTTAATGCTTTTGAAACTTTATGGCTTTTAATATACACTGCAAGGAGTATGAATGAGCTTGAGACTGAACTTTTTTTGGATTTCTTAAACCATTATAACTTATTAATTGCTTCTGGACAGCATAAAAAAGCATCATTGCTTTGGCCATCTGAATCAGAAGAATTATCTCTCTGTAATTTCAGAAAAATCTATTCTTTTGGTTTAATGGGTTCTTCTATGCAAAGGTACAAACATCGAATTATCTATGAGGTTAAGAGTAATGAATTCATGAACTTTCTTGATTTGATATATAAGAAATGTATGCAATTGTTAATGTATTCTGGTAAAAAACCATATTTGAAGTGGGTTAGGAATTTTATGCAAGAGCTTGGTAATATATTATATTAATTTAATTTGTTCTTCATTAGGGAACTTTAATAATAATTTATTTTTCTTTAATTTAATGTCAATAGAATTGAAAGATGGTAAAAGGATAAGAAGTCCAATTGCAGTGATACTAGGTCACGTTGATTCAGGGAAAACCAGTCTTTTAGACAAAGTTCGTGGTACAGCTGTACAGGCCAGAGAAGCAGCAGGAATAACACAACACGTAGGAGCTAGTTACTTTCCGATGACGACAATTAAGGAAGTAACTCAGATATTACTAAAAAAAACACCTATTGACTTTCAAATCCCTGGACTATTGATTGTTGATACACCTGGACATGCTGTTTTTACAAATTTAAGGAAGAGAGGCTCATCAGTTGCCGATATTGCTATTTTGGTAGTTGATTGTTTAAAAGGATTTCAAGCTCAAACGTATGAAAGTATGGATATTTTACGTTCACGTAAAGTCCCTTTCATTGTAGCTGCAAATAAAATTGACCGTATTTCTGCATGGAAAGGCATACCTAACTCTATATTCATCGAGAGTTATGAGAAACAAAATCCTAAGGCAAGTGCAGATCTCGATAATCGTATCTATGAGATTATGGGCGAGTTAGCAGAAATGGGTTTTGAGTCAGATAGGTATGATAGAGTAAAGGATTTCCGTAAGAAAATTGCTATTGTTCCAACAAGTGCAAAAACAGGAGAAGGAATACCTGATCTATTTCTAGTTCTCGCTGGGCTTACTCAGCAATTTATGATGGAGAAACTCGAATATAGTGAGGGACCTGCAAGTGGAACTGTTCTAGAAGTCAAAGATGTCGAAGGTCTAGGAACAACAGCAGACGTCATTATTTATGATGGAGTTATTTCAAAAAATGACAAAATTGTTGTTGGTGGTAGAGAAGGTGCAGTGCTATTAAAAGTACGAGCCTTGTTGGAACCCAAAGACCTAGATGAAATGCGAGACCCTCGTGATAAGTTTAAAAATGTTGATTCTGCGTATGCGTCAGCTGGAATTAAAATTAGTTCTCCCGGTCTTGAAGTTGCATTAGCTGGAGCACCTTTAAAGGTCGCACTGCCTGGCAAAGAAGATGAAATCCTAGAAGAAGTCAACTCGGAATTAGAAGGCTTTAGAATTGAAACTAAAGACAATGGTGTCATAGTTAAAGTTGATACGCTAGGAAGTCTTGAAGCTATTGTTGATATGTTAAGAGAAAGAAATATTCCTATACAAAAAGCAGATGTCGGTGATGTTACTAAAATTGATGCTATCGATACTGCAATAGTAGCAGATAAAGCTCCAGAATATGGTGCAATATTGTGTTTCAATGTTTCAATTTTGCCTGATGCTCAAGAAGAAATTGAAGTTAGTGACCTTAAGGTCTTTGAAGATAGAGTTATTTACAATCTCATTGATGATTTTGAAAGATGGATGATTGATCAGAAAGAAGCTATCAAAGTAGGTTCTCTCAAAGATATAAAAATGCCAGCTAAAATCGTGCTCCTACCTAACCATACCTTCCATGCTAGTAAACCTGCGATTGTGGGTGTTGAGGTTCTTGGGGGTAAAATTAGTCCTGGTCAGATGTTAATACGTGAAGATAACAGAAGGGTTGGTAGAATACGTCAAATTCAAGATAGTCAAGAAACCGTTCAAGTTGCTGGAAAAGGAAAACAAGTTGCTATTTCAATTAGAGGTCCTACAGTAGGGAGACAAATAAACGAAGAAGATGTCTTATATGTAGACATTCCTGAAAGACACGCTGTATTATTAATGAGAAAATATCGCGACATGATAACAAATGATGACGCAACAATCCTTGAAGAACTAGCAGAAATAAAGAAGAAGCATGCCCACAAATTCTGGGGTTGGTAAGTTTCCGAGATAACTTTATATATTTAGTTAGCGATTTTTTTACTGGCTGAGTGTATGTTTTTCAACCTACTCAGCTAGTTCCGGAGAAACCTGGGAGGGTTTCATTTCAAACCTGAGATGACCTCTTCCACCATTTTTCAATTATTTCATAACTTGTTTTTTTCTGTAAATTATATCTTCGAAATGGTTTAACAAGATGCCTTTGAGCTTGTTCTGGTGGAATTATTAGTTTCTTCTTAATGTCTCTTTCAAGAATCTTAAGTGTTTTTACCATATTCTTATCTTTGTAACCACAGCTTCTGCACTTATACCCCTTCAGATATCCATCACTTGTCATCCTTTTGGAACACTTAGGACATAATGGTGCTTCTTCTTTATAATATTCTGATAGAAAGACTATCTCACATTTTTCTAGGTGTACAGAATGTTTCTTGAATTCCTCTTTGTATTTTACCCCACCATATGCAATAATCCTGTCTTGAGGAATTAGTTTTTTTATAGTCTTCTTGAAATTCTTACTAGGTTCAAATGCGGCAATATCAACTTCCTCACCGTTGACGCAAATTTTCCCCTTAAAGAAAACATGCCCACCAGTAATTGTAATAGGTCTTTCTAGGACTTCTACTTCACCTTTGAATACACTATAGTTCTCAGCTTTTGAATCTGCATATTTGAAGTGTTGGTCTGTTCCTTGATTTGTTCGAAAAACACAATATCCACCAATCGGTTCTTCTACCTCTATTAGTGAAAAAGCTTCTAGAACATCTTGGGGAGTCTCTCCTCGTATTCCAAAGAATACTGGGTCTTTACCTGCTGGACAGATGAGAACCTTGTTTGTTTCTGAATCAATATTATTGAATACTTTAGGAGCTAATTGTTGATCCATTTCATGTACGGATTTTTCATTAATCCGTCTCTTTGATCCAATGAATTCTTCTGTTCTATATGCAAGTAATTCAAATGTAAAGTCTTCCTTCTCTGGTTCTAATAGATTCCCTATTGCAGCTAGCCCTCCTATTAATCCTCTACCATTTCCTTTTGAAAAATGAAAAAGACAAAATCGCTCTGCTAATTCTTTTGCTTCTAGTATCGATATATTTTTTACTAGAGCTCTTAACGCAAACTCTTGGATCTCCTTTGAAATTTCTCCTTCAATGATAACTAATCCAGGATTGGTGTTTTCATCCATATGATAATGCTGCTCAACCTGTTTCTGAATAATCTGCTTGATATATGCAATATTTTCTCGGTCTATCTCTACTGTTATGCTAATGGAACCATTTCCTCTAGTTTTCCAAGGAATGTTAGGGTTATTTCTGATTAGTTTTGGGTAATCTAAGAAATTACAGTGATTCGAAATGCTATCTATTATAGCTAGAGCTAGATAAGTTGTACATCCTCCTCTCAAAGAGTCTGTATCGTCAAAACCAATATAAATCACTGTTTTATTATCTAATTCCAATTTGGACAAATAAAAATAAGAAAAGTAAATTTAAGGGATTAGATTGAGTACCAAACTTCTCCGTTCCTATCAGTTTCTATTCTGATTAGTTCAGTTTTTTCTGCGATATACTGTAATCTTTCTCCTAAATCTCCTCTCCACAACCTCATTTTCCTCGCAAGTGCAGTTAAAGAAACCTTATTCTCTGGTTGATTTATTAAGACCTTGAAAATGCTGCGAATAACAATCCTATCATTGTAATCATAAACTGTTTTTTCAATTATATTGTTAAAACGAGAAAAGGCTTCATTTATTTCTTGCACATAATTTTTCCTTTGCTGATTAAGTTTTGTTATTTCTTCTGCTTTTTCTTTAATACTTTCGCGAATTTCAGAAAGCTCTTTTGTTATTTGACTGCGTATCTTTTCTTGTTTTTTGATGTGTTCTTCTTTAAGTTCAACAACTGTTTCATCAGTCGGGACATACTTGACATCGAATGTGTTTTGACCAACATCGATAATTAATGAAAAGGATTGATTCAATTTTGCATACTTTCTTGTCGGTCCTTTGTCACTGTCTCTTTCTATCATTGAAACAATTCCTAATCCCTCGAGTTCTGATAAATACTTTGCAATTATTCTAGGGGAAATATCTAAAAGACGAGATAACTGAAAAGAATAGAGATCTTCTTCTGATAGTAACTCTAGAATCCTGCGTCTAGTCGAATTTGATAAGAAATCTAGTAATTCAAAAACATCCAAATCTCTGTTCTGATCATTTTTTCCTAACATCTTTTACACCTCAAAAGTTAAGGTTATAGGGGTTAAACAAACCCCATATCCTTTTTAATGGCTTCTTTTCGCATGTCTTTCCCAACAGCAGTAACTCTTTCTTCTGAAGGTTTAGTTTGTTCTAGTGCTTCAGCTAAAACAGCTTGAGTGATTTTACAATCACATTTTTCAACATCAAATTCCTTACTTTCTTCGATATCTTCACCATGTTCCAGTACGTAGTTTCGTATTGCTATCAGTTTGCTTTCACTGCATACAGAAGCAATATCTGCACCTGAATATCCTTCTGTATCTCGTGCAAGATCTTCTATATTCACATCATCTGCTAATGGAGTATCTTTTAGATGGATTTCGAAAATTTGTTTTCTACCTTCTTGATTTGGAGATGTCACTTTAACCAATCTATCAAATCTACCCGGTCTTAGGAGCGCAGGATCTACCATGTCTGGTCTATTAGAAGCGGCAATAACTACAACATTTCTTAATTCTTCAAGACCATCAAGTTCTGTAAGTAGTTGACTAATGACTCTCTCTGTTACTCCTGAATCTGAACTTCTACCTCTTACTGGAGTGATTGAATCTATTTCATCTAAGAATATTATACAAGGAGCAGCCTGTCTTGCTTTTCTGAATATCTCTCTGATTGCTTTTTCACTTTCTCCTACCCATTTTGATAGAACTTCTGGACCTTTAACAGAAATGAAATTTGATTCAGATTCATGTGCTACTGCTTTTGCAATAAGTGTCTTTCCTGTCCCTGGTGCCCCATATAGTAGAATCCCCTTAGGTGCCTGAGCTTTCATTGTTTTATACAAACCTTTGAATTTCAATGGCCATTCAACAGCTCTTCGCATTTCTTTCTTTACATCGTTAAGACCACCTATGTCTTCCCAAGAAACATCGGGAATTTCTACAAATACTTCTCTTAAAGCTGAAGGTTCTATTGTCCGTAATGCATTTTGAAAGTCTTGATTCCTAACATCGATTTTTTGCAGAACTTCCATAGGTATTTCTTCATCCTCTAAATCTATGTCTGGGAGAACTCTTCTCAGAGACTGCATCGCTGATTCTTTCACCAATGCTGTCACATCTGCACCAACAAAACCATGAGTCATATCAGCTAGTCTGTTTAGATCAACATCTTCAACTATTGGCATTCCTCTTGTATGTATCAATAATATCTCATAACGCCCATCTCTATCAGGTATTCCTATTTCTATCTCTCTGTCAAATCTACCTGGTCTTCTCAGAGCAGGATCAATGGCATTAACTCTATTTGTGGCACCAATAACAATAACTTGACCTCTATCTTCAAGACCATCCATTAGTGCTAGAAGCTGAGCAACAATACGGCGTTCAACTTCACCAGTTACTTCTTCTCTTTTTGGAGCTATTGCATCTAGTTCATCTATAAACAATATACTTGGGGCATTTTCAGCTGCTTCTTTGAATAAATCACGTAATTTTTGTTCAGACTCACCATAAAACTTGGACATAATTTCAGGCCCTGAAAGGACATAGAAACTAGCTTCGGTTTCATTAGCTACCGCTCTTGCTAGTAATGTTTTTCCTGTCCCAGGCGGACCATGTAGGAGAACACCACTTGGTGGTTCAATTCCAAGTCTTTTGAATAATTCTGGATGTCTGAGTGGTAATTCGATCATCTCTCTTACTCTTGAAATTTCTTCAGTTAAACCACCTATGTCTTCGTAAGATATACGTTTAACATCTGCAGCTTTAACGTCATCCCATGGTTTATCACTTATCTGGATGTTTGTTTCAGATGCCATAATAACTGCATCAACAGCTGGTGTAACAGATGCTACACCTAGAAATATTTTCTTAGACATACCTAAACCAATAGGGATAATGTCTCCAGTAGTAAGAACCCTGTCTTCAAGAGTTTGTTTTAACCAAACATCAAATCCTTTAACCTGAACCTTCTCAGTTGGAGCGAAGATGATTTTTCTAGCTTTTGTTGCTGATGATTTTTCGATTGCTACCCTATCATCAATCCCAACTTCAGCATTCATTCTAATCATTCTATCTAATCTGATGACATTCTTACCAAAATCTTCAGGAACCCCACGCCATGCTCGAGCATAAGTTTTCTTACTCCCCTCGATGCTGACAATATCTCCAGTTCCAATTTCTAGAATATCTGCAATATCTTGAGAGATTCTAACTATTCCTCGTCCTACATCTCTTTGTAGGGCTTCTTTTACACGTAAACTTTTTCTTTTGTCTTCTTCTGTCGCTGACATTTTATATCACCATAATTGAAAAATTAGTTGATGGGAATATCAGTTTCATTCCCATTTCCGCTTTCAAGAAGTTTCAATTTGACTTCTAGAATACCATGCTTCATTGAAGCAGAAATCTCTTTGTCTTGATCAATTCTGTATGGAATTGGGATTTTAGTGTCAATCTGTTTTTTACTATTATCTGCTGATAAGAATAATTGTTGCTTTACCAATTTAAGTTCCACATCTTCCTTGCTAAAACCTGGCATCTCTACGATAAGGTATAATTCATTATTTTCCTTGTCAACTTGAAGATCATAAGCAGTTTCATAATCCTGTTTTTCTGTTTGTTTTTCTGTTACCTTATGGTCGCCAGAAATCAGCACTGGTTGCGAAACTTCTCCTATTAACTGACCTAAACTTGGAAAAATACTTGCGAATCTTTTTAGTGACTGTCTAAAAGCATCCTCATTCCAATTGAATGACTTCTCTAGATTACCGATTCTATCAAAGAATTCCTTACCATAATCCTCTGGAATATCACCAATCTCTCTATATTCTTCCTTACCTTCCTTGTCTCGGTTAAAATCGTACCCGTATTCTTTTTCTACGCCATTGAAATTGGAGTAGAACCTCACACTTCTGAATTCTTCACTAAATCCCTTAGGAAATTCATCTTCTTCATTTTTGTCCTTTTTATTCATTTAATTCACATCTCCCAGTATTGCACTTTGGGTATTGGACTTTTAGTACAATACTATGAGTCACAAACTGATATATAAATGTATCGCTTATTAAAATCTTCCTCTATTTTAAGAAAAAATAAATAACAAGATACGAATGTTCTATCTATGGATAAAAACAGATGTTGGGGAAGCAAAGATGATTTAGCTAGAGCATATCATGATGAAGAATGGGGTGTTCAAGTGCATGATGATAGAGTTCTTTTTGAGTTTTTAATTTTAGAAGGAGCTCAAGCAGGATTAAACTGGATGACCATATTAAGAAGAAGAGAAGGGTACAAGTTTGTCTTTGATAACTTTGATTACAAAATTATAGCAGAATATGATCAAAAAAAGATTGATAAATTAATACAAGATGCGAGGATTATAAGAAACAGATTGAAAATCCAATCAACTATTCTTAACGCTAAGGCTTTTCTTGAAATTCAAGAAGAGTTTGGTTCATTTGATAAATATCTGTGGGATTTCATAGATAACAAACCGATTATGAATAATTTTACGGATTGGAAGGAAGTACCTGCAAAGACAGAACTATCAGATATAATATCAAAAGATCTTAAAAAAAGAGGAATGAAATTTGTGGGTAGCACTATCATGTATGCTTACATGCAGGCTGTGGGGATGGTCAATGACCATCTTGTAACTTGTTTCCGACATAAGGAAATCACTCATGACACTAGTTAATAGGTAACAGAATGGATAGTGTCCATGCAAACATAAGTGCATTGAACAAAGCACCTGATCCTACCGATTTCGTTTTTTCATAGAACCATAATGTAGCAACTGAATAGATTAGGAACAAGGGTAGGAGCATGATTATGAATTGCATACTAAAACCAAGAAAACCTGTAAACAGCTGAAATCCGGAAATCAACATTGGTACATACTGTATAAACAGAACCAAAATTAAAGGTAATAGTTTCAAACTTGTTACTTGAGTTGCACTCCATAGTTTTGCGTTTCTCTCTCTGCTTCTAAGCTTCTTTTCATAAATTCCTACTGAAATGAATCCGTCCATTATAAAGTAGATAAACATGAAAGGAACAAGTACTAGAAACATCAATGCTCTCATTCCTGTGAACTCACTGAAAAGAGGAACCATAAGCTTCATGCTAATTCCTGGTATTTGCTCAAGAATAAGATCTAGACTGAACATTATTAAGAAGCAATTTACGGCCAGTAACAATGTTCTCCAGTTTGATAGTTTCTTCACCAAATGTCTAAGAATTTCCGCAGTTCCTAGTTTTTTATGTTTCAATTTAATACGTATGAAAATTATCAAAGCACCTACAATTGATAGAGATAACACCCAGAAAATAGATGTAAACCCTAATGAAAGTGGTAGTATGATTGCTCGCATACCAAACAATAAGATAGGTGGAACAAAGAGAATCAGATGTAAAAAGCTCCATGTTGTTCCAATACTCCAGAAACCAAATACAGATTCAAGGTCAATGTTATCTTTACTTTCTTCTTCCTTCTTTCGTCTGAAGAACTCAAATTCCATACCTATATTTGAGAGTGGTATGAATAGACCTGCAAAGATAAAAAATCCAAAGAAGATGGATATATCTCTATATGGATATAGAACCTCCTTATTTTCATCTATAATTCCGAAAGAATTTGCCATCCAAGAAACAGATTCGTTAATATAATCTCCACTTATTGGCTCAAAAAGATGAGTGGTTTTTGGAGTTATAAGTTTTCTAGCAGTTCCGTTTGTAAAGTTCCCATATAAAACACCAACCTCTATTGTTTCAGTTGTTCCAAAAACAGGTTGAAGGATATCATTAACCTCTTGTAAATCAAATAACGCATCATATTCACCAATTACAACTAGTAAATTACTGGGAGACGTTTCATTCAGTTCTCCATAAATTATTAGACTGCTATTTGAGTAAATCCCTCCTAAGAAGATATGGGCTCTAACTCCATCCTCGATGATAGAAGTAGCTCTGATGGCTCCAACACCCATACTATGACCAACTAAACCAATATTGCTGGAATTTACATAATCTAAAGATTTCAAGTAACGGACTGCTGCTGCTGCTCCGAGAGTAGGGTCATCTTCGGAATCAAGCGTACTAACTGTACCACCATGTCTAAGTGCATCTATTGATAATGCAACAATACCATTTCTTGCGAGTTCCAATGCTAATGCAGTCATCGGTTCTTTCGCATTCATTGAACCATGAACCAAAACTACTGCTGGTAAATTTGTAAGTGTTTCAGCATTTTTTGGTTCATATAAATACCCTGCAATTGAAATGTTTTCTTCTTGTATTCTAACTGATTGAACATTCACGTTTCCGAAATCTGTATTAAATAATTGTGCAAAAATAATAACTACACTAAGCAAAATTATAGTTGCACCGAGTGTAAGCAGGGATTTATAGATTTTCTGCATGCGGACAGAATAAAGTATAGCTAAATAAAAAACTTATCCAACAAAATGAGTTAATCCAGTGGCTTCTTTAGTTCAGTATAGATGGTTTTGATCCGATCATAGAAACCTTTTGTGTGATAAGTATTGCTAATTTTCAGTTTGTATTTATCATAATGATGTCCCCATTCATGTATCAATGTTCTAAGAAAGGTTTTTGGCGCTACATATTTCTGGGTTTTAGCTGTTCTACTATATACTGAGATTGAATGTCTTTTCACTTCTTCCCCTCTTGACTTATACACACCATAATACTGTCCCCCTCTCCTTGTCAACCTTCTTTTACCACCGGTATAAACACTAAGTTGAGGTAACTTGTAAATACGATTAAGCTCAGCTACCGTTTCGTTTGAGTACTCTTTTATTGCTTCTTCATCGCCATTTTTTAGCGCTTCTGCTAAAAATTTAACTGCTATATGCAGAATTTTTGCATTTCTGTTAGGGATGAGTTGAATAGCAGTATTTTGAGATTTTTCATAATCCCCAGTTTGTGAAGAGGACCATTCTCTAGCGCTTTGTTTTGGCTTTTGTTTTGGAGGTTTCATTTTTGGAGTTAGAAGTGAATAGGGGACCCTAAATGTAAGAGTTGATGTTTCAACTGTCACAGTTTTTTTGTTCATTCTTTTTATTGTTCCTTGTAGAATTTCTCCTTTATATGGGAAACTAACTTGTTTTATGTCTTTCATAAACCAATCTCACTTTAGTTACTCTTTGTTAATCTTTAATTTCTGTAATTCTCAAATAATATGGAAATCTCAACTTCTTAAAACTGACTGAATGAATTCTTCCACACCAGGAACTGCTATTCCTGCTACATCTTTTACAAGTGAAATAACATAATTCAAATGTGGGAGAGAATCTAAAATTTGTTGTTTTGCCTCTTCCCGCATACCTGATGTTTCTGATCCATGTTTGAAAAGAATCATAATGTCCATCAATCTTCTAAGTGCTGATAGAACCTCAAAGAACTCTATATGTTCCGTTTTTGAACCTTTGATATTCTCATAAGTTTCCAAAATCATATCCCTAATCTCCCTTGATGTATAAGCTCCCGTTAAGAGAAGCGTCCATCCAAGATCTTCTCGATAATCTCCTACAGAACAAGCTGGCCAATCGATAACATATGCTTCTCCTTCATTCGAAATCATTATGTTGTGGGGATGAAAATCTCCATGGTTTATAGATAATTCAACTTTTATTCCGTCGTTGTTTTGCATTAACCAGTCTAATATTGGTTTTAATTCTGGAAGTTTTTTCTCCTTTAATCTAATTCTAGTTTTAGTTAGATTATCTGCAATTAGGTTGCTAGGGTTTTTCAATACATTTTCGCTGCTATCTGTTCGAAGAATTTTCCAATCTAAACGGTGTAGTTTCACAAATAAGTTGCAAATAGGTAATATGAATTCATTTTGTAATTTCTCGTAATCTTCTTCTTGTAATGTTTTAAAGAAATCGTCTCCCATATCTGATCCCTTTATTCTGTCCATTATTATGAAAGAATTATCGAGAAAACTGTTATCCAATTCAAGAATGTGTGTTTTTGGTACAGGATAACCAGCATCGTAAAGAGCTATTAGCGAACTAAATTCTCGCTTTGTTTTATTCTGGGA
>JAAFKJ010000024.1 GCA_021399395.1 Candidatus Heimdallarchaeota archaeon
ATTGCCTTGAGTTCGTTTGCATCAGTGACACCTTGTTTGATAAGAGCACGTATTTCCCCAGCAGTTATTCTCTCACATCTACATATAATTGCTTCATCTGGGATAATGTCATGGTACTTTTGGATCTCCTTTACTTCCAGATCCTTTGATTGTTTGAAGGATATTGCATCAAGTGAAACATCCTTAGGTAATCTTACGGAAACTAGTTGTGTGTTAGGGTATTTCTTAAGAACACGAACTTTTTCTACAGTGTGTTTCCCTAGATCCACATTGTCTTCCCCAACAACAAATAATTCATCCCCTTTCTCAATTTTACCAATAAAAATCTCAGTTGGTATGGTAACTAATGGATTGCTTGAATCTTCTCTATAATCTACTAATGTTACTGCTAATCCAGGACAGACTGCTACACATTGAGCACACCCTATACAGTCTGTTTCTTTCTGATTTTGAAATTCTGGTAGACCTAAAAGCCCACCTTCAGGTATAACTATCAGTTCTTTAGGGCAAACAGAAGCACAAGGATTACAAGGAATTTCTTGATTGCAATGAAAGACAGGATACACACCTTCTTCTTTGATGGGTCTATCTCTTTTCACAACTGGACCGGGATGACTCTTTAGAAGTTCAGCTTTGAGTTCCCATTCTTTGGGTACTTCTTCTTTAGTTAGTCCGAGAGATCGAGCGATTTTCATTCCAGCTATTTTTCCACTAAACATTGCAGATGAAGCTTCAGCTATTTCATAAGCATCTCCAGCTGCCCACACATCCATACAGAATTCCTTAGCTTTATGATAGAATTCATTCACTGGGTCCAAACCGATAGCTATCAAAACAGTATCAACTTCAAAGGTTCGGTCAGTTCCTGAGATAGGTTGGAATCTTTCATTTATTTCCGAAATAGTAACAGAATCTACATGATCTTTCCCATGTGCAGCAATGACAGTATGTCTAGTGTAAATCGGTACACCAAGACGTCTGAGTTTATCTTCGTGGACTTTGTATCCACCACATTTAGGAAGAGCTTCAACTAGACCAACTACCTCGATACCAGCCTGTATAGCGTGATATCCAGCTATAATCCCTACATTTCCTCCACCAATGATGAAAATCTTTTCACTTGATTTAACTAAGTCTCTATTAACCAAAGTTTGGAAAGCACCAGCACCATAAACTCCTGGAAGAGTATTGCCTGGAAAAGCGAGCATCTTCTCTCTCGCTCCAGTAGCTACAAGTAATTTATTAGGTTTAACTTGGAGATAATGATCACCTTTCAAGACTCCAACAAGTTGGTCAGAAAAAACACCTATACATGGACTATCTAACCAGATGTCAATATTGGATAATAATTTCACTTCCTCTTCAAGAATCTTAGCGATGTTAATCCCTCTTGTTCCAGCGTAGGAATCTTCTTCTGAACCAAAGAATTTGTGAGTTTGGAGTAGAAGTTTTCCGCCTAATCTATCTTTATCATCAATAAGAACGACTTGAGCACCTAATTTCCCTAATGTGAGAGCAGCTTGTAAACCAGCAGGTCCAGCACCAATTATCAATACCTCTGTTTCTACTGTTTCAATAGGTTGAAAATCTACCTCTTCATCATCTTCAGGAAGTGCTGGATAACCTTTTACACTCTCAACTTTCATACCTTGTTTGAGTGGCATCATGCAAGATTTTTCAGCTATTCCATCAACAATGACGGCACATTGAGCACATTGTCCATTAGCACAGAATATTCCTTGAGGAGCGTCATCTTTTGGGTGATAGCCAAAAATCTGGATTCCATTAGCAATTAATGCAGATGAAAGCATCTCTCCTACTTTACCGAAAATTTGTTTACCATTAAAAGAAAAAGGTACCATCTCAAAATCTTCTTCATCAAGAATAGGATGTTCATAGATACGTTTTTGCTCTTCGGAACCCATTAGTACACCAGCATAAATCTATGGCTGATTTTACAAATATTGTTTTAAAGTTTCAGACATGACTTTAGGATTTTCGTCAATAATAAGATTTTCTCCTTCTTATGAAATATTTGTAAACTTCCATCGTTACTATCGGTATAGCTACCGCTACAAGTACCACCAGCCAATCTAGAATATTTAACGGCATCAGACCCGGATTATAACTCTCACCCATAATCGTAATAACAAGATTCTGAAGCGCTGGGATATACATTAGAAGTATATGGATAACTGGTACAACCGTAACTAAAACAATTACTAGCCATTTCCAATCTTCCTTAAGAGATTTGAAAACAGATTTGTTCAATCTTCGAAGACTAAGAACGATAAGACTCTCAGAGATAACAAGAACTGTAACAAACATAGTACGAGCTTTGGCATGTTCAAGATGCATTGGAGAGGATCCAGGACCGCCAACCTCTGGAACTATTCCAGAGAGATTGAATTCTGAAATCGATAAAGCACCAACGAAACCTAACAGATAAACTAAACCAGCTGAAAAGGCAAGAGAAAGTGCTAAAATGACTAATGCTATAACATAACGTTTGTTGAAAATTTCTTCATCATCACGAGGAGGATAACCCATAATCTCATCAGCGATACTATCGAAAATGAATGCGAATGGTGGAATCAAATGAGCTGTTGAAAAGATGTAAACTCGTTGGAAATCATTAACGATGTAGAAACCAGGAATGAAAGATGTAGCGAAGTAGAGAATAGCTTCAGCAATATTGAGAGTGATATAGAAGAAAATCATAACACGGATACGATCAAACAAACCACGACCTTCACGGATACCAAGAACAGTGCTTGTGAAACTATCATCAGCGATAACAACATCGGAAGCTTGCTTAGCAACCTCAGTTCCAGAAATACCCATGCAGATACCCACATCAGCGTTTGTTAAGGCTAGAGCGTCGTTAACCCCATCACCGCACATCGATACTATTTTTCCTTCATCTTGATATTTTTGTGCAATTACTTGTTTATGTTGTGGAGAAACTCTTGCAAATATTCTAGTTTTGAAGAACTCTTCCTCTGTTAAATCCTTGATTTGATTTCCCTCGACTGCTAGTTCTTCTCCTCTAATTATCCCTACTTCTTTAGCTATTGCTTGAGCAGTTATTGGAGAATCACCTGTAATCATGATAGGAATTATTCCAGCCTGAAAACATTGGTTTACCGCTTCTTTTACCCCATATCTTGCTGGGTCTAGCATACATACAAAACCGTTGTATATCAACTCCTTTTCTTCATCATCTCTGTTATGAGTCAAAGTGGTCTCTTTTGCTAAGGGTTTGTTAGCTAATGAAATAACTCTGTATCCCTCTGCTGCGAAGATAGTCACATATTCCATTATCTTTTTCTTATCTTCTTCAGTTATTGATCTATATTTTTCCGGATAGCCTATTCTATCACATAATGGAAGCACTGTCTCTGTTGCCCCCTTACAGAACAGAATATACCCCTCTTCATCTTGATATGTTTTACTCATTCTCTTAACTACTGAATCAAAATTGAACTCCGACAGATAACCATATTTTTCTCTTATCTTTTTTTCAGTCAAGCCAGATTTGTTAAACAAAGCTAAGAATGCCCCATCAGTTGGGTCACCTGTTGTTTTCCATGAGACTTGATGATGTGGTTCAAATACTTCTTCAACAATTAAATGAGCATTGTTATTCAACATCCCACCTATTAACAAATATTCCAATGATGACCCTTCTGCAAATGGTTTGAGCGAATCGGGAAGAGTATATTCATCGAATGCTTTTGGAAACTTTTCTCCCAAAGGATAGATTGCACCCTTGTTACTATATCCTACTCCTGATACTCCATAGAAGTTTTCCACATCCCATAAGCGCTGTATTGTCATCTGATTTGAAGTTATTGTCCCAGTTTTATCACTACAAAGAATTGAGCTTCTTCCTAATGTTTCTACAGCTGATAGATTTCGTATTATTACCCTATCTTTAGCCATTGATAATACACCTGTTAGCAGAATCAATGTAGTTAGTAAAGGGATACTAATTGGCATAATTGCCATTGAAGTTGTAACTGTGAGAATCAAATCTTCTAGAAAAGCTACATCGGAGAGAGATCCTACAGAAGCGTGGAATATTATCTTGTAGATTACAGAGACTAGGATAAATACTACAACGGCTATTCCTAGGAATTTTGCCAGTCTATTGACTTTGGATCTTATTGGAATTTCGTTTGAACCTATTTGCTGCAATTCTGTTGAAAGTTTTCCTAGTTCTGTGTAGATACCAGTACTGGCTACAATAGCTATTGCTCTTCCTGCTTCTAGAAAAGTTCCTGTATACAACATATTGGTTCGTTGAGATATTGGTGTATCTTCATCCAGACATTCTTGTGGTGTGTTGGTTTTTTCTACTGCTACTGATTCACCAGTTAAGGCACTTTCATTCACTAGACAATTACTAGAATAAATTATTCTTGAATCTGCTGGAATCCTATCACCTTGATCAAGTTCGATAAGATCTCCTGGGACTAGAAACTCTGCTCTAATATCCTCAGGTACACCATCCCTGATGACAGTTGATGTAGGTGCCGATAACTTATGCAATGCATCCAGCTTAAACTGTGCTCTTATTTGTTGGAATATTGTAAAAACGATATTGACACCTATGATTGCCATCCAGAAACCTATCTGTCCCCACACACTACCTTCTGATTCCCCTCTGAAAACTGTATCTTGAATTATTCCCAAAATCACCATTACAATAGCTACAATCAGATAGATGTTTATCAACCAATTTAGCAGAGGAGCGATATAAACTTCCCAAACTGACCCCTTTACCTTAGGAATAATATTTGGACCAAATTTCGTTAAACGTTCTTCTACAACTTCGTGTTTTAAACCAAATTTAGTATCTGTATCAAGTTCTTCGGCTATTAATTCATAATGCATATTATGAGGACACAATTCTTTTTGTTCAGCAAAGTCACTCTTCTTAGTTTTCTTCCCCATCTGATTCGACCGAAAACCCAGTTTATACTTACCGTAAATTATTCTCCTATAAAATCTTAATTGAAATAAATGAGCGACAACATTCTTTATATTTTGAGGAAAGTTTAAAAAAATAATACCAAATTGGTTATTAAGGTATAACACATACTGAAAAAACAGGAAACGTGAATACGATGAGTGAACAACCTTCCGGTCCTCCCGCTGGTCCACCAACTCGTCCTCCTGGTCCACCCAGAGGCCCTATGTTTATGAGAGACGAGTATCAAAATTTAGTAGATGAGTTCGTCAAAGATGTCAAAGCTGATTTGAAAGACGTTATAGATTGTCTTCTGTTAGTTGGCAGCGTAGTTACAAAAGAACATATTGCAGGTGAATCTGATTGTGATTTTCTTATGGTTTTGAAGGAGAAAGCTGCAGGGGAGAATTTGGTAAAATCCATGGAAAAGATTAGTAAAGTTGTTCTAAAATATCTAGAAGATCCTTTGTACAGTTCCTTGTTGGATGTAGAAGTTTTAACCAAGGGAGAAATTCCCAAAGATGGTGTAGCTACTGATTATCCCTGGACACGTGTGTTGGTTGCACAACATGGAAAAGCTCTGATAGGAAAGAATCCTTTTGATGGCATAAAAATCAAAGATGACGATATTAAGGCTTCAGCTATTCATATGGCAAAGATGTTTTTAGAAGATATAAAGGAGATTCCAACTCTTGAAGATGTAGATGATTATGATAAAATCTATCTTACAGTAGATGCTGTTTTAGGATGTGGATGTGCGTATCTATATTATCAAGGTGAGACAGAATTTTACAGAAGCTCAGCTCTTATACTTTTTGAAGACAAATACAAAGATAAAATAGATATCAACCCTATTATAACAGCTCATTACCTTCGATTGGCTGCAAAATCAATTACCACAGAGAAATTCTATGAGAACTCATTGAAATTCTGTAAAGAAGTTGTTAAACAACTTTCCTAAAATGAGGTTCAATAATGTCAGTGCAAACAAGAATAGATATTTTGGTAAAAAGTGTTGAAAGTTCTTTAATCCTAATGGCTGGAGAATCTGGTACATCTAAGGAGAAACTTTCAACCAGATATATTGAAGATGGAATTCAAAAAGGAGAAACTGTCTTAGTGGTTCTTTTTGCCACTTCAGCCGCAGATTATATTGAGCAACTTAAAATTCAAATCACAGGCATACAAACTCATATAGATACAGGAAAGATTCATTTTATTGACTCTCTATCCTACAGATCTGTACCTGAAGAAAAGACAAAAAATACTTTCTTTCTGGAACATGCAAGCGATCTGCTTACACTCTCAGTTACTATCAATGAATTATCCCAAAATTCAAAGAAATTGAGAATAGTTTTTGATCAACTTGCCATTCTTATGTTGTATAATAAACCTATGCAAGTGTTAAACTTCCTACAAACTCTTGCCGCTCGAATTCGACAAAGAAAGCAATCTGTATTACTTATGCTCGATTCAGGAGTTATAGATGAACAGACAGAAAATACCCTTCACACAATTGTTGATATGGTAGTCGAAACACAAAGAAAAGATGACCCAGAAGGTATACAACAGTTAGTTCGAATCAAATTTGCAAGAGATGAATTTGAACCTAGGTGGGTGCAAGTTCTCTAGTAATTTTGATTTCTTTTAATTTCTTTTTAATTTCCAAGATACGAAGAATCTTATGATTCCTCCTATTAAGAAATTATTAGTTGCTCCTACAAGTAACCTATTTCTAAAACCTGGGACATAGATTGTTTTTCTTCTACTCAAAGCTTTTAATGACTTTTTAGCGACATCTTCAGATGTCATCCAAAAATTCTTAGGTACAGTGGATTTATCGAAGTGTGGTAATTTATCTTCATCATGAAATTCAGTATGAGTCATTCCTGGACATAAAGCTTGAATTTTAATTTTGGTGTTGCTCAATTCTTCCTGAAGTGCTTCTGAGAAAACGATAAGGAAAGCCTTTGTTACTGTGTACGCAACGTTACCGAATCTTGGCATTAAACCACTCATAGAGGAAACATTGATTATCGTTCCTTTATCTCTTTTAATCATATCTGGAACAACAGCTCTAGTTAGAGAATAACTAGCAATATTATGAACTGTAATCATATCCAATTGAGTTTGTAAATCTACATCAGCAAATCTTCCTGATAGACCATAACCAGCATTGTTTACCAATACTTCTATTCCCTCAATTTCCTTCAATCTACCAATTACCATTTCTATTTCTTTACTTTGCGATAAATCTGCTATTATTATATCAGAGTTTGTACCAAAATTCGTTCCTACTTTGTTCGCCAATTCATCAAGTTTCTCAATACGTCTAGCTATAATGACCAAATCATATCCTTGCGAAGCCAACTCTATAGCAAAAGCTTCTCCAATACCACTAGATGCTCCAGTAATTACAGCAATTTTGGAGGCCTCAGAAATTTCATTCATTAGAAATAAAAGAAGGAGAGAGATTATTAAATTTTAGCTGTTCTCTAATTATTTCTTGATGTATCTTAAGTAAACAAAAACAATTACAGTTAAACCTAAAACACTTGCTCCAACAATGATCATAATTGTAGCCAGATTAGAGGGAGGTACTTCCTCAGGATTCTGTAATGCATTCATATTGTAATCAATCATGTCAAGATAGGTTTCAGCACCTTCAATTCCTAGTAGCGGGGTCAATTTTGCTAATTTAGCATTTGTATCTCTAGCTATTTGTAGAACCCGATCCTCTTCTATCTGTGGTTGTGTTATAATAATAGAGATATTTTCCTCAATCATCAGATCTATTATTTCTTGAACATGGTAGGCTGATGGTTCAACGCCTTCTACTTCCTCTATTGCACCTGATCTGTTAACACCTATGATATCAAGCAGATACATAAATGAAGGATGATGAACTATGACTTTCAATCCATTAAACATATCATAATAAGTTGTTTGAAGCTCTGAAATCAAAT
>JAAFKJ010000157.1 GCA_021399395.1 Candidatus Heimdallarchaeota archaeon
AAATAAGAACACAACTCCAATTATCCAATCATATGTCCAGACTAAAGCTGTTGTGATAACAATGGTCATAACTGAACCTAATAAATTCCTCATCGCAGGATGGTAAGCCATTCTGATTTGGTTAATCTCATTCATTCCCATAGAGAGAATGACACCAGAATCATTTACATCAAAGAAAGCCATTGAATGATCTTGAACTACCTCATAAAATTCTTGTCTCATATCCCTTTGAACTTGAAAAGAAATATCAGCCCAAAGGTAAATATTTGCACTAAGAGTTATCCAAGCTACTATTACATAAATAATCATCCAAATTATCGTTCTAGTGAAATCTGGAGTGAATAATATGAAACTACTCCCTTCAGATAGGGTTGTAATATCTACAACGTTAACGGAGAGAAAAGCAGTTAATTTTAATGACAGATTTCTCTGTATTATCCCTAAAACATCACCCACTAGAGCTAGGGTTTTGGTTGTAGAGAAAGTACTGATACCTAGTAGAATAGCTGCTAAAAGATATCGCAATGGGAAGCGAGTAAACCCTGACCAGAACCAATGATTAGCGCTCTTATACTTCTTCAGTAAAGTACTAGCTGCATCTACAGAATAGTTATTTGTTATTGTTTCTTTTTCATTTACGGTTACCATTTAAAGTTCCTCCAATAATTTGTTAATCATATTTTTCTGTTCTAATAAACGAGTTTTAAGAAAAGATTTTGTCATCTTTCTTTCTTCTTCTGATTCTAAACTCTCTAGATGTTCCTTCATCATCTCAGGATGTCTAATGAGAGCATGTAATCTAGGAGGAGCAAGGCCTTGAGTCATCATCATATGAACAAAAGGCTTACCATGAGGTTTTCCTTTGAATGAAAGCATTTTCTTTTTAAAATCGGGAGTTAAATCCTCAGTCAATTTCTCAAGCAATTTCTTGAAAGGAACAAGTCTAGATGAGAAGATATTCCTTCCAGCAGTGAAGCATTGTCTTCCTTCAGTTTCCATGATAAAAGAAGACATATCAAGTAAGAAAGACATAACTCTGAAGAGTGATTCTTTTCCTAATTCTGTTATTGTAAAGATTCTTTTTAGCCGCCCACCCTCAGGATCTTCTCTGTCTAGTTTAATCAAACCACTCTTCTCTAAAGTCTCAATTGCGGGATATATTCCACTTATGTTACTCCAAATCACAGCCTGATCCCTAGTCTCTTTGATTGATTCAGCAAGAGCATTTTTCATCTCATCAATGTACTCGATATCAGAAGGAGTAATTTGGTAATCTTCAGAGATGAATTTCTGAATTTTGGAGTTATGCTTGAATATAGGGTATTGATCAAGTTTGTCAATAATTTCCTTTCTTTGCTGATTATAAAAAGAAATTTCCTTCTTAGGTTTTGATAGAAACTCCCCAAGTTCTGAAAGGATTTCAAGACGAAGCTGAAGAAAATCTGCACCCTTTTTTCTTCTTTCAAAGATTATTTCAGAAGCTTTTGATCTCATTTCATATGCATGAGAACCTTCTGGAGATTTGGCTAAGTGGAGAAGTATTGCTATTTCCCCTAGCCTTCGTATGAATCGTTCTTCGTATTTTCCGATTATATTTTCTGAATCTATTTCCATGTTTACACCAGAGTTCTAATTTAGGTTCTAAACGGATTAATCCTATCTCTTGTTATTTCTCCATCAGTAATCATTACATCTCTTGAAGAATATTCAGCAAGTTTTGGATCGTGAGAAACAGCTAAAATCGTGATGCCTTTCTCTTTATTGATTCGTCTAAGCAATGCCAACACTTCTCCTCCAGTTTGAGAATCAAGATTTCCGGTTGGTTCATCAGCTAATACTATAGGAGGGTCATTAATCAAAGCTCTACAGATTGCAACCCTTTGTTTTTGTCCTCCAGAAAGCTCAGTAGGTTTGTGATGCATACGATCTTCTAAGCCTGCAATTTTCATAAGTTCTTTAGCTCTTTCCTTATCCTCTTTCTTTATACCATAAGGTAAGAGAGGTAAGAGAACATTGTCGAGAGCAGAGATTGTATCTATTAGAAAAATATCTTGGAAAACAAATCCTATCTTATTCTTTCGAATAGCACTCAACTTACGTTGGTTCATCTGAGTAATTTCTGTTCCATCAATGTAAACCTCTCCACTTGTTGCAGAGGCCATACATCCGAGGATTGTCAAAAGTGTACTTTTACCAGATCCACTTGGGCCCATTATTGTTATGAATTCTCCTTTTTCAACTCTGAAATTAACTCCTCTTAGAGCTTGAACTTCAGCAGGCGTATTTTCAAAGAATTTTCTCCAGAGATCCTTTATTTCAATTATAAGATTGTCTGAATCTGATACAACCTCACTAGCAATTTCGAGAGGTTTTTGTGTTTCTTCTATTTGTACCATCATAATCACCTAGCTTCCCTGAAGAACCTCCATAGGCTTAACCGAACTTGCTCTAATACCTGGATAAAGTCCGCCTAAAATCCCTATTCCAACCGCGATTCCTATAGCTGTAAAGAATATTACAGGAGTGATTACCGGAGCAAATGGCATTCCACCAGCTGCTGTTGAAGCCATCAATCTTTCAAGACCTTTTATAGATAAGAAAGAGAGAACAATACCTACTAATGAACCAGCAACACCTAGTGTAATGCTTTCAATCAATACAGAGTAAATTATGTGGCCTTCTTTCCAACCTGTCGCCTTTAAAATTGCAAATTCCTTGGATCTTCCTTCAACCCCAACTAATTGAGCTATAATTACACCCATACTACCTGAAATTATAATTACTATTGTTACAACGCTAATCACTATGTTTTGAGTAGCCATTAAATCATCCATGGTATCAAGAGCAGAAGCTAAAGATAGTGAAGAAAATTCCATCTCGGGGTATTGTTGATTGAGATAAACCATCAGATCATCTATAAAATCGTTGACTTCTTCTGAGTTGTCAATCGATGTACGAACCGCAGCAATATTAGGATTATCAATTCCAAAGTGGGTGGGATCTAAGCCGAAAGGCATATAATGAAACATATGATTCAGAGTATC
>JAAFKJ010000158.1 GCA_021399395.1 Candidatus Heimdallarchaeota archaeon
CCCTTTTCTCATTTGCAATTAGCTCATTTTCTTCCTTTAGCTTAGCGAAAATCTCTTCAAGCTTTTTTACACCTTCTAAGTACTCCTCATTTTTTCCATTATCAAGCAGACACTTGGTATTACAGTAATAAGCATCAAAGATGAGAACTATATCCCCAAGTTTTTCAGTTTCTGTAATTAGATCTGTTGATAAGCTATAACTTTCATCTAGTTTCTCTGAATCAAATTCTATTTGACCTAAAAATGATATAACCTCACACTTGATTATTTTAACTCGGATTTTCTCGATTGCAGCTATTTCCTTCCTTTGAAGTACTAAATCGACTTTATCTAAAATTTCGTCATATTTACCTCTAATCTTCAAATCTTCCAATTCTAAAATTATCTTGGATTGTTCATGAGACACTTCTGTTTACCGAGGCCCAACATATAAGCAAAGCGAATATCATTTAAAATTCTTTCCTAGAATAAGGGTTTGATTAGCTTGAGTAGGTTACAGAAGGTTCTGGTCTTGGAACTAATCTTCTATAGTGATTCTTAGAATATCCTACTGCAAGAACTGCATAAAGATAATGATCTTCAGGTAAGTTGAGCAATTCTTTTATCTCCGTTGAATTTTCCCAACTCTTCTGTACATAACCAATGAACGTTGCACCCAATCCTAGAGTTGGTGCTCCTAAAGCAATATTTTGTGCAGCTATGTTGCAATCTTCTTTAGGTGAAGAAGTATCTTTGTGAGTATGAATCAGAAATACTGTTGATGAATAATGTAGAACATGATCTATTCCTCTCTCCCAATGCTCAATATGACTCTCTAATCGATAAAGGCTCTTTTTTGCTTTATCAAAGAACTTTTTCTTTCCTGCTAAAAATGCAAGAAAAGTCCAAAAAGAACTGCTCATTTGTTTCTTCAATTTTTTGAAAAGTTCTATCATTGTATCTATAAGAATTTCGAGCTCTTTTCTATCATTTATAATTGTATAACAGACGCTTCTATCATTATGTCCTGTTGGCGCAAATCTGCCTAAAACTATCAGCTGTTCTATCTGTTGTTTAGTCACTTTTTTCTTTGAAAAACATCGGATAGATCTTCTTTGACGAATAGTCTCAAGAACCTGTTCGTAAGAAATTGTTTTTCCTTTCTTGGGGAAATCATCATCAATAGAATTTTCTATCATTCTGTGTTGAATTATTGCGTCTTCAGGACAAACTGCAACGCAATGACCACAGTCATGACAGCGAAATAAGTTTTGATTAGTTACAGCTTTTTTGTTGACAATATCAAAGATATAACGAGGACAAACATCGGAACAACTTCCACAACCAATACAATCATCTGTTATAGTAATGATTTCAGAACTCATTAACAAAGGTTTATAGGACTACTTCAAAAGCTTTGTGAGTAATTGTGTAGACACTCTATGGTATTGGAATATGCTCATCAGAAACTGCATCTTTTACTATATCTTCAAGATTCATACTGGAGGTATACCCCAATTGGTTAAGTTTTTCACAATCAAATATCCATTCTTTTCCCATCATTCTCGCATATTCTCTATTGATGAGCGGTTGTTTCCTAGGAAAGATCAACCATTGTATCTTCTCGAACAACCATACAGCTCCATAGACTATTGGAAAAGGCAGATAATACTTGAACCTCTTCTTTCCGATAAGATTTTTCTCTAACTCGAGTATCAGTTTCTTGAAAGATTCATTACAAGATACAATGTTATAATCTTCATATTTCTCTGAAGGATTAGTTGTCAAAATTTCCATAGCTTGAGCAATATCATATGGATGAACAATCGCTACTTTATGTTTCGGATTTCCTAGTACAGGCATGATGTTGACTTTAACTAATTTACTAACAACTGGATAGAAATGTCTATCATGTTTTCCCAGAATCAAAGGTATACGAAGAGTACCTCCTTTCATACCATTTTTACTACAAGTTTGTTTTATGATTTGTTCAGCTTCAAGTTTGGATTTCGCGTATAACCCCGTTGGTTTGATTCTATGTTCTTCTGTAGCAGGTGAATCAATTATCTTTCCATAAACAGCTGTTGTACTTGTAAAAACAAAATGCTTTATTCTGTTTTCAGAAGCTGATTGCATAATATTTTTTGTTCCTTCATAGTTGATCTTGAAGAAATCTTTTTTCTTTACATTTCTATGAACAGCTGCTGCTATATGCCATATGGTATCTATTTCATTTTCTTTCAGTATATTATCAAGAGATGTTTTATCTTGCAAATCAGCTGTTACATAATTAATTTCAGGAATCGGATCACTAGGAATTTTTCTAACCATACCAAAAATATCAGAATACCCTTTTGATAAGAGATATAGTAAAACGCCTCTTCCAGTGCATCCAGAGGCACCGGTGATAAGTATCCTAACCATGACATTAAAGAAAAAACTAGCTACTACAAAAATCTTCTGGAACTATTGAAGGAAAAAGAAAGAAAAAAGAGAAGGACTAACATCCTTGTGTATTATATGGTTTAAGTTCTCCGACATGACCACCAGGTGGTAAGTTAGAGATTTGGTAGGTATTGAATCCACCAGTGAGATTCTTAACTTTATATCCATTGTGTTGAAGAATTCTATAAGCTAAGTATGAACTGAATCCTACTTGACAATAAACGAAGATTGTCTTATCTTTAGATAGCTCATCGAGTCGAGATCTGAGCTGACCGAGTGGTACATTAATGGAACCCTCTATATGTTCAGCTTCATACAAATCAGGTGCTCTGACATCAACTATCAAACCACCATCGGATTTAATTTTTTCAACCTCATTCCAATGACACAAATCTACCTCTCCTGATTGAACATTTGAAGCAACAAAACCTGCCATGTTCACACAATCTCTAGCACAACCAAATGGAGGTGCATAACACAATTCAAGATCTTGTAAATCATAAACAGTACCACCAAAGTAGATAGCAGTAGCAACAACATCAATTCTCTTTTCTGTACCTGGACCACCTACCGCTTGTGCGCCCAATATTTTGCCATCTTTTTTAGCAAAAATTAGTTTCATAGCAATAGGTTGTGCATCAGGATAATATCCAGCATGGTTCTTAGGATGGATATAGATTTTCTCATAATCGATATCTAAACCTTGGAGCTGTCTTTCAGTTAACCCTGTTTGAGCAGCTGTTTGGCTGAAGATTTGTAAGACAGCTGTACCTATTGCTCCTTTGTATTTGGATTCTCTTCCAGCAATGTTATCTGCAGCAATTCTGCCTTGCCTGTTAGCAGGTCCAGCGAGAGGTACAACTGTATCCTTATGAGTAATGAAATTCTGAATTTGAATGGCATCACCTACAGCGTAAATATCAGTATCAGATGTTTGCATTTGATCATTAACAATTATATAACCTCTTTCTGTAAGATTGAGATCAGCTGCTTTTGCTAGTTCAGTTTGAGGTCTAACTCCTATGCAGAGTATTACTAAATCAGTTACAACTTTTTTACCACTTTGTGTTGTAACAACATACTTGTTAGATCCGGAATTATTCTTTGCAAAGGATTTCACACCATCTCCAAGAATGAGCTGAATACGATTGAGTACAATTTCATTGTTGATGAATTGAGCCATATCTTTATCCAATGTTGGCATAACCTGAGTAAGTAGCTCTATCAACGAGACTCTTATACCTCGATGAGAGAGATTTTCAGCCATCTCTAAACCAACATAACCACCACCAATAACAGTAGCAGTAGTGGGGTTATTTGTTTTGATAAAATCTTCAATTTTCAATGTATCAGGAATATTCCTTAATGTAAATACTGGAACCTCATCAATTCCCTCGAAATTTGGTCGAAGACATTCAGCACCAGGAGATAAAACTAAATTATCATATTCTAATGCATATTCTTCATTTGTTTCAAGATTCTTGACCATAACCTGTTTTTTCTTTCTATCAATTGAGAGTACTTCATTATTCACTCTAACATCAATATTGAATTTAGTCTTAAAATCAACAGGTTTCACTAATTCTAAAGTGTCTTTTTCCTTGATCACTTGACCAACATAATAAGGTAAACCACAATTTGCAAAAGAAACATAAGGACCCCTATCTAGTATAATAATTTCAGTAAATTCTTCTAATCTACGTAACCTTGCAGCAGTTGAAGCTCCTCCAGCTACTCCTCCAACAATTACAACTTTCTTAGCCATTTTTTCACCGTTTTCGTTTAAAAACCGTTACAAACTCATAAAGTTATTTTTAAAGTGTAACTGTGTGAGCATACCTAAACAAACGTCTAACCAACTATATGTATCGAGAAAAACTAATAACTCTAGTTAAATCGTTATAATTATCAGTTTAGAAAGCATACTATAATTAATTACGTTATTTAATTAACTAAGCATAATGAATTTTAGTAAAAAGATAATGTGTATATATTAGTTTTCTTTAAAAAAAATTACTAATACATTTATAGAAAATGATTTATATAGTTCTTGAAAAATTTTCCACTAATGAAAACTTATACAATGGACAAGAAAGTTTTTCCTGAATTCATCAAATTAGTAAAAAGCAAAGGAAAACTTTTTGGTCCAATTAAGCAAAAGAATAAGTATTCTTTTGAAGAGATCAATGATTCTTCAGACTTAGACTTTGATTATCAAAGGACTATCATTGGTATTAAGAAATTTTTAACACCTCCTAAATACAAAACAATGATATTCAACAAAGAAGGTACTGAAGATGTCTTTGATGGTGATGAAACTAATATTGTCATAGGCGTTCATCCTTGTGATATACATTCCGTGAAAATATTAGATAGACTTTTCTTGGCAAACATTAAGGACCCATACTATGCTAAAAAAAGAGACAATCTAGTCATCATTGGACACTCATGTCTTCCAGATGACAACTGTCTATGTCATTCTACTGGAACAGATATGGTTGAAGATGGATTTGATCTCTTTCTTACAGATCTTGGTGACTATTATCTAGTTTGGGTAGGATCAGATAAAGGTCTTAGTCTTACAATTGCGGCTGATAATTTGCTCTCTGAAGAAACAACAGAGGAGAGCATAAGAGATTATGTAGCATGGCAACAAAAGCGATCCTCGATGTTCAAAAAAGGAATGCCTTCGTTCAAATATATGGCAGATATAATGAATTTAAATTATGACAGCGATGTTTGGGAGCAATTCGGAGAAAAATGTCTATCTTGCGGTACATGTAGTCTAGTTTGTCCCACCTGTAATTGTTTCAATGTAGAAGATATTATTGCAATGAACACAGAAGAAGGATTTAGAGAACGACAACTAGACAGTTGTACATTACCATACTATTCTGTAGTAGCTGGAGATCACGATTTCCGACCCAATAGAACTGCAAGGTTGAAGCTTTATTATACTCATAAATTGAAGGATTACATAGGTAGATGGGGACAACCAGGATGTGTTGGTTGTGGTCGATGTGTTACTTATTGTCCTGTTAATATTAATGTTGTAACAGTTTCTGATGCATTATTTGGTGAAGTGTGCGAAACTCAAGAGGTGTGTGAATAATGACAGAAGAAAATAAAATTAGAGAAGATCATTCTTACAGAGATTTCCCAGTTGAGATTATAGGATTGAAAGATTTGACAAGCGATACAAGATATTTCAAAGTCAGATGTTTGAATGAAGATATGAAGAATAAATTCAATTACAAACCAGGTCAGTTTGTTATATTCTCAATTCCTGGTGTAGGCGAAGCTACATTTTCCATCTCATCACCACCAACCAGAAGAGATTTTGTAGAGTTTGGTATGAGAAAAGTTGGAACGTTTACTGAAGCGTTTTTCAAGTTAAAAGAAGGGGATGTCTTCAATATGAGAGGTCCGTACGGAAATGGCTTTGAAATGGAGAGCTTGAAAGGTAGAGATATAATAATAGTAGCTGGAGGATTAGGCGCAGTACCTCTAAGATCTGTATTGTTATATGCCGAAGATAGAAGAGAAGAATTCAACCAAGTGTTTTTCTTAAATGGTGCTAGATCACCTGATGACATGCTATTTAGAGAAGACTTCATGGCAATGGCAGCTAGAGGAATCGTTGATACTCGTTTATCAGTTGATAAGGATCCAACAGGAGAATGGCCTTATGATGTGGGTTTTGTAACAACTTTGATACCTCAATTAGCAGAGAAGATAAAGGCTGAAAACACTACAGCTTTAATTTGTGGTCCTCCTGGAATGTATAGATTTGTTATACAAGAATTGCTGAAATTAAATGTTCCAAAAGACCAAATTTTGATGACATTAGAACGAAGAATGAAATGCGGACAAGGACACTGTGGGCACTGCGTTGTAGGTGGTAGATATACCTGTCTAGACGGGCCAATTTTTACGTACTATGATGTTCAGCATGAGAAAGAGTTGATATAAAATGTGGAAAAGAGATGAAAAGAAACCTGTAATTGGTATATTTGGATTTTCAGGATGTGCTGGAGATCAACTAGCAATCCTACATATGGAGGAACATACTGTTGATTTCTTCACACAAGCTGATATCAAATTCTTCCATATGGCACAATCACATCAAGAAGTTCCTAAAGTAGATGTAGCCTTAGTTGAAGGAAGTATAAACACTCAAAGACAATTAAAGGAATTAAAAGAAATTCGCGAAATGGCAGATGTTGTTGTTGCTCTTGGTACATGCGCTTGCTATGGTGGTATTCAATATCTTGGTGAAGATGAAGAAACCTTCAAAGAAAGAATGAAGTATGTTTATGGTAAGAATGGAGAGGTTCCTGAATTTCTAGATCTTGTTGGACAACCCAAACCAGCTCAACCTATCAGTGATTTCATTGAAGTTGATATCATGATACCTGGATGTCCTATTTCAGCAGAGAACTTTGTACCTATTTACACAAAATTGATTAGTGGATTAAAACCTCAAAAATATCCTATGCCAGTTTGTGTAGAGTGTAAATATGAAGGAAATGATTGTTTCTTATTACACGGCAAATTCTGTTTAGGTCCAGTTACTTCAGCAGGCTGTAACGCTATATGCCCAAGCTTAGATGTTTCGTGTGTTGGCTGTTTTGGTTCGTATGAAGGAGCAAACTTCCCAGCAATGATCGACAAACTCAAAGAAATAGGTTTGACTGAAGAAGACGCAATTCGAAAACTGAAAATGTTCGGTGGAAATAGAGTTGAAGAAGCTCTAAAAGGTGATTAAAATGGTAGAGAAAACAATAAGTGTTGATGTAATTTCAAGAGTAGAAGGCGATGGAGGAATTCAAGTATATACCAAAGACGGAAAAGTAGAGAAAGTACTAGTAGATATCTTTGAAGGACCACGTATGATCGAGGCCCTTGTTAGAGGTAAAACTTACGAAGAAAACCTTTCATTAGTTGCCCGTATTTGTGCTATATGCACCGTTTCTCATAGATATGTTTCAATCAAAGCAATCGAAAAAGCTCTGAAAGTAGAAGTACCTGATAAGGTCAAATTACTTAGAGAACTAATGCATCTTGCAGAATTCCTTGAATCACATATTCTACATGTTTACTACTTAGCTCTCCCAGATTTCTTCAAACAACCTTCAGCAATAGCATTATTACCAACACATGGAGAAACAGTTGTTCAAGCTGTTACTATGAAGAAGTATGGTACAGAATTAATGCAACTTCTAATGGGAAGAAAGATACATGGTGAGAACCCTCAAATCGGTGGGTTTGGTCGTATTCCAACAGATGAAGAATTAGATAAATTTCTTGAAAATGTTGATGAGTATAAATCTTGGGTGTCAAGTATTATTGACCTTATGGCTACTTTAGAAATTCCAGATTATGGTGTAAGAGACACTACATTTATGTGCTGTAATCCACCTGATGGCAAATTCGGTTTTGAAGGAGACACTGTTCTTATTTCAACAGGTGAAGAATATCCTGTAGAAGAATATAAAAAATTAACCAACGAAAGGGTTGTTCCTCATAGTTATGCCAAAAGATCAAAGTATCAAGACAAACCATTTTCAGTACATGCATTAGCACGATTATCATTGATTGGTGATAGATTAACTGGTGAAGCAAAAGATAAGTATGATAAATATTTCAGTGAATCTTGGAAATCTAACCCTATCTACAATAACTTATGTCAAGCAATTGAAGCATTGTGGGCTTTTGAGCAAATCCCAATTTTGATTGAGAAAATAAAAGCTTTACCTGATTCAGAAATAGTCCAACCTGAAGTCTTAGATGGAACAGCAACAGCTGCAGTAGAAGCTCCTAGAGGAATTTTATATCATACATATGAAATTAAGGATGGAAAGATTGTCAATGCAGATATCATAACTCCAACAGCTCAATTTTTGGATGATATCGAGGCTTACATCAAAGTAGCAGCTGATAAGTTGGTTGCAGAAGATCATCCTGATACAGAGCTTCATTTAGAAATGATAGCTAGAGCATATGATCCTTGTATATCATGCAGTTGTCATATGGTTAAATTGGTGAAACAATAGTTGTCACCTTCTCTTTCTTTTTTTAAAAATAGGGATATTAGCCGTATTGCTTTTTTTTGTTTTGGTAATAGAGATAGAACAGATGATTCATTCGGTTTGTTAGTAGCTGATGAATTGGTTAAAATCTACCCTACTAGTGTTTTTTCTGAAGAAGTAGAAGATATATCTACCTTCCTTATAGATATTGTAGATACGGAAAGATATGATGGAATCGTGATTATAGACGCAGTTGATTATGGAGCTCAACCAGGAACACTATTAATAACTTCAGACATATCCTCGTATATCAAATCAATTTCTAGTCATGCCATTCCACTTCAAGAAATATTCGAATTCGTCAGTTTAAAAAATAAAGATTTTCTCTTAATAGGATCTCAAGCAAAGTCTGTAGAATTTATGAAAACTCCTTCTGAGGAAATACTCAAAGCAGTTGATAACGTGCTTGATTTATTGAAATAAGTCTAAATAAATATTAGAGGGAAGTTCAATATATTCGCTTTGTTCAAGCAGTAAAATGTTACGAAGAGCGCTATAAAAAGTAGCCATACTAACACTCTGAACAAATCATTTAAAGCAAATCTAACACTCCTATAATGGGTTCGTTTTTGAATTCCAAATCCTTTGAAATAAAGAGATTGAGCTAGAAACTCAGATCTATAAATTATTGAAGCTATCAATATCGCTAAGACCTTAGGTAACCACCTGAAGAAACCTCCTTTCATTTCCCCTCTTAGCCTTAAGGTTGTAAAAGTATCCTCTGCATCTCTGGCTATCCTTGGAATCATAATTAGAGCTAATGAAGGAATTAGTGCTATTTTCGAATTTATACGCATATTTTCAAAGAATCTTGTTAAATCTGATGGATTTGTTAGAGTAAAGAACAGAGAGAATCCTAGACCACCAATTAGTAGTCGAGAGAGAACTCTGAAAACCAGTATCCACCCTCCGAATACGTAAGTAATTGCTCCAAGAATAACTATCGCAGGTATTAAGGCATAAAGAATGCTCAAAGCTCCTTTGATGTTTTTGAAAAAAATATTCTCAAAGATTACAATAATAACTAGTAACGCTAATACCCAGTTGATATTTACTACCATAAAACCAAACTGAATTAGAATAATCAGAATCCCGATTAATGGATGAACATGTAAACTATCAGGTTTGAACATTAGACCTTGGTAAACTCTTCTAAGCATGAAAGACATTTAGAGTTCCCTCCTGAGATATTCGTTCAATTCTGATGGAGTTAGGAAGTGAGGTAATTTGTGCTGATATTGTTTTTCTAATGCTTGAATAAAACGTACAGTTTGATTTGGAATAAGATCTGTCTGATTCTCTAAAGAATAAAGTACTTTTCTGGGAGTATCCTCCATGAAAATATGGTTGTCTCTCAGAACTATCATCCTATCTAGATGTGGGAATATTCTTGGATCATTGGATGCAATAATAACCATTTTACCTTCGGTTTTTGCTTTGTTTAGAAGTTTAAGAAGAATGTTTCTTCCATTTTTATCTAAAGCAATAGTTGGTTCATCTAATAAAATTATATCACTCTCAAATTGGAAAGAATTAACCAAAGCGATTAGCCTTCTTTCTCCTTCACTTAAATGATACAACTTTTTATCTATCAGATCTGTTAATTGCATCTCTTCGAAGATAGCTTGTGTTCTTTCTGAATCTTTCAATTCTCGTTCAAGATCTTTTCTGGGTGTTGGTCCAATAAGAAAAAGTTTAGCGTTCTCAGGAATAAGTATAATACTTTTACTAGCACTCCTTACTGATTTGATTTTTTTATCTAAAATTGAAATTTTTCCTTTATCAGGTTTTAAAATACCAGAGATGATCTTGAATAATGTTGATTTTCCGCTACCATTTATACCTGTAAGACCAATTATCTGACCTCTTTGAAGAGTTAGAGAAATATCCTCCAGAATAAGTGAACTTTTCTTATTATACTTAAAAGAAAGATTTTCACATTTCAGAACATCCTTATCAAATAGTTCTTCTTCTTCAAACAAGGTCTCAGATTCATTTTTAGAAATAAAGGTGCTCTTCAGCTGTTTAGATTGTATATCTATAGTATCCTCTAAGCTTAGATATGGAACATCATTTGAAGGAAATTCTAGTAAACTTATTTCAGGAGGATCAATTTTTTCTAATAAGTGTAAATGCTTCTTAGGATCTCCATCAGCAATGAGTTTTCCCTTATCTAGAATGATTAGTCTATCTGCTTTTGATAGGATATAATCTAATCTGTGTTCAAATGCAAGAACTATGTGTCCATTTTCAGCAATGGTCTTCAGAAGATTTACCAATTCAATTTCTGTTTTAGGATCTATTCTTGCTATAGGTTCATCGAGAATAAGTATTGATGGTGAAGCGGCTAGTGCAGATGCAAGAGACACTTTTTGAAGCTCACCAGAACTTAATTCAGTAATTAATCGATTTCTGAGATGACCTATGTTCAATTTCTCAAAAGTTTCATCAAGAAGTTTGTTTATCTTGTTTCTCGGTAAAGCAAGATTTTCAAGACTGAAAACAATTTCCTCTTCAACAAGTAAAGAAGTTGTGAAATCACTTGGATATTGAGGTACATAGCCTAATTGTTCTATCAAATCCTTTCTTGATAATGCAGATATAGATACATCATTGAAGGTTATAGATCCGCTAATTGTTGCTTTTTCAAATGATGGAATTAATCCGAGAAGTATCTTTGCTAAAGTACTTTTGCCGCTTCCACTAGGTCCTGCTACAAGTATAAATTCACCAGGCTTGGCTGAGAAACTAATAGAATTTAGTGCGAATCTTTTTGTTTTATGATACTTAGCATTAAGATTCTCTACAACTAACATCATTATCGCCAGATTATTTTAACAGTACTTTATACTTGATCTGAGACAGTCTCTTCTTCATTTTCTATAAGTGCTTCATCGTCATCTTCATCTGAATGAATGATTCCAAGTTGTCTCAAATATGACACTATCGGAATTGCTATCGCTGCACCAAAGAAGACTTGAGCAATATTAAATGGTATTTCTATAGCAGCACCACCAGCTCCAACTCCAAGTATGAAAGCTTGGTAAATAAAATAACCAACAACTATAATCATCCCTCCTAGACTGCATGATATTGCCATTTCACCCTTCTCTCCCAAGAAGAAGGTTGCAATTATCATCAAAATACATAAAACTAGAGCTATTATCAACAAAACATATCCAGGAATAGTCAATGAATAAATCTTATCTTCATTTCCATAAAAAGTAGTTTCAACATTGAAAGATTGATTTGTAAAAATAGCTGAAAAAGTTATCATAAATGCACTAAGAATACCAACAACGGAAATCTGAATCCACTTTTTAACCCTCTTGATCAAGTAAAACAAGTATCCTACAACAAATCCTTCTACTGCTTTCAAAATGAATGTTGCTGGAGCATAAATACCATACCCAAGAGCTAAATCCGCAAGAGCAGCTCCCACTCCACCAGCAATTGATCCAGTTACAGGTCCTCCAATCAAAGCTGCTAAGTAAATAAAAGCTTCACCAATATTGAAAAAACCAGATGAAGAGGCAATATTCAGATAGAAAATGGATGTAGATAGAAAGACCAATCCTGTGAAAGTTACGATTAATGCAATGCTTCTAATTGAATTGACTTCTTTAACTAAACGCTCCCTTAAGATAATTTCTTCCTGAATTTCTTCTGTATTCATAACTATTCAAGTTATAACTTGTATATATTAATAAAACTCTTTTGGTTTGAATATGAAAGGAAGAGAAAAGTTTCTGCAAATTGGGTCTACTTTAGTTTTCTAAAGAACAAGTTATTCATAACAACACGCATTCTCTAATTTGAATAAAATGAAAGGTAAAAAGCTTTTATTCGGATTCAGTGTCGTAATGGTATTCATTTTAGCATCACAGTTCACCACTGCAACTCAAATTACACTACCTGAGACAACTATAGCTAATGAGACACCTTTGACATGTATAGAACAATTCCAATATCGCGTCTTGAATCTTACCGCAAATCATGAATGGCTTTTCAACATGTCACGTATTTGTGATGGTGAATGTAATTGTACAAATGAAATTCCCGACGGTGATCAACTACAAATAAGAGATAGAATTCAAGAACGTCTCCAAGATTGCGAAAATGCATTTATGCAAATGTTGCTCAATTGTTTTAGACACAATGAATAGAATAGAATTTCTATTCTTCTTTTTTTCATTTTGAAATCAAATGAAATCAATCAGATTTCTCATTTTCTCTAGTGTTTCATATCCTTTTGTAGTTAATTCAAATTCTTTTCTTTTAGCAGTTTTAGATGAAATAATTATTCCACGAGCTTCAAGCTCATTAAGATGTTGATAAATAGACTGGAGGGATTGAACTTTACCTAAAGAAACCCAAATTGAATATCCGTAAACTGCTTTTGCCGCAGCTATAAGATTCAGAATTTCAAATTTTGTAGTTGAGTTTTCCGACAAACCCCAGACTACTTTTTTCTTACCTCTCATCTGAGCAGCATAAATATTCAATGCATTGAAACCAGAACCTGATAATATGGCCACTGAACTTGAAGCAGAGATTTTATTTTTATCTAGAAGCTGTTCAGCTGCTACCAAAACAGAAGCTGATGCAGGTTCGATAAATAGGCCCTCTTTCTTGGCTAATAGCATTGCAGCTGTTATCATCTCATCTGCTTTGATTTCTATTTCACTACCTTTGGTTTTGTGTAATATTTCCTTAACCTCTTCAAGAAGGAAAGGTTTCTCAATATTCAACGATTCTGCAAGATGAGATACTTTAGATTTCTCTAATGACACCGCATAAATTTCAGGAATCTTCTCAATCCAGCCTGATTCTTGCGCATCAAGAAATCCTTTGAAGATTGAGAATATTAAAGAACCAGCACCTCTAGGAACTATTATAGCAGTGATATTTTTAAGTTGAAGCACAAGCTCCAAACTTATAGTTTTCTGTCCTTCGATAGTTAAGATATTAACATCCGGTGTTGCAAGATAATGGTCACTTTTTGAAGCAAGTTCTTGTGCCTTGAGTTTAGCATCATAATACGTATCACCAATTTCTATTACCTTACTTCCAAAAATCTTCATCTGTTCTATCTTAGATAATTCAAGATTCTGTGGAACAACATTGATAGTTTCTAAATTAGCTTTAGCTGAATATGCTGCAAGACTTATACCAAAGGATCCAGTACTAGCTCCGACTATAGTTTTCTTTTTCTTTTGAATTGCATCTGAGACTACTAGCGAAAGAGCACGATCTCTGAAAGATCCAGTTGGATTTCTAAATTCTAATTTCAACGAGAGATTGCCGTATTTTGGGATGTTTTCTACCTTAATCACAGGAGTATTTCCTTCGAAAAGAGAAATTGGTTTTGTAAAAGAAGGCAGAAACTCAGAAAGAGACCACATTGTATCCAAGTTTATTTTACTTGAGTGAGGACCCTGAATTGTAGGTACAAAAACAAGATTGTTACATTTTGAACATCTCAAAGAAGATTCTTGTTCCTTATGACACTCAGTACAAAGTGGTTGCTGTTTCCACATTGAGAATAAATAGAACTTACAAGATATAACATTTTTGTAAAACTTACTTTAATAGTCAGTTAATCCGAGGGGTTCTTCACTTTTATCAACATCTATATGACACTCATAGAGCTCTTCAAAGATTTCCTCAAGCTTAAATGACATTGGATCTTCAAAGTCAAGGAAGAAATCCACATCCATATCAGCTAAATGTCTTAACAAAACAATCAACAATTCTTTCTCTTTAGGGGAACTAACAACTATTTTCATTAATGAGCTTAAGCATCACACCAACAAAAATCTTTCTAAACATAGGTACAAGTTAAGAAAGTTAGCACTTAAATGAACACTGTTTGTTTATAGAAAATATTTTATATAAGCAGTATCCAGAATTATTCAAATTAATACAGTGATAACTATGCCAGAAAAGATTTGGAGTTATTGTGAGGGTATTCCAGATGAAATAAAAGTACCCGAAATAAGTGTTGTAGATTTATTTCGACAAACTGCTGATAAATACCCCGAAAGACAACTTACTGAATTCTTAGGAAAATTCAAAACTTATCCAGAAATGGATGAAGAAGTAAACAGGTTTGCTAACTCTTTACAAAAATTAGGTGTAAAGAAAGGTGACAGAATAGCTTGTTTGATGCCTAATTGTCCTCAATATATTGTAGCGTTTTTTGCTACAAATTCATTAGGAGCCATTTTTACTGCAATTAGCTCATTATATACTGAACATGAAATTAGATATCAACTTCAAGATAGTGGAGCAAAAGTAATTGTTACACTAGATCTATTCTTAGATAAGATTCGAACAGTAAAAGATGAAACTGATGTTGAACACATAATTGTATCTTCTGTAGCTGATGAAATTTCATCTGTGAAGGGTTTTCTTTATAAGAACGTAATTGCTAGAAAGAATCCTAAAATAAATAATGAAATAGTTTACAAAGATTTCATCAAAAAAGGAGAAAATAAAAGAATCTTAACAAAAGTTGATGCTAAAAAAGATATAGCTTTACTACAATATACTGGTGGAACTACCGGCATAATGAAGGGCGCAATGCTCACTAATTACAACCTTATGGCCCAAGCAACAATTCTACCATATTGGGATATTTGGTTACCTGCTAGACCAGAAGGTCAATACAAGATATCTGGATGTTTGCCAATGTCGCATATATTTGGCTTCTCAACTTCTTTTCTATGGACAATTGCTGTAGGAGGATTACTGTATTTGGTACCCGATCCACGAAAACTTGAAGATGTTATGGCAAGCGTATCAAAGTACGGAATTCATTTCATGTTTGCAGTACCCATTCTTTATCAGAAAATCGCTGAACATCCTAATATAGGAAAATACAATATGACTTCACTTTACATGTGTATATCTGGTGGAGAAGCATTACCAAAAACCACTTCAGAAAAATTCGAAGCTGCAAGCGATGCTCTACTTATTGAAGGTTACGGTTTGTCAGAATCTGCTCCTGTAACACATGTTAATCCGGGTAATAAGGATTTAAGAAAAGTTGGTGCAATTGGTATCCCAATACCTAATACTCTTGCAATGATTGTTGATCTTGATACTCAAGAAGAACTAACCGAGTATGGTGATATTGGTGAACTCTGGGTTAGAGGACCTAGTGTTATGAAAGGATATTGGAACAGCAAAGAAGCATCAGATGCAGTTTTAGTAAAAGGTTGGTTAAGAACTGGAGATATAGCTACTAAAGATGATCAAGGCTTCTTTTCTATTGTAGATCGAGCTAAAGACATGATTAGTGTCTCAGGTTATAAAGTCTGGCCAAAAGATGTCGAAGAGGTATTATTTGCTCATCCAGATATCAACATGGCTGGAGTAGTACAGCAAAAGGAAGGAGACAAGGAAAAAGTTAAAGCTTTTCTAGTTGCTGAACCCGGGAGTGAAGAACTATCCCGAGAAGAAATCAAAGCTTACTGTAAGGACAAATTAGCTCCTTACAAGGTACCAACTATCATTGAATACAAAGATGATCTACCTCGTACTGTTGTTGGGAAAGTTTCTCGCAAAGACCTCAGAGTTCCAGAAACAGCTGCTCCTGATATGAAAAAAAAAGTAATTGAACAAAAATAGAAGCAATAGTACAAACTTCTTTTATTTTTTCATTTAAATTTCTAAACCAACTATTTTAGAAGTTTCTCTATTCTATTTCTATCTGTTTCTTCCAGTTCATCTAGACCTTTAACATTAGCTAAACTCAGTCTTTTCCAGAAAATACATTTTTCATGATTCCAACGATAGTTCAGATGGTCCTGATAATAATGTGGTTCGCCAATTCTAACAGTATTCTTCTCAATTTTCAGACCACAGCTTTTGCATGTTGCTCTACTGCTCTTAGCATACTCTGCTTTCCATTTCAGATCGTCATCATCCGAATCGGGTTCAGAGGCCGCTTGTTCTAGTATGGGATTGATAATTTCGATTGGATTCGAGCCTCCTAAGAGACTTTTGTCTAATTGTAAGTGAAATGTATCATAATTGGACATTACGAAGCCTAATTTTGCGGGTTTGTCTAGTTGTAATTTTTTCTCCACTACGATTTTTGGTGGTAAACTATTTTCTTTCAAGATGTATTCTGCACATGCTTTGGACATGTGTTTACTAATATCTCTCTTATTGAGTGGTTGATATTTAATTCCTTCAACTATACCATATGATGTCTGTATAATAGTTCGGTCTAGGTCTTCAATATATTCTCGTTCTTTTAAAACAACAAGGGAACCATCTGGTATTTCTTCTGTTATTTGATAAATTTTGAAAGTTTCAGGATCGATGAAATGTCCCCACTCCTCATCGGGATCAAGTTGCATTTTCATAGTTATCAACAGAGACAATATCGTTCTAGTTTTTATATTTTCTTGAAAGAATGTAAAAAAGAATAGAAAAGAAATAAGGTGGATTATCCGCCTGGTGTTCCATGACTGAAAGCGTCACTCCACATGTGATCCCAGATATCTTCCTCAATGAGTGTTTCTTTTTTAACTATGGTTTTTAAGATCCATTTCATTAACTCTGAATGTCTGAGCTCATCCTCATAAATAGCTTTGATAACAATTTTTTCTTTAGCATCTACACAACATTGACTATCCAAATAATCTTTGTATTGCTTTAAAGCAAGTGCTTCTAAGTCTACGTGTTCTTGAATAGCTTGAGCAATTTCATCAGAAACTGTTTCATCAATAGCGGGAGATGGCCCTTGTATTCTATTTAAAAGAGCTTGAAGCATAGTTTCATGTTTTTGAGAATCAAGTGCTACAGCTAAAATCATTTCTCGAACAAGAGGATTTTTTACACCTTTTACAGATTTTTGAGCTGCACTAATTATTTTCTTTTCAACTTCAATTTGTTTGCTGTAAAATGCTATTCTTTCTTCTTTGCTCATAAATGAACACCTAATTAGTTGCTCATTTGAATATATGATATTTAAGTCTTTACAAGAATCTAAAGGAATTGAAGTTAACTGGGCTTTTCCTAGCAAATCTTATTAACTCCTTTCAATTTCCTCATCTCATGCATCTGGCCATCAGTGTTTTGTTGATTCTTCTTCCATTTGCACTAGGCATACTCTTGCTAATCGTCTTTAAACTTAAAGCTGATATGGTAGGAACTATTCTCTTCATGCTTATGCTCATTATAGGTATATATGCTTTCAAAACAGACTGGAGAGTAGCTACATTAGCTTCAATCGCTGGAATAATTAAGTCATTTCCAATTTCTTTGATGGTTTTGACGTCTATACTTATGATCACATATCAACAAAAAACTGGTTCGTTAGATAAGATAATTGTATCCTTCAAGAAAATAGGTGGAGGAAATAAAGCTTTTCAAATCATGATCATCAATTTAGCATTAGGATGCTTCTTAGTTTCAATTGGTGCAACTCCAGTAACAATGCTACCCCCAGTATTGATGGCAATGGGATACTCAGCTTTTGCAGCTGTTGCTTTACCTGCAATTGGTTATGATCCTCTAACAACCTATGCATTATTAGCAGTTCCTGCTGAGTTCTTTGCTTCCTTCATGAAGGACTCATTGCTCGTTTCTAATATAGCTGATTTAGCTTTGTTAGGACACAATACATTAGAACCTCAGCTTCTTGCAGCTGGTATAGCCTTCTCATTCTATATGCCGCTAGTTACTCTTGGAATAGCTTTTGGAATGCTTTGGTTAGGAGGAGGTAAGAAACTTCTCTTCAGTAAAGATGGTTTAGTCTTTGGTTTGACTGGAGGGATAGTTTGTGGAGGAACAGCAATACTGGCTAATTTTCTAGGAATGGTAAAACTAACAGGGGTTATTGCAGGAATCTTCACAGCTTCAGCTCTCATAGTTGTAGCAAAATTGAAGAAAATTACTATCATCGATGAAACGACCTTAACTGATAAAGAAAAAGAAATCGATCGAAATATGCCTCTATGGAAGGCTCTCACACCTTGGATCTTTCTAATCTTCTTTGTAAGTCTAATAAATTTTATTCCTCTAATCTATGAACTTTTCAATGTAAAATTGCTCTTCACTATCACTATTGGAGAAATAATTATTAACACAAAATTCCTTTCCCATGCATATTTCTGGGTGTTTATAGCGACCCTTTGCTCTATCCCTTTTCTAGGATTAGGGAAGAACAAGACTTTAGATACACTAAAAACTTGGGGAAAAAGATCATTGAGACCAGTATATGCTGCAGCTATTTTCTTTGCAATTGCATACATAATGCTCTACTCAGGAATTAATATTGTGAATGAAGCTTGGATAAGATATGATTGGAATTATATGATCAACTCTTTAGCCACGGCTGCAAGTTATGTTTTTAGAGGTTTTTATCCTCTGATTGTTCCTTTTATTGGTTTATTTGGTGGTTTCATTAGTGGGTCTGAAACATCGTCTATTGCGATGTTCACTACTTTCCATGAACAAACAGCTCTAGCTCTAGGGATGAGTCCTGTAGCTGTTGGTACTGCAAACGGAGTAGGGGGTGGCTTAGCATCAGTATTATCTCCAGCAAAGATTCAGAATGCAGCTGCCGTAATTGATAAAGTGGGCATAGAGGGTGAAGTAATTAAGAGATCTGCCCCTATAGCTTTGTTAATGACTCTCTCCGTTTCAGCTATTTGCTTGTGCTGGGCCAATAGTTATGCTTGGTGGCAATGGATGATTGTTATGAGTATTTACGCGCTAATAATTACACTAACAGCTTTGCTGATATATTTCAAAAAAGATAAATCAGAAGAAAGATAAATTTTCTCTATAATATCCAACCATATAATCCTCTGATTAGTAGTAGTAACAATAGAACGCTTGCAATTGCCACACCTAAATAAAGTAATGGTACAAATACTAGAATTATCCCCGCTTTTACATCATCAATCGGTAAAACCGTGAAGAAAAGTATTCCTGCAATTAAGCCTAATATAGTTGAGATCAACCCAAATGATGATGAAGCAGCACCTAGATAAACTATCTTTATGATGCTAGTAGCTAGAGAGAACGCGAATAAATTACCTATTCCAGTTACAAGTAAAACTTTCCAAATTATGGAAGTAGATTTAGTTCTTATTGCTAGCCCAATTAGTATTACCGAAAATATACCAAGGAGACTAATAAAGAATGTAATTAAATGTATTGTAAAAACTAGTCTGTTATAAATAGGAGCAATTAATTCTTCAACTTGTTGTAGAACTAAACTTGATGAAAGGATCTGTCCTGATGATATATTTGTGAGATCTACTATAAAAGCATCAATGAACAAGATTACAGCGCTGATTATCCACGAAGAGCCTGTAATAACTCCTAGAATGATTTTAGCTTTTGGTTTTTCTACACCTTCAGCTGAAAAGCGATTGCTGTCTTTAAACATTCCCATGTCATAAACTGACTTAGACCTAATATAAAATCTTTATGCATGGAAATTGAAAAGAAGTCTCAGATATTTTAACATTCTCGAACAAATATGAAATGAATGTTTGAAGCAAAAAATATACATATGCATTGAAAACCTTTCAATTATGAAACTTTCCAGAGTTGATTTAAAACTTACTCTAAACCAAGAAACTGAAGAATTATTCGCATCAGCATATTTGACAATTAATAATCCGGAAAGTATCATTGAATTCTACTTAAATAACGAGTTAGAAATAAGAGAAGTGTCAACTGAAATTAAATGGAAGAGAACTGATTTCGAAGTTAAGGAAAAAAATGTTTCTGAAGATTTCTTTCTTAAAAATTGCAAAATTTATAGGATAGAGCTTCCAGAAACTCTACAAGATAATGAAGAGCTTAATCTATCTATTAACTACAAGGGTTCAATTGAAGTAGATTCTTGGGGAACTAATTACTATGAAAAAACGCGTGTCGAATTAGGGTTATATGCAGTTTATTATCCTATTTTAAACTTTGAAGATAAGATAAGTTTCTCATTAGTTCTACAAACTTCTGAAGAATGGGATTGGGATGTTAATGCTAGTAGATTAGAAGATTGTGATTGTGATATTTGGATTTCTGAAGAAAAAAGAATCGATATTCATATTGTAGGTATTCCAGGAGTAAGCAATAATTGAAGATGAATCAAATTCAATAATCTGAAATAGTCATGATGTGTATTTGTCATGTTGTCATGTTAACATCGCAGTCGAACATGGTTGAGTATATTATATAGACAATGTATGTGTCATTCCTGGTGGGTCTACACACACTCTATGTGGGTACATCACATACCCTCCTACCCCGTTCACCA
>JAAFKJ010000025.1 GCA_021399395.1 Candidatus Heimdallarchaeota archaeon
ATGTTGAAAGTTGGTCTGAACATCAGCCGGTGAGTAATTGGTAGATCCTTCTCTTCGCCAAAGTAAGTAATGTCAAGTTGTTCTTTGTAAACCTCAGGATCGCGATTTAGATCCTCTGCTGCCTTCAGTGCTGCAGGGGTTGGTGTAAAGACATCATCATAAAATCCTTCAATTAGACATTTACCCTGATCATCCTTCATTGTTTTGAGAATGGTTATAAGATCCCAAACTGGGTTGGGTTGTATCCCTCCAAAGTTACCAGAATGCACATCTCCTTTTGCAGTTTGGAGTTCGAACTGAGCAGTTATTATTCCTCTAGCACCAAATTCCAGGGTAGGTTTCCAAGTAGGGTCAGCAGGACCATCTGAAACAATAACCAGATCTACATCTTCGAAAAACTCTTGTTTTTTACTAATGGCTTCATCTATGTAAGGTGAACCTAATTCTTCTTCACCATCAAGAATCATCTTGACATGAACGCCAAGTTGGTTAAGTTTGTGAAGACACTCTATAGCAACAATATGTGCAAAGAATTGACCTTTGTTATCACCAATACCTCTAGCAAAAATACGGCCATCTCTGATTACAGGTTCAAAAGGAGGAGATATCCATTCATCAAGAGGTTCAGGTGGTTGAACATCATAATGACCATAGAAGAGAAGAGTAGGATGATCACTAGCAGAAATCTCTAGGAACTGTGGTTTCCATTCAGCTAGGATAACAGGGTTTCCAGTAGTTGGTATCTGTTCCACAAAATCAGCTGTTTGCCTAAGTTTGGTTTCAAGCCAATTTGCAGCTGTTTGTACAGAATCCTTGTGTCGAGATATACTAGGAATCCGAATTAGATCAAATAGTTCATTTAGAAAATTTTGTTTATTATCTGTAAAAAAATCTACGGCTTTCAATTCAATACTTCCTAACTCAAGGTATAGAACTCTTAGTTAAGAAAAAAGGGAAGTATAGGTTTTAAATAGTTTCACCTAAAATTCTATTTAGCTGGTTTAGCTTGTTTATCAATTCTTCCAGCTAAGAAGAAGAGCAAAGTACAAAGTAACCCAGCAATTATTCCTGCATAAAAGCCAGTACCCAAGCCATCATCCCACATCTCAGTACCGATATACACATAGAAGAGTATGGTAATAATGATAGTTAAGATAACTGCGCCTAAGGATACGAACATACCACTTTGTTCTATTCTTTTATCAACTTCTTTGGGTAATTTGAGAATCGGATAAAGCTGTTGCAAGGCAACCAGTAGTATATAAACAAACATTAGCCCTAGAAGAACTATAAGGAATTTGTCAAAGCCAGGAGTGTATTCTGCACCTATACCAAAATTATATCCATCGGAAGAACTTTCGTACCACCAAGCGAATTCAAATGCGAAATTAAGAATAGCACCAACTAAACTGAGAATCATAATTCCAACATACATGGCAGGTTTTGTGGATTCTGGGATTTCACGTTGTTCTGACATAGAAGAAATACATCAAAACTTGTTTAAAAATATATTCTCGAATCAAAAAACATGAAAGAGAAAGAATAGTAAAGGAGATTTAGAGAGTAAACGAAAGTTTTATTAAAAAACATTGGACGAAAGAAACGAAGAGTAATCTTCGCAATTGGGTAGGGCCTGTGGCTCAGTTAGGTAGAGCATCGGACTCTTAGGTCAATAAGCAAATTCTTGTTGATGGAAAAATCCGCGGGTCGGGAGTTCAAATCTCCCCAGGCTCACCACATTTACAATTCTAATAGTCTTTTAGCGCAACTTTTTCTCTTGCCTTTTGATGTTCTTCATCTACTATTTTATCATAATCTGGTGGGACAGGTGCGCTTCTTCTTTTTTGTAAGATTTTTTTTGCTCTTCGTCTTCTTGCTTTTATTTTAGGATAAGCCATCCAAGTAAGAACTGCTACAAGTGAAACTCCTATGACAACCCCAAATATTAGATTGTTCCAATTTCTTGGTATCCTATTCATATTCGAATCGAGTGGATACTTATCAACTGATTCTGCATAGCCTACTATCTCATATGGCTTTCCTGATTGATGCCCATCCCAGTAGTTGCCCTCTTTTAATTCGGGATCATACCAGAGATTATGCGTACCGTCATCCCTTGATTGTGTTAGCCCCCCATTATTACCAATAAACCTATTGTGATGGACACTATTATTGTAACCAGTCATGTCTATTCCATAGGCGGTATTATTTTCAAATAGATTATAGGTTACACTTACTAAGACAGAACTGAGAGCATCTATACCAACGTAATTCTCTTTAATTGTGTTATTAGTTATCTCCAAAACAACAATCTGAAGAAGATGTATTCCAACATACTCATTTCCTATTATTGTATTGTTTCTTATGGTGATGGTATCTGATACTTGTAAATACAGACCATATTTGTTATTAGATAATGAACAGTTCTCAATTTCATGTCCTCCTGATGTTGCAATATTAAGCCCTTCACCATCATTCGATTCAAAGATATTGTTCCTAAACACAGTATATAATGAGTGAAAAGTTGCGAGACCATCTGAATTGTACATGCAGATATTTTGGTCAACCAAACACCCTATTGATTCTGTTAAAGTCATCCCATTTGCTATATTATTAGAACAAATATTCCCTACAATTACCGAATAATATGAGTTTGACACATGGATTCCATAGTGATTATTCATACAAACATTGTCTATCAGCTGAATCCCATTAGCTGAGGAAATTGATATCCCTGCACAATCTATAGTTTCATAATTAAAACTACTAGTTACATTGATTATCTTTGAAGTATTCTCAGCGACATCAGCTATTCTTATCCCATATTGTTCAGCATCAACGTAACCATTTCTAACTATGAAATGTTTAGTGGTCCCAGAAATATGAACTCCTGTTGAATTTGAAGTCGTTATATCAAAGTTTTCAATGACGTATGGGTCATTTAAGGTACCATTACCTGACAAACTATAATTGAGAAAATCATCATCTTCTAGAATCATGATTGATGTAGTAAAGGTTGGTGCATGAATAATGGGTTTGGTTTCATAATATCTTGTTTGGTAACCTTTCACTATTTCAGATTGTATTGGAGTGTATACTATTGGAGTGTATACTATTGGAGTGTATACTATTGGAGTGTATACTATTGTATTAGTAAACAATAATAATGACAATAAAAAGAATGAATGGAATTTTTTTAACATGTATTTCCCTCTATTCTAACAACTAAAACAGACAGCACGCAATTATATAAGATTACCCATTTTCTATGCTCTGTTCTTCAGCGTATTCTCTCTCCCATTCCTTGATAAGATGTTTCTCCCAGGTATCTGTATCAATCAGCAGTTTAATAGTCTCTTCAAAGTTCTTCCTTTCTTCCCAAATCTGAAAGGCTTCATCGATTTCTATCCCTTCCCTATACAACCAATCATTACAAAGATCTGCTACAAAACCAGCGAACCTTCTATAAGCTAATCTGTGTTCTTTCTTCTGAGTTATAACCACTGTAAAAGCTTTCTTAATTTTCTGTACATAAATGATAATATTCTCGCTTTCAAGTGTTTTCAATTCCCCTAACCCTATTGCTTTACCCAGATCTAGTACTGCTGACATAAAAGCAGTAATTAATGTTGCATCGTATGGCAGGGAAAGAGTTAGCATCAAAAAAACTGGTTGTCCTGTTTCTAAAGTAATAAGCAAATCAACATCTTGAATGACTAGAGGTTTGTCTATAGAGTCATCATCTTTCTTTACAATATTCCTTCCAGAGAGAATTGTTCTTTTGTTGATTATTAGGTTTAGGTTTCGCATGAAGAAGTAAATTCCTTCTTTCTCTTTTTCTAGGAATTTTTCGTCTTCAATCCATAAATCGCTTTCTTTAATAATCTCTAGTGGTTGAAAATTCTCTTGAAAATTCTTCTTGACTCTTTTAACTAGTGATTCATATGTACCTATCTCTTTAACAATGGTAAGAATATAATCACTCTTCTTTTCACAAACAATTTCGTTATCACCAAATTCTATCAACTTAGGTGAGCTTTCCCCAAATTCCCCGATAATTGACGTTACAGCAGTGATATAACTTATTACTTCAACATTCTTCTCCTCGGTTGCCCATGTTTCATCGTAGATTCTATAATATCTACAGGAACCGGATGTTTTCAGTACTAGAACTGCTTTTATCAATTTCAAATCACACTAAACTAATATACTTTAGGTAGAGTATACCCTCAGAGTATACCTTAATAGATAAAAATAACTCTTAAAATCTTTCTTTAAGGGAAATGAAAAATGAATCACCATTCCTCTGGAGTTCGTACCTCCTACAAACTAGCCGAAACAGTTCTACAAGAACTGCGAAAACAGAAGGCAATAGATCTAACTTTAGAGTTCAGAAGAGAAGATGAATGTCTAATAATTCCTATAACACTATCAGAGGAAAAAACCCTATCGCTCCTAGAAGAACTAGAAGGGGATTTTGAAGTTAAATCCTTTACATTCACTCAGAAAGAAGAGTTACCAAAAAATTTGTTTGAGGCTGTCAAGGAGGACATACCTCTTGCTTTACATAGCAATATACCTAAGGCTTATGATCTAATAGGGGACATAGTTGTTGTAGATATTTCAGAAGAAATATTAGATTACAAAGCAAAAATCGGGAAGGCGCTATTATCTCTCTTTCCTTCTATAAGTTCAGTTTATAGAAAAGCTTCAGCTGTAACAGGAGAGACTAGAATAAGAGAATTAGAACTACTAGCAGGAGAGGAGAAATGTGAAACTGTGCACCAAGAACATGGAATTAAGATCTTCACTAATGTATGCAAAACATATTTTAGCCCTCGTCTTGGAGATGAGCACAAGAGAGTATCAGATAAAGTGAAGAATAACGAAATTGTAGTGGATTTGTTTACTGGAGTAGGTTCTTTTCCACTTCATATTACTAAAAAGAAAGAAGTAACAGTTTTTGCCGTCGACATAAACAAGATTGCCTTAAGTTGTTTAGAAAAATCTATGGATTTAAACAAACTAAAGGGAAAGATCGCCATTATTTACGGTGATTGCAGACATGTAGTCAATTCTCTTCTCAAAGCAGATAAAATCATCATGAATCTCCCAGGTAAAGCTCAAGAATATCTGGATGTTGTATGTCAGATTATAAAACCTGAAGGAATAATATATTTCTATCAATTTGTTCCTGACGATAAACCAGAAGAGAAAATTAAACAAATACTTGAAGAAAAGCTCAGAGAACAAAATTTCTCGATTAAGGAAATAATCAGTTTTCAAAAAATAAGAGAGAGTGCTCCAAGAGAGATTCATGCCTGCTTAGAGGTATCAGTCATTCCTGATTCTACTTGAAGAGTTATTTCCATAACAGAGTTAGGATTTCTCATTATACTTCGAATCTCATTAGATATATCGTTAGCAATTTTATTCGCATTGATCATTAAGGTTCTAGGGCAAAGAAAATCACTTTTTCTTACAATGAATGCGGTTGTATCTGAGAGCAATAGATCAGGATGTCCATTACCTTCAATCTCTTCAATTAATCCATTTACTCCCAAAGTTAGTTTAATTCTGCACTCTTTTTCTCTAATAATGTTCTTAACTTCAACAGGAAGGTTTACCAGATTCATTGTTGTGTTTATACCCAATATGCAATCTCCCCTAAGTGTTAAATCCGATTCAGTTGTAAACTCAAGTGTTGATTTATGCTTAGAAGTAACGTTTGGATGGCCATAACACTTGAAAGAAACTAATACCATGGAAATCTTAATGCATTAATGGTTTAACTAAATTTCGCTATTTGATTTTTTTACTGAAAAAGATGTATATTGTTACAAATAGTTTAACAGAAGGGGTTGTTTCTTTTATATAGCTAGTTTTGCATATTAAAATCCCAATACAATATCTAGTTTCTTCTTTTCACCATAGATATTATATATGCTTACAAAAAACTATGTTTATAATATCGTAATGAAAAATAAGTTTGGTAGTTGCATCAATGTCTCAAGAGTTACCCTTAGAAGAAGCTTATGATTGGTTTAATAGCCGTGTTTCATCAAATATGTCTAGTTATAGGAATAATGCTGCAAAACAGTTACGTTCCATTAAGGATAAAATAGAAGAAGTAAAGAGCGCTGCACACAGATTTGACTATTCTGACATCAAAGATCCAGATGTTTACCAAAATTATGCAACAACAATCCACACTAGGATAAACGAGATATTTGGTGATTTTGAAACTCCAGAAGAGATAACTTTTCGGAATCTTGAAGATTTTCTGTCAAATACTCAAAGCAAAATTAGCGCTTGTATGAACATGTTATCCAAATATCTATCTTGGTTGAAAAGAGATAGATCATACAAAGACAAAGTAAAAAGTTTAGATAGAACTTTAACTAGATTGAAGGAAGATGTTTTTCATTTTGAGAATAAAACTATGGTTTCGTATTCTGAAATTACAAAATTCGAGAAAGTTCTAGATGATATTGGGAGATTAATACAACTTGTAGAGAGAAACTATGCCATTGAGGAAGAAATTGAAACCCATGCGGATGATGTGGCTAAGATAACAAAAGAAATTGACAAAAACCAAGAATCTTTGGATGAATTAAAAAACCATCCTGGTTTCGTGCAATTACAAAATAATAGAAAAGAACTAGAACGAATCGAAATAACTGTTTCTAATAAGTTATCAGAGATTAAGAAATTGTCTAGTAAAGTATTGAAAGCTGTCGATAACAAGAAAGTCGAAATTCATGATTATGATAAAGAAACTCTAAAAAGTATGATAAAAGATCCATTATCTGCATTTGTAAAAGAACCTGAAGGGTATAATGGAATTAAATCTTCTTTAAGAGTTTTAAAAGAAATTAGCACTGAACCAGCAATTCAGATGAAAAAAGAAAAATTGAAACGGGCATACGAAAATATAGATGAAATACTCAATAATGAATTGCTTGAATACCAAAAAAATGCCCAATTCCTTATAAAACAAAGCGAAGCGATCGAGTATAAGTTTCAGGATATGCAGTTAGACCTCAATATGAAGAAATTTAAACAAGAGATTGATAATCTGAAAATAGATCGAAACAGGATAACACTTGCTCTTAGAAGAGAAAAAACTGGCATAGAAGAGGAAATTAAAACCGTAAATAAATCTATTGAAGAACATATAGATGAATTCACAAATCGGTCTGTAAAACTTATTTTCTAGATTTTAAGCTAAAATTAGCTTCATTTGTTATTTTCACTACAAATTACTTTGTTACCAAAATGACCTAAACAAAATAAACCTTAAATCCATCGTAAGTTCATATTCAACTGATGAATTAGATGAATGAATGGACAGCAACACCAGACGAGATTAGGGAAGGAAAGACAACCGATGTTTATTTCTTAAGAGCCATACAATGTTTAGACAATGATGGCTTTGATAAAACTAGAGTTTGGGCTGAAGCAACAACAGGAGGGATCCCAAGAGAAGGTAAAAGATTAGTGTTTTTAGGCTTGAATGATGTTCTAAATCTCTTCCTTGAAGCAAAGTTACCAATAGACGTTTATGCAATAAAAGAAGGAACGATTTTACCATTCAAAGATTATTATGGTGTAAAAATACCGTTTCTGACAGTTGATGGAGTTTATAGGGAATTTGCTAAGTATGAAACTCCAATGTTAGGATTGTTATGTTTTCAATCTGGTGTAGGGACATCTGCCTTAAGATTAAGAATTGCTGCACAAGAAAAAACTCTACTTTCTTTTGGCATTAGAAGGATGCCCCCCGCTATTGCACCTACAATTGACAGGGCATGTTATGTTGCTGGTTTTGACGGAATTTCTTGTGTACTAAGTGCTGAAAAGCTAGGAATTCCTGCAACTGGAACTATTCCACACTCCTTAATTATGATAGAGGGAGGTATTCAACCTACAGTGGTTTCCTTTGACACTAACATTGACTCATCGGTGCCTAGAATCGCTTTAGCAGATACATTCAACGATGAAAGGGTTGAAGTTCTAGATGCGCTTGAAGCGATCGGTGAAAAACTTGAAGGTGTAAGATTAGATACACCTGGTTCAAGGAAGGGAAATATGAGAGAAATAATACAAGAAATAAAGTGGGAATTAAAATTAAGAGATAGAGAAGATATTAAGATATTTCTCAGTGGAGGTTTGACTGAAACATCGATTCTTGAATTCCGAGACATTGTCGATGGTTTTGGCATTGGAACGTACGTTGCTAATAGCCCAACAATTGATTTTGCTTTTGACATCGTCAATATTGAGGGAGAAGACATTGCCAAACGAGGAAAATTTGCTGGAAGAAAACAAGTTGGTTATTGTAAAAAATGCGACATATATCTGTGTGAACAATTTGAACAAGAGCATATTTTATGCCCTTCATGTAATAATGAAATGGAAAAAATGCTTAAGAAATTCATTGAAAATGGACAGATTATAACAAAATTACCTACTGAAAAAGACATTCAAAAATATATTCAAAATCAAAGAAATGTCGTAGAAGAGATTTAGAAAGTGATAATTTGTTGCCCCACCAAATAAGTTTAAAAGTAATATTGAGTAAAAAGTACAAGTAATAGATTTATTTATAAAATAAATAAGTGCTAAACGAAGGTAATCCACATGGCTTTTGGAATAACATTCGAGAATAAAACAAACGAATTGAAAACAACACTTAGTGATTTGAAGATAAAAGTGCCTGAAATTGAGAGCGCTGCAATTGTATCAATAGAAGGATTACCAATAGCATCAGTTCTACCTCAAGAAATTGAAGAGGCTAGATTAGCTGCCATGACAGCAGCAATGTTATCTTTGGGTGAGAGAGTAGCACAAGAGATGCAAAGAGGAGAGTTAGAGAAGATCTTCATTGAAGGTGCATACGGATACATAATTACAACAGCAGCAGGTCAAAACGCAGTACTTACTGTATCTGCCAGAAAGGAAGCAAAACTTGGTTTGGTCTTTCTTGATATGGCTCGAGCAGCCCAAGATGTAGAACGTCAACTAAACTAATATTACCTTTTCACAATTTTTAACTCTAATATTCATCAATAGTTACAAATATTGTCATTTTCAGCATATTTTATTTGTCATCTTACGAAAAATAAATAAAAACAATCTCTTTTCAAAGGTTGAGCTGAATAGATGAGTAAATCAATTGATGACCAAGATGCAACTGAAAATCTAGTTGTTACCTTGGGAAAACTTGAGGAAAACATTACCAAACTTAAAACCGTTAGAAACGACTATAATTTGCGTACTAAAGAAGTTTTGACGAAGAGAAACGAAATCAATAAAGAGATTCAAAAAATTCTAGATAAGGCTAAAGATTGTATGCAAAAACGAGATAATCTAAATCAACAAGTCAAAGACAAAAAACAAAAGCGAAAAGGTCTTCAAGAGATATTGCAACAAGATAAAAAAACACTAGAGGAAATTGTCGAAAAAGAACGAACAATTGACAAAGGGAGCATCCGCAAGAAAAGAGGAGTCATGATTGGACTTAGTAAACGGATAGATAAAATTGAGTGGGAGTTACAAACCAGCGTTTTAAATTCTGATAAAGAGAAAGAAATGATTCAAATTTTAGAAAAACTTTCAGAACAAGCAAATAAATTAGCAGAAGAGGTTCATATAACATCTAAACAAACAGAATTATGGAGAAAAATTTCTTCTTTGCAGAAGGAAATAAATATATTTCATGTTCAAATTGTCGATGCTGCAAAAGAGTCTCAAATTTATCATAATGTAATGAATCAACATTTTCAGAAAGTTAATACTCTGAGGAAAACTGCAAATGAACATCATAAAGAGTTTATAACCAGTAAGAAGGCAGCTGATGGATATCATAAAGACTTCCTATCAAAAGTTACAAAGAAGAATGAATTAAGAAAAGAACTGAAAACCGCTCAACTTGAACATAGAAGGAAAATAAAAGAGCGTATAAAATCTAATATTGAAGAGGGAGTCAATAAAGCTTACGAAAAATATCAAGCTGGAGATAACCTTTCTTTAGATGAATTCAGATTGTTAGTTGAGAATGGTATGATTTAGTTGGTTAAGAATCAATTTCACTATTTTAGAAGATCTTCAGCCAAAATCAAATAATCAGCATAGATTAAGCTGTTTTCTATAGTTTGTTTTGTAGGAGCTATTAGTAAAATCTCGGTAGATTCTCTTGCAGAGGAAATCATAGGTAAAAGAACCTCGTCAACAACCCCCAAACATAGAATATCTGTTTGCTGTGTAAGAACAACATCCATTCCTTCGAGTGCCATGTGTATATCTTCATCAGAAGGGACTATCACAGGAGATATTCCCTGTTTGATATAAGTTCCATATGCTTCAGGTTTTAGCTGATGATCAAATATTGCTATAGATTTTCGAATACTCCCAATTTCCTTTATTTGATCAAGAATATGAGTCAGTTGGTCTTCAGAAAGAGTTTCAATTAGTTTACCTGTAAAAATGCAACTGATGTTTTTTCCTTGTCTTTTAAGGATATTAAGTACTCTTTCGGTCATACTTCACATAGTACACTATTGCACATCTATAAATAATTTCTTTTCTATAAATATTCTAAGGCGATGAAAATAGTCGATATAAAAAGAGATTAAAAGAGTAATAAATTGATTTTCTTAATTAATCGAGCATCCTAACTATCTGATATAACATAGGTGACAACAATGCGATTACCAACTTCTAGACTTATTTACAAGTTATACGAAAAGAAACTATCTTCAGAAATTAGAAGTAATCCAATCCCTAAACACATAGGGATAATTTTGGATGGTAATAGAAGAGGTAGCAGAAAATTAGGTGTGGACTATATCACAGGATACAACCTGGGAGCAGAAAAATTGGAAGATGTTTTAGATTGGTGTTGGGATCTTGAAGTAAAAGTAATCACATGCTGGATTTTTTCTACAGAGAATTTTTCACGTCCGAAAGCTCAAGTTGAAAGTATTATGAAACTAGCTGTTAAGTATTTTCAAAAGATTAGGAATGATAAGCGAATTCTCAAGAATGAAGTGAGAATCAGAGTATTGGGTAGGCACAATATGCTTCCCAAAGAAGTTCAGGAAGAGATTAAACTAACTGAAGAAGCTACTAAGCATCATGAGAGATATGACCTAAACCTATGTATGGCATATGGTGGGAGAGCTGAAATAGTCGACGCGCTTAAGCAAATTCTCAACAAAGCTAAAGAGGGAAAAATTGTTCTGGATGATGTTGATGAAGAACTTATCAGTAATCATCTGTATACTGATGACATACCTGATCCTGATTTAATCATACGTACTTCAGGAGAAGAAAGATTATCTGGTTTTCTTCTTTGGCAGTCAGCATTCTCTGAATATTATTTTACAGACGTTCATTGGCCTTTATTTAGAAAAATAGATCTTTGGAGAGCTATTAGATCATTTCAAAGAAGAGAAAGAAGATATGGCGGGTAGATTCTTGAAGATCTACTCATAGAAGTCATCTCTTACACCCCATTCCCGCTCTAAGAGAGCTATAAGAGTGTCAATATTGTATCCAGTATTTGCACTTACTGGAATGAGATCTCCTGTACTCTTAAACTGATCCAGAAGTTCTATCATACTAATACCTAACTGCTGAGACATGTTTATCTGACCATAGCTTTGAATCGAAGATACCAATGTTTCTGGTGAATCTATCCAACTTTCAAGAGATTCCATCTGTTCTTTTTCAATAATATCTGCTTTAGAGATTGTTGTGATTTGAGGAAGTGATAATTGAAAATTAACTGACATGCTTAACAATAATATGCTTGAAAATCCTTCTGGTCTAAGTACTAAGGAGGGATCTATCAGAAATATCGATGCAGGTTGACCTTCTTCAGCTAGGATGGAAGAAATTAAGCGACCACTACTTCGATAAGCGAACAACTCTATTTGTCCTGGTGTATCAATTAACAGATATTCAGGCTCAATATATTCAATTTCTGATCTTATGTCATCAATTTTTGTAGCAATAAGATCCATACTTGCAATCATTGCACCATTTGGCCCAAGTTCTAACTTATCAGTTAGATGATCAATATTGACAATATCCCTAACATCAATATCAGGATTGTAAGGTAATCGTCTAACACCCGCATCCAAATTGAGAGTGGCTACGTTTAACTTCTTCTCATTAAACCAATCATAAAGTGTTCTAGTTAATACTGTTTTACCGCTTCCAGCGGTTCCTAACATGAAAATTGGGTAATATCTTTTTGTCATAATTAATCAACTAAGGATTCAATTTTAATATCTGGTATATTTTCTCGGATTAGTTCTTGTAGTTCGTCTATTGCGTTACTTACGTCTAGTTCAGCTTTTTCTCCTAATCCCGATATGTGTATTATTATACCTTGTTTATCCTTGTATGCAGGATGAGATTTCACATATAATTCACTATACTTATTCTTAATAGATAAGATAAATGGTGCTAGTTGGCTTTCAATGCTTTGGAAAATCTGAAATTTCTTTTCATACAATATTCCGTTATTTTTATCTTTCAAACGGGGTAAAATGTGACGAGAAAATATATCCTTCAATTCAGTTGGGACACCTGGTAAGCAATAAATTTCTATTCCGAGATGAATTACATAACACCCAGGAGCACCTCCAACATAGTTCTTTAGAACTTCAGAAGTTGCAGGCATAAATGCCATTTTCCTTCTATCTTTGGTAAGTTCTGCATTTTTTTTACGATAAAATTCTTGAATCTGACCAAGAGCAATTTTGTTCTCTATCAAATCCAATCCAGATGCTTTGGACAATACCTCAAGTTGTATGTCATCATAAGTAGGCCCTAATCCTCCAGTTACTAAAATCAAATCAGGTTTTCTCTCAAATACTTCTTGAAAAAATTCAGAAGCTAATACCAGATCATCTCTAATACAAGTCACACGTCTAACTTCATACCCAACCTTAGTTAGATGATCTCCTAGATATGTGGCGTTGGTATTAGTTGTAACACCAATCAGCAATTCATTGCCTAGACATACTATTTCAGCTGTAGGTATATCCATTATATAACCACTTCATTTTTCTCTATGAATTCCCATTTTAGCTATTTCAAGTAAGAAGTTTTTGTATTTATCATTCAGTGGAGGATGAATCTTATCCAAAGAGCCCATACAATCATGATACAGTTTTTCAGCTTGTTTTCTGGCATAATCTAAAGCCCCAGTATCTCTCATAATGTTTCTAACTTGTTCTATTTCGGCTGAAGTTGAATCTCTATTACCAACAATCTTTTTCATGAGCTCAGTTTGTTTGTCATTTGCTTTTTCTATAGTTTTGATAAGAAGTAATGTTTTCTTTCCTTCTTTTAAGTCACTATCTGTTGGTTTACCTGTTTTTTTAGGATCTCCGAATGTTCCAATAATATCATCAACAATTTGGAATGCAATCCCAGCAGCACGTGCAAAGTCCCCTAAATCCTTCAACTGTGATTCTTCTGCTCCTGCTAAAATTGCGCCCATCTTTGCTGCAGATTCAAATAAAGCAGCTGTTTTACCAGTCACCATATCTATATATTCATCTTCTGAAACAGTGAATTTTCCCATAAAATCTGTTTCAACAATTACTCCTCTTACTACTCTGAAAAATCCCTGGTTGAATTCTAGTGATGCTTGTAACACTTTATCAGGTGGAAAATCATTCACATGAATTGCACTGTATGCTATGTTATACATAAAGTCACCACCAAGAATTCCCATTGCAATTCCGAAATCTTTGGGATTTTGAATCTCTTCGTTATAATTATTTTGAGAATAATTTTCTAGTGTTTTGTGGAAAGCACTAATTCCTCTTCTTGTTTCAGCATTGTCCATTATATCATCGTGAATAAGACTCGCATTATGAAGTAATTCTAAAGAAAGAGAAGCTTTGATGATTCCTTCCTCATTAACTTCGGGATTAATTGCTGCACTTGAAAAGAACATTAGAACAGGTCTTATTCTTTTACCGCCTGAAAAAAGGAATCTCTCGATTTCTTTGTAAAAATATTCTAGAAAAGGATTATCAAGATCATTTGATTTCTCTTGTAAGAAATTTTTCATGGCCTTGTCTACTTTTTTTAGAATATTGGCATATTGAGTAAGAAACATGGTTATCGTCCTAAGTTCAGTCGGCTTACAGAAAGAATTGTACTATTAAACATTTTTTGATAGATACAATTGTTCACAAAGCACAAGATATTTGAAATACCATTAGAGAACTCATATGAACAATATGGCTAATTCAACAAATTTCCAAAATTTAGCCTCTGAAATTGAGAAGAGACTTTTGATAAAGGATGAAATTAGGGAAAGTTTACTGAAGCTCTCCAGACAAACTATCAAGTTTGCTGGTCAGAGTATAGAAGGTTTCCATAGAAATAATTGGGAAGAAGCAGAGAAAAAGCTCGACCAAGCAAAAAATACCTTGAACAAAATTAACAACTTCCTAAAAGAAGATCAAACTGCACACAATATTGGTATTGTTGGAGTTGCAATGCAAGAATATGTTGAAGCAAGATTATTTTATGAAGTAATAAGTGACAAGGGTTTATCTGAAGTAAGTGATTTAGAGGTCACAGACCAAGCTTATCTTCTAGGTATAGCCGATTTAATTGGAGAATTAAGAAGATACTCATTAGAGCAGCTTGTGGAAGGAAACGTAGACAAAGCTAAGCATTATTACAATCTCATGAAAGAATTATATGGGACATTTTTACAGATTGATTATGGTAAGAATCTAGTATCAGATCTTCGTAGGAAAAAAGATACAGCCAGAGTTTTAGTTGAACGTACATTATCAGATTTGTTTGTAGCCCAACAAAGCAGAAGTCTAAAAGAGAAACTTCAGGAAAATAACAGTAACTAATTTATTCTTCTGGATAACAGATTATTATACCGACATCCATAAGATTTGTGCCTGTATATCCTGTAACCAATTCTCCCCCATATTTTTTGAAAAATGTATTTGTATCGTTGTTCTCTAAGGAGTTATTGGCTTCATCCATCTTAGTTTTATCATCAAGTGTAAAGGGACCCACCAAAGCTCCAGCAGCTTTAGAATTACCATCTATCCCATCTGTTCCCAAAGATAGTAAGTACATAGAAAGGTTTCCTACGGAGGATAAAGCGAAGGATAAAGCCAATTCTTGATTTCTACCACCTATCCCTTCAAGGGATTTTAGAGTAACCGTAGTTTCACCTCCAAAAATCAGATATTGTTTAGATTGAAGATTCTTAGAGCCAATTTTCTGCAATGATTGAAGAGCAATTTCTTTTCCTATGACGCTCGATTCACCAATGATAGAATCGCGAATAATTTCAGTATTACCCTTAGAACCTAGATAATTATTGACATGTCCAAGCAATTTTGTATTGTCCCCTATAATATAGTTCTGAACATGCTTAAACAATTCTCTATCTGAAGGGGTATCTGGTAGTTCTGAATTCAAACCTTTAGCTAAAGCATTAGAGATACTTTCTGGAAGGAGATCAAATAAGGAATATGTTGAAAAAATCTCTTTACATTGATTCCAAGTTGTTTCATCTGGCGCAGTAGGACCAGAAGCTATACTAGATACATCATTCCCAATAACATCAGAAAGTATTATACTAACAATATTGGCTTTAGTTATTTGAGCAAGTTTGCCACCTTTAATTCTAGAAAAATGCTTTCGTACAGTGTTTATCTCTTGTATTGAAGCACTACTAGATAATAACAGATCTACTAGTTTTTCATAATCAAAAAAAGAAATTCCATAATCAGGTTGTTCTAACAAAGCACTTCCTCCTCCAGAAATAAGGAAAATACACAAATCGTCTTTTGTTGTTTTTTCTAGCAGAGAAACAACTGCTTCAGCTGCTTCTACACTTTGTTCTGTGGGTTTTGGATGTCCTCCTTGGAAAAAGGTTACATTATCCAATGTTTCAAAAAACTGATCATAATTATCAGGGGATACGAGAAAAATACGAGAAAAATTCTTAGGAAATCTGTCTAAGAGGCATTTAGACATCTTCTGAGAAGCTTTTCCGAAAGCAATTAAGTAGAAATTATTATACTGATTTAGAACATAAGAGGTATCATTTATTGTTAATTTCTCGTTTGAAACCGAAAGCGAAGAGGGCATCATTTTTGATGGTTGAGATTCATTCAAAATGAATTCAGCAACTTCTACAAGCTCATTAATTGCTTCTTTTTCCTTTTCATTTCTTCCCAAGTCCTGTAGCTCAAACCTGTTTTTTACAAACATAGTTGATAATAAGTAAAAAGGAATAAGAAAGTTTCGAAGATGTGATGGATGGTTACTTTCGATAGTTATGGTTGATTATGTCTTGCATAATTTTTGTAGTTGATTTTCCTGGAACATGTTTCTGCAATCGAATAATTTTCACATGAGAATGACCTCTTGCAGAAATATCCTCATACAACGCTCTTTCTTCTTCAGCTTGGTCATATCCAAGAGCTATGATATCTGGGTCAATAAAATCAACTGTACTCATAAAATCTGTCTCACTCCCCTTTATTACTGCATCCACATTTTTCACACTTTCTAGAACTCGAGATCTATCATCCATAGAATTAGCAGGAAGACGATTTTTTAGTCTTTTAACATTTTTATCAGTGGCCATCACTACAACTAAGGCATCACCTAGAAATCTCGCTTGTTCTAAAGTAAATAGATGTCCTATGTGTAAAATGTCATAAGTTCCCCCAGTCATAACGACTGAAATTTGTTTACGTCCCAATTGAGTCAAATGAATATTTTTTTCTGAATCAATAGTAAGGGATTCTGTGTTTAACAAAGAAGAGATGAACGATTCAAGAAGTGCGGTGGACATTTCTAATTGTCTCATTAGAACTGAGAGATCGGAGGTAATGCTTTTGAGATTGTTAACATAAAGCTGTCTTATAATTCTCTTCTCATCAACTCCTACCACTTCTAATCACTTCCTTCTTTCTGTTTTAACGGAAATTCGATTACTACTTCGTCATCATTTTCTAAATTGAGTTCTTCTCTAATATTGACTTTACTAATCAGTTCAAGGACATTTGCTCCATAATGCGACCTTCGGGGAAATATGCCAGCTACTTTAGCATCAAGACCCACAACTTTTAGAGGGTAGCACAAAACATCATCGAATGGCCTTTCTTCACTCTCAAATCCTTTGATTATTATTGGCCATGATCCTCTTATTAAATCAAGATAATCAATGTAATGAGCGCTAATTCTAATATTTAAGGTACCATGAAATGGTTCGTATCCTAATTGTGATCGAAAAGATTTCATATAGGCAGGTTGGGATACATAGTATTTCCCCTCACCCCTACCAGCGAAGACAGTTCCTTTCAGTGTAATCGAAGTTAAATCAGGATGTAAAGCCTTCTCTAACTCAAAACGAAGTTGATCGAGAATGTGAATACCAGCTGGTTTCAGCTTAACTAAAGATCCTTTTGGAGAAGATTTCCAAGTTACAACTTTCATTTCATCTAGCTTAAGGAGACAACGGGATGCAGTTTGTTGTGATATGTTGAAGAAATTGGCTAACTGAGTGGTAGTAATTTCTATTTCCTTTTCTGCAGCTCGGTTCTGTGCAAGGAATATTAGGAGGGCAATTTCCCTACTTGAAAGATTGAATATATCCAAGTTTATCACCAATTATGGGTCACGATACATAAAAATGTGAAGCTACTTAAGCTTTTCAATAAGACAGCATGAAAACGACTGCTAAAGCAATCGGATAGTGTTTTATAGTTCCATGTGAAACCAAATTTATGGGAGAAGAAGAAACAATAATTGATCAATGGGAAAGAGTCAAAATCCCAGCAGCCCCTGAATTAGTAGAAGTTAAACTCAAGATTAGAGAAACAGCTTTACTTGTTCTTGATATTCAAAACCAAAACTGTAACCAAGATAGAAGACCAAGATGTGTTAGAACACTTCACCATGTTCAGATGTTGTTACAAAAATCAAGAAAAAGTGGTATGTTAGTTGTTTATACATTAACAAGTGCTGCATCTAAAGCAGATATAAGAAGAGAAATTCTCCCACAGAGAGATGAACAAATCATAAAGGCAAGTGTAGATAAATTCTATGAAACAAATTTAGAAGAAATCTTACAAGAGAATGGTATCAAAACTGTAATCATAGTAGGAACTTCAGCAAATGGTGCAGTCTTACACACAGCCACAAGTGCAGTTGCAAGAAAGTTGGAGGTCATCGTTCCTATTAATGGAATTTCTTCTACATATCCTTATGAGGAGCAGTATTCAACATGGCATCTTATGAATGCACCAGGTACAAGAAAAAGAGTAATGCTGACAAAAGCAGAGATGATACAATTCATCTAAAATTAGATGTAGAAAAGTGGCGAGCTTGGTGAGATTTGAACTCACGACCCTTAGGTTTCGATAACAGATGGCGCACTCCAAACTGTTTTAAAAGCCTACTGCTCTACCTAGCTGAGCTACAAGCCCACTTTGCGAGTAGGTTCTTCTTCAATGTGATTTTAATAAAAGTTTCGTTCTGTTCCCTTTTGTATTTTTCAAAAATAAAATTGGTGGATTCACAATGTTAATTCTATTTTATTGACTGCTCACTTCCCCATCATATGAGGTTGTTTGTAGCGATTCAATTTTTGATGATTTAGCATAAATAAATTCATCTGAATTTTGAGCAACAGGGCTTTCTGGATTATTGGTTATTGAAAGAATAGAGCACTTCCTACTTTTAGCATCATTTATTGCTTCTATCACTCTAGGTGTTTTTCCACTTACCGAGATAGGTATCAACAGTGTATTTTCATCTAGTAAGTCATGGAATCTATATCTGTATCTAGATATTTCCATTGGTGGGAAAGCAAACGTAGAAAAACCAACCTTGTTGAAAGCTGCTTCTGTAGTTAAACTAGCACACAAAGAATCGCCACAACCAGTTAGAACAATCCTTTGAACGTTCCTTTTATCTTTCAACTTATTTGCCACTTCATAGATTGTTTCTTTACTCTGAGTTATTAGATTTCGCAGGTAAAGGGGTTGTTCATTTATTTCCTGAAGCATATGATCGGTCATTTACTGTCAAATGATAGACCCTTATGCTTCTTTTTTAGTTTATCTCTTAACTGGCTCAAAGATTAATTTTTCTCTTATGTATCAGATTCTTTTTATTCCGTTTACTTTATTCCTTGCTTACAGAATAAATAGGTGCATTCATGAGGTTCTTTCAGCCATTATCTCAACATGGTTTAGCTAGAGTATTAGCGGAAACAAGAACAAGAACCCATTTATCACCAGGTCTTATAGCAATAGAAAAACCAATAAAATCAGATGGATATTCTGGATTTTTTGATATTGTTCTACCACCCAGCTATTCTAGTACTGAAAAGAACTTCAATTTACATTGGAACATTCTTGAAGCTAAGAAAGACAAAGCATTAACTACCTCTTTCTCCCACTCATTACAACCATTTTATCCATCATCAGTTGTAGCAGAACTTTCTGAGAAGGATTTTCAGAGCTATACAGAAAAATTCCTTGAGTTAGAAGATGCTCACAAACACATCTACACATTACCAATTAGTTTCATCAATTCAGCTCATTTTGATTCAGTTTTAGATACAGACGTATCTTTAATTTCCCTTATTGGGTTAGATAAGATCTTTAACAATCAACGTAAATTAGCAGAAGTACTAATTGGTTTGAAGGAAAAAGTCTCTCCAGATATTGCAATTTATTTACCTGGACCTACATCACCAGCACATTATTCGTTCCTAACCTATATGGGGATTGATTTTTTTGATAACTCACTAGCTTACCATGTTTCAAAGAAAGGGTATTTTGTTTTGGAAGACAAATCATACTTTTTGAGCAAACACCCTGATTGCTATTGCCAATATTGTACTCAAGACCCAAGAAACATTCTAGGTCACAATGATCTAATGATGAAGAATGAGATTGCTAAAGTTAGGTTCGCTCTAGAAGAAGGTATATTAAGAGAATTAGTCGAAAAGGATATTCATAAATCTGTCACATTTGCGGCTACACTAAAACATCTTGATAATAATTATAGCAATGTTTTCAGACAGAGAACCCCGATCATTTCTTCATCCAAACTAAAATGTATAGGTGAAGAATCACTTACTCATCCAGTTATAATAGAGTATAGAGAGAGAATAAGAACTAGATTTGAACCTGCACCTGGTAAAAAGATAGTTCTTCTGTTACCTTGTTCAGCGAAAAAACCTTATTCATTTTCACGCACTCACATGAGATTTAGAGGTGCTATCAAGAAAGCAGGAAAACAAATTTTCCCCTTATTATCCGAAATCATAGTAACTTCACCTTTATCTGTAGTGCCACGAGAACTTGAGAACATATATCCTGCAAGATTTTATGATATTCCTGTATCTGGTGTCTGGTCTGAAAAGGAGATTGAAATAACTTCAAGATTACTACTTGATGTTTTGGCTCATTACCCAAAGAATACAAAAATTGTTAATCATATGCACGGACATGGTTATCAACAAATAGTTGATGTTGTAAAAGAAAAAACATCTTTTGAAGTCATAGATACAGCAGTAGAAAAATCACCAACAGACCAAAACTCTTTGAATGAACTAGGGGAAGTGCTTTCCAATCTCAGTAAAGATTTGATGTATGATAGAGAAAAATATGTACCATCAAAAATTAGAAAACTTCAAGCTACAGCTGATTTTCAATATGGTAAAGGAACAGGACAAATCCTATTTTCAAGAGACATTAAGATTAGAAGTAAATATCCAAAGGACTTGCAGATATTCAGAGAGAAAAAACATATCGCTACACTTTCCTCTAGAACAGGTTATCTCTCAATTTTACCTGATATAGCTCAAGAAATTATTGACACTACTCTGAACAAACTGGAATTTGGAGCTGAGTATGTGTCAGGAAGCAACATCTATGCCCCAGGACGCATAAAAGCAGATGAAACCATTCTTCCAAATGATGAGATTTTTATTATCCATGAGAACAGAGTCATTGCTACTGCAAAAGCCATAGTATCAGGTGTGGACATGAATAAGATGACTTCTGGCAGTCTAGCAGTGACTAAGAAGAAATTAAAGGTGAAACAATGAAAATTAATCCAGCACTTTCTTCAATGGTTAGAGAAATAAGAGAAAATTCTCTAAAAGAGAGACAACATTCAAGAAAAATTGTTAATTGGGTAGAAGATCATCGTTTGCCTACAGGTGCTGGTAAAGCACTAGTTCTTATTCTTCCAACTCGAGGATGTTCTTGGGCTTTATCAAAAAGTGGTGGGTGTTCAATCTGCGGTTATATCTACGATAATCCTCTACAACCTGATTATGATATTATGTTGCATTCATTCAAAGAAATTCTCACTCAAAAAATTGAGAAGGATTTGAAATATTCTTTGAAACTTTTTACCAGCGGGAGTTTTCTAGATACCAGAGAAGTACCTTTAGAAATTCAAAAAGAAATGATGAAGGAAGCAGCAAAGTATGATCAGATCGAGGAAATTGTTTTGGAATCGAGACCTGAATATGTCACTGAATCAGTCTTAGACAATATTGCTGAACACATAGAAATTAGCAAAATCGAGATTGCAATAGGATTGGAGAGTGCTAATAATGCTATTCTTCAGAATTCAATTAACAAAGGTTTCTTCTGGGAGGATTTTGTAAAAGCAACAAACAGAATTAAGGACAAAGGAGCAAGAGTTAAAGCTTACTTGTTGTTCAAACCACCATTTATATCTGAATTTGACTCAATTAATGATATTCTTGAAAGTGTTTCGAAAGTTGCTGATTTAGGTGTTAATACCGTCTCAATTAATGCCATGAGTATTCACAGGGGAACTTTTCTTTCACAATTATTTGAAAAGCAGTTGTATAGAACACCTTGGTTATGGTCACTATTACACCTATGTCAAGAAATAAAGCAAAAGTTTCCTGATATGAGACTAATCTGCGATGTTGTTGCAGGAGGAAGTGAAAGAGGGGCTCATAATTGTGGAGAGTGTGATAAGGAGATAATCTCTATACTGAAGAAATTTGTTTTAAACCAGGATAGCAGTGCGCTTAAAGAAGAAGTCACATGCTCATGCAAAACTGAATGGAGAAGTTTTCTATTTAGTGAAAAGATTTCTAATTCTGAAATATTAGATATATACAGATAAGACCATTTTTCCACTAGTAATCTAGTCAGATTCTTTATACTCGAGAACAACATTTTTGATTCTTGTGGCTATTCTTTCAAAAACAGGTTTCATAAGAACCGCGTCGACTTCCTTTGTTCCAACTGCATAAATGAAATTACTATCATCAATTGGTACAAAGATTATTTGATGTTTCTCGGTAATCTGAATGGAATTTTCCATTTCTTCATCTTTCATGATCTTAATTATATTTTCAAGATATTTTTCGCAAATTAACAGAGTCTTCTCAACAAAATCATCTTCAAGATGACCACTTTGAAAGAAGATTTTAGCTTCTTCTTGATTGTGTTCTACAAAGACAAGATGGTCAATTCCAGCAATACTATTCAGAATATTAAACGTAACAGCACTTAACATCTGGTCTTTGGTTAGTGGTTCTTCACTTTTCTCTGGTTTCTTTGCGTCTTTGAGTTTTTCTTGTTCCACTTTAGCTGTTTTTTTTGTATCTAACATCAAATCATCGAAACTTATAGGAATATCAACAAGATCAAGATCAATCTCCAACTTGGGATATTGTTTCTTCTTTGCCTTATTGGTTTTTACCACTTGAGGTGCTTTGAGAATTGGTTCAAATAATAGTTCCACTGTCTGATTGTAAACAGCTGCTGCACCCGAAAATACTTGTTCGGGGTTTGAACTATGAAATTTAGCTCGAGATTTTTCTTCAAACTCGTCCGCCAAAAGCCCAATGACACTATTAGCTATTTTACGTTTATCAATTCCATGGCTCAGTACGTAAGTAATATCCTGTATTTTACGAAAAGAAATTTTTGATTTTGAAAGTTCAATAGTTCCATAATCAGAGATTTTTGTTTCTTCTGTAAAGGAGCAGATTGCCTTAACAACATTGGTTAGGATATCTATGGGGCATCTGTCTTCTTTGAAAATACTTTCTTTATAGATTACACCATCTTTATTTCCTAAGAAGAATCCGTAGATATCAGAAGCATTTTCGGACACCAATTGAATTGCTTTGTTTGTCGTTTCAATCTCCTCTTATCTATACTATATAGAACACTACTCTTTTTATTGATTCGCATGATGTGTTTTTGTCATCTTGTCATAGTAACAAGAACGGTTAAATATCTTTCTTAGAGATCATCATATAGAGCAGTGCAACTGTTCTATACTCACTCTGAGCGGATACATCACGTATCCTCCTACCTCGTTCGCTGTGCGTTTAGGCACGGCTTTCGGATCGCTTTTAACTAAAATATTATACGCTGCATTAATATCAGCATTGATTAAATAACCTTGTGATGATTTGAACAACCCTCGGCTCACCCTCTTTCCAGCATACTTTGGTCGGGATCGGGGGAATTCGTTATCAAGAAAACTACACTTAGAGGTATAGTCTTCAGGGATGAGCTCAACCTTTATCCCTCTCTCAGCTGCTTTATACTTCAGGATATTAATGATACGCATGAAGGGGATGGTGACGAACATTTGGGAGACTTTTTTCCAGAAATGCACCCCTTGTTTCCACTTCTTGTTATAACCAATTACCACTTCATGAATGGCTCTTTCCACCCACAATTCTATCAGATAATGCGTGAGTTTGTGGATGGCATCTTTGAGTTTCTTCCTCCACTTTTCACGCAACTGGTAGAAGGTTTTTCCATATGTTAATTTATTCTTTGTTTTCAGCTGCTGACGTTGCTGCAGGACATATTGTTCTCTTAGTTTGGTCTGGTTTTTTAGATAATATTGTGTAATTGATTTTATCCCTTTCCCATGATCCTTGATAACAATCGGTTGATTCCCGAGGTTATCCACAAAGGTCACAAGATTGGTCATCCCTAAATC
>JAAFKJ010000159.1 GCA_021399395.1 Candidatus Heimdallarchaeota archaeon
AAATTATACTTTAAGTAATTTTCTAGGGCAAGCTGTATTACTTGACCTTTGGGCTACCTGGTGTGGTCCTTGTGAAGTATCTAATCCTTATCTCCAAGATCTTTATATGATGTATCCTGATAATGTCAATATCACAGAAATATTCTATCTCCCAATTACGCAATATGTAGATGCAGGTCCTCCAGTAATAGTGTTGAATGGTATGAGGTTTCAGAAACAAAATATAACGTAACAGTTTTTGCAACTTTAGAAGAAGACTTGCTTTTAGCAAAGAAAGATGTATGGTTTATGGAAGGAGTAACTATCATCAAGGCAGCAACTTTTATGGATTACAATGCAACCCACATGGTTGCTTCCGTTGAACTACTTTACTCTCAAGCAATGCCTTGTGAAATAGTTGCACATTTAGTAATTAGGGATGTAGCAGGTAATGAAGTTCTAATAGATTTAGACGTTGCAGAAGAACCCGAACCTACTGAAACTCCTACTCCGACTCCAACAGAAGAAAGTAGTTACTTCTTATTCCTACCTTTGCTTGGTGCAATAGCATTAGTTACAGTAGTTCAGATAATTCGAAAGAGGAAATAGAATCTCCTCACTTCTTTTCTATTTTTTTCAAAATCCAATAATTTTTAAAGGACTATATTTGCTCAAGAGGTGTGAAAAAGAGTCAGGTTGCAATACTACTATCTTCAATTATTATAATTGGTGGAGCTGTTGGTGTTTACTTCTTAATTGAATCATTAGGAACTGAGATTACAGCTGCTCCTGATTTTGAACTTCAGGATATCAATGGAACTTCTTTCTACATCTCAGATTTACAACCCAAAACAGTTCTTTTAGATTTTATGAGTATTCCTTGCATTCCTTGTAGAGCGATGAATCCAGTACTAACAAATTTGCTAAATGACACAGATCTGATCGGACAAATTGAGATAATTTCAATCGAAACGGTTACAAACACTTCAGTTATTGATTTACAGAATCATGCTGTTTCTGAGGGAATGAACTGGACTGTGGTAATTGCTCCTGAAAGTATACAATCTGAATATGGTGTTGATCAAATACCTACTTTTGTAATCGTAAACCCTGAGGGAAATATTACTTACTTCGAGACTGGTATGGTTTCATACGATGTTCTCAAAACTGAATTAACTGATGCTATTGAAGGAAGAAGTGACAATATAACCATAACAAGTTATCAAGGATTTGTTATTGGTTTTGCAATCATTGTTGCTATTACATCTTTCTTTTCTCCATGTTCTTTCCCACTTATGCCAAGCTATGTTGCTCATATTCTAGGGATGAATATAACTCCAGATAAGAAAGAAGAGCGGGAAGAAGAGTCTGAAGAACAAGACAAAGTTAAGGAGGACAAGAAAGAAAATCGTAAACTCTGGTTATATCCATTATTAGGATTGAGTAGTGGTGTAGGTATTTTGATCAGTTATCTAATCTTGGGGGTTACTGTAAGTGCTGTTGGAAGCTCAATACTTCCATACGTAGTCTATGCTCTACCTATCATTGGAGGAATTTTCATTGTCCTTGGTATACTTATGTTTACTAAATTAGAATTCTCTCTCTCCAAAGTTCTGAATTGGATTAGAAAGAAACAAGTTTCTTCTGAAGAGAAAAAGAAGGATACAAATTTTTCAAAATTCTCAAGCACTTTCCTCTATGGTTTGGGATATGGTATAGCTTCCTTGGGTTGTAATGCACCAATTTTCTTAGCTTTCAGTTTACAAGTATCTGCACAAGAAACAATTTTAAAAATGATTTTTGCTTATTTAGCATTCGCTCTAACAATAATCATACTCATGGTTGGAGCAACTCTACTGATCAGTGTTTCAAGAGATGCAATTTTACAGAAGCTCAAAGCTGGAACTAACTTGATTAAGAAGATAAGTGGAATGATTTTAGTTGGTGTAGGGATATATTTATTATTGGAGTTCTTCCTAGGTGGTTAGTATGAAAAATAAAACAAAGATTCTCAAATTCTTACCTTTGTTTGCTATATTCTTATCAGTATTATTTATAGGGGATCAAGTAAGTGCAACAAGTGACTTAGGGATCACTTCAATTGAACACAGTCCATCTACACTCATTCAAGGAGAAAATCTAACCGTTACTGTTGTATTTTACGATACAACTAACATCTCACAAGTAAAATTACTTCTTTGTACAATCACTCCTGAATTCCTTTGCGAACCTCAACCGATTCTTATGGTTGAGATGGAAGCTGGAACTTATGAAGGTAAATTCCTTGTTGATTATGATATTGGTACAACTGTTGGTTATCATATAAAAATTGTATATGAGAATTTTACTTCTGTCATTATTCCTGAAACTCCAACATTTCTAGATATGGACATCATCGAACCTATAACTGGTTTCTATTTCTTCGATGCAGGTGCTGTTCAACAAAGAACTGATAGTGCTGGTTGCTGTGGGATAATCGGAACTGTTCTTGCAATAGGTTCAACTTCGTTAATTGCAAAACAAAAGAAGAAACTCAAAAACTAATTCTCTTCTTCTTTATTTTTCCAATAATATTTTTATTATATGACGTATAAAGTGATTCAGAATGAAGAAGAAAGTAAGTTATACAATTTTAATACTAACCCTATCACTAGTTCTTACTAATTCACAGAGTATCCTGCAAGTAAACTCTGAACCTTATGGAATATATAGTATTGAGCTTGCACCTAATCCGATAGTTTATGGGCAGAATATGTCCGTTAGGATACAATTCGATTGTGTTACAAATATAACTACTGCTAAGCTTTTCATCTATAAGATTACAGAAGATATGATTTGTGCATGTGATTACGTTTATGTCCAGATGTATGAAATACCTAGTTTTATTGAATGCGCGGATGCTGTAAGATATGAAGGAAATTATACCGTAGATTTCCCTATAGGTATGCAAATTGGATATAGAATTATGATCTTCTATGAGAATGTTACAATTCAATCAGTGCCTGACGTGGAAAATTTCATGGGTATTGATACTATCGAACCTCTGAATAATGAAATAATGTTTGATGCAGGTAAAGTTCAACAAAGCTCAGAAGCAACAGGTTTAACTTATCTTTCGTTCATTGGACCTGTTTTACTTATATCTGTAATTCTTGTTAGAAAAAGAAGAATAAGGGTTAATCATGAGTGAAAAAGGCAAGAGAAACAAAAAGAAGAAAAAGAAAATCGAGGGAGAGTGCTATTTTTGTAAACAAGAACTGAAGAATGTTGATAAAACAGAAAAAATGAAACTTAGTTGCTGTGATTTAGTTGCCCACAAAAATGAATTATACAAATGGTTCCTTCAAAATCAGCATTGTCCAAGATGTTTGGTTGTTCATAAACAAACCAGATCTAAAATAGTTCAGTGGGGGATGAATAAAGAAAGACCTTCGACTGAACATGTGAAAACTAAACGATTAGTCAATGGAAAAAGAAATGATAAGAGATTTGAAAAAAGATTAAGATGAGACTAAAAGGAAATAGAAAGAAAAAAGCTTATTACTCTGAACACAATAACTAGATTGATGAAACGAAATAGATACATCACATTAACACTAGTCCTGTTAGTTTTATTCTCTCAATTCAAAGTAATCTCTGCATACGATGATCTTTACGGAATAGAACTCGATGATATCGTCGATGTTGCATTTATATCTTATAGAAATGGAGAGTTTGTAATAGAGTACACCACTGAAGGTGCATTCAGAGTCGAAGTTAATACAAATGCAGTGAATGAGATTTTTGTCAACGCAATTCTAGGTATGAAAGAAGGAGAAACTAAACCTTACATCTCTTGGATGGTAGGAGCTGATATTATCGAATATTATAACACAACAATTGTTGACATTGTAATAGATTCAACTCCTGAAACAACAACTTCTACCACTCCATCAACTCAAACAGTCGATTATCTTAGTTGTTTGATGATACTATCACTGATATTTGTTTCATCCAGATTTAGAAAAAACTAAATTATTTACCCAACACCGGTTTCATTACTCACAAATACTTATTAATAAGAGCTTGTTTTCTCACTTCCTAAAAGGATTAGGTCTGCTCTATGTCTACTGAAGAAGAGATGTTCATCCATACTCAAGATGAAATAGAAATAATTAATAAAATGTTAAGAGATGCAAGAAGAGATGTTCCAACTTTTATGGATGAGGGAGCAGCTGAAATTCTATATGTTCCCGTTGATGATGGAGAACTCAAAGTATATCATCATATTCCAGAAAGATCAGAAACAAAAAGACCAATAGTATTCGTTCCTGGTTTTGTTGCTAACCCTAAAACTTGGATAGATTTTCACTTACCTCATCATGATATTGGAGAATACTACTATATTGAAACAAGAGAGAAAATGTCTAGCAGAATCAAAAAATCAAGACAAACACTAATGACTATCAAACACACTGCATATGACTTAGGTTTAGTTTTAAAAGAGTTGGGATTAACTGACAAAGATTATCTTCTTGTGGGTTCTAGCTATGGTGGATCTGTTGTTCTCGAAGGATTGATACATGAATATTTCAGTCCTCCTACAACCTTAGTTCATGATCCAATAGTCAAATGGGTTTGGGAGAAATCAATCAATAATGTTCTTCTTCGAATAGTTCCAAAATTCATCCTTTCTGTAATGAGAATTTTTATCGCTCATATTTTCACTTTTGGGATGAAGAATAAAGATCAAAAAGAGAGAATGATAGAGTTTGCTAGAGGAATCGAACCTTGGAAATTCAAGAGAGCATGCCTTCAGAACAATAAATTCAACAATTTTGAAGATCTCAAGGAAATCAAAGAAGAGGTGTTTCTTACAACTGGACCTTTAGATAGATATCACCCAAGAATCGCTTATTATAACTATGCAAAAGAAATCCCAAAAGGCAGATTCATATTTATGGACACTCCAAATAATGATCGGCAGTTACTAGCAGGAATAATAGGAACAGAATTTGCCAAGCAATCCAAAGACGAAGAAATTCCAGATAAAATTAAACAATTTGAGATTAAATTGAAAAGGAAATAAACTCGTTTCTCCTTTTTGCTGTAAAGTTTTAACTGATTCTCAAAAGAGTTTAACCAACCGGTTTTGAACAGTTATATATACGTCTGTGATGAATCGTTTTTCATCAAATCTATATCTGGTCACATGTGCTCGGTACATCTAAAAATTGTGACCATCTAGTAATAATAGATAATAATCGTGGTAGAAAGACAATGTCAGAAAATGGAAAAATTATTGTTTACGAACCTTCAATGGCAGAAAAATGTTCGGATATGTTTAATGCATTTAATGAACTCTGGCCAGGAGGTTTTACTGGAGCTATACCTTTCACTGAACAACGAGTTCGTGATATGTTGGATAAGACATCAGCAGTTGCGGATTTGATAGCTCTAAATTCTGAAGATGAACCTGTAGGTTATTGTGGTCTCTATCCTCATTGGAGAGATAAGAATGCTGCATACATCAGTATATTGGGTGTTCATCCAAAGGTGCTAGGAAAGAAATTTGGAAAAAGATTGCTTTTGAAAGCTCTAGAGGTTGCAAAAGAGAATAAGATCTTTAGAGTAGATCTTCAAACATGGTCTGGAAATATGGACGCGGTTCCTCTTTACAAAAAAGTAGGACTGTTTTGGGTTCCTGAAACAAGTGTCTACATGCAAGATTTCATCCCTGGAATTTTACAAAACCCATTATCAATAGAATGGTTTGATAAGCATCCTGATTGGTATGGTTGTTTTAAGAGAGATTTAACACAAGCACCTGATAAAGAAGAAATTGATGGAATGGAAGTTTTTACTTACAATTTTGAAGTTGACGATGATAAGCTTTCCTTTGAAGTAGATAGATATAGTTGGGGATTTACAAGTGCTGAAAGAATTCTAGATGGAAATAGAATTTCTATTAAAAGTAGATTGCAGTCTCACAAGATTTTCATGGGAATTGAAAACAGTATCATCTTTACTATAGAAAATGAAACTGAGGCTGATTTAGAGATTAAGTTGAATGTTACCCCTTTTAAAGGATTGAAATGGATTGGAGAATTTCCAGAATCAATAAAAATTGGTAAGGGAAAAATAGCCATACTTAGTAACAATTTCATAATTGATCATACATCTAGAAAGCATACAACTGTTCAGAAATCTTCTGAAGTAATTGAAACTCTCTTTTCTTTTGACTCATATGATTTGAAGCTATCTACAGGAGGAAAAATACATCCTGCAGTTGATGTAATGACCCATATAAATTATATAGATACTCCACTAGGTATTGAAAAGAATGTGTATCTTGATTTAAAAAACTATACTGATATGGCCCTCTCTGGTAAAATTCTCTATAAATCTGAAGGAATTTCAGAAGATGAAAAAGGATTAGAATTCTCTCTTCAACCTGATGAAATAACTGGTATAAACATCCCACTTTCTATCCCCAAAGATACATCAAAATCTGTCTTCATTTTACATGCAACTCCAGTTGTGAAGATTAATGGATCTGATCTCCAAATGCCTGAATTCAAAATTCCTCTAGTTGCGAGTACTTCAAATATAGCAGAAGTTGTTATAGCACCAAATGAGGAAAGAATCTTCTTAATTACTGATTTCTGGGCAATTAGGATAGAATTAGAGCGCGCCAATATCCATTTCAGAAGAAGGTATATCGAGGATTCTAAAGTAAGATCATTTTTTGAAATAGGACCTCCTTATGGTTTAGATATAGATCGAACATTGAAATTTGATTATGAAGTTCAACGAAACGGAAACGAACTGACTCTAGTTCTTAGCGGAGATAGTATTCAAGTTGAGGGTTTGAGAGTAAAGAAATACCTTCGTGTAATTCCTGGTTCAAAAGAAGTTGAACATTGGATTGAATTGGAAAATATTTCTTCAAATGGTACTATTACAGCAGGTGGTAGAGTCACAACTACTCCTGGTGGAGGACTTAATGTCAACCCAATCGGAAACTTTGCTCATGTTTACACTCCTATATATAACAGATATGTAAAATGTGACCCAACTTTCCCGGTAATGACACAAACACTTGTTTCTGATAAACCTGAGGATTGGCATGAAACCTGGACTGCGGGGGAGTTGAATGGTGAATCGAATGTATCTGCTATAATATGGAAACCTGATAATATTGAAAAAATAAAAATCAATCAAGGATTTCTCTATACATTAGAAAGTTATCAAACCCCTCTAGATTCTGGAGAAAAAGTTAAGGTTGTTCATCTGTGGTATTCTCATTCCTTTAGCTCTATTAGAGATGTTAGAACCAGATGGAATCAGCTGATAGGGCAGAAAGATATGACCTACGATGAACGATCTTTTGGAGTACAGACCACTCCACCTATTACTGTCAACATAAAAGACACAAATATCCTAACGAAGGGTGAAACAACAAGTGCAATATTAGAGATTTTTACTTTAACTCCTTATCCTTTACCTGGCACTCTAACACTTTCATTACCTGCAGGATGGGATGGTACATTCGTAACAGAAGAAGGAAATAAATCTTCTATACAAATGCCTCAATTAGTACCACACTCAAACATACCATTGAATGTAGAACTAACAATTCCAAAACAAACCTTGAAATCAAGTGACTTAATCACATTACATCTCAGCGGTGAGTTTGAACTAGATTTTGAAATTCCTGTTATTCTCAAGGATGGTTCAGCAGTTCAAGTACAAGGAGAAACAATTGAAGACCATGATGTTCTTGTTGTTAATAATGGTTCTTTGAGTTTTACTGTTCCTAAGTTTCTAGGTGGAGATTTGATCCATCTTGAAGATGCTCAAGGTAACTCCTTTCTTATGGACAGTTTTCCAAATATTGGTCCTAAATTCTTTATAGATCATTATTTAGGGGGAATCCAACCTGCAATTTTCCATCCTGAAGAAGGTAATCCTTTTGCAGAACTAGAGGCGACTGATGCAGAAGAGATTACTGAAGGAGAATGGTCTGGAGTAAAAGTATTTTGGATTAATGAAAAATCTGAATGGTTGAAAGGGCAGAAATATGCTATTTCTTATCTAACTTTACCGGGATCAAATATAATCAGAATCAAAGTCGATAATATTAATGAAACGCCTAGACAAGTAACAACAATAGCAGCGATGATAGCAGATATGGCTCTAAAGGGTGAAACAGAAGGAAATGTAGTAAAAGTACCTGGAGGAATAGGTAATTGGATAAGAAACAGAATTAAGAAACCATTTATCAATCAAACAAACATTGATGAACCATGGGTAAGATTTTCTAAAGATGATGTGTCACTTACATTCTTATCACCAGAAGGATATTATGGATCTAACACAATATTTGACGCTCAAGTTATGCTGGTCAATATCCTTCTAGCATACATGGAAACAGCACCATATCAAACATCAACCAGTGAATTTGTTTTGATTTTGAACCAACCAGAAGAAGTTATCAATGAAGTAAGAAAAGGCTTAGCAAAAAACGCTTAATCACTAGAGAAATAACAGAAATTATGGGAACATGTTTTCCGTATTTCTTCTCTATTTTGTTTCTTTATCTCCAATCCAATTTTATTTTTTATCTAGTATAATATTCTTTGTGGTTCTTTTTGTACTTCGAAAATATTAAAATATCAATAATCGTTTTACTGATTTATGCTTCCTAGAAAAACCTTGCTTATTCTTATGCTACTTAGTTTACCCTTGATGACAACCTCCTTTGATAAAAACCTTATAGATGCTGCTAATGGGGGTGAGGAATTATCAGATTCCTTTATCATCCAATCTGCTACAGACTTCACAGTCAGAGATGTTGATTCCGGTTCAACTTATGCTCTCAGTGATTTTAGAGGTACTGTAGTTATATTGGACCTATTCGCAACTTGGTGCCCACCTTGTCAGATCTCCCTGCCTTTTCTACGTCAATTACATTCGCAGTATTCTCAAAGTGAAGTTAGGATAATATCTGTAGACGTTGACGGTTCAGAATCTCAATCAGAAGTATCAGAGTTCCGTCAGGAGGAGAGCATGGATTGGATTGTAAGTTTAGACCAAGGAGGATATATTAACAGCGTTTATGGTACAGGAAGCGTTCCAACTTTCTACATAATCGACCAAGACGGTGATATACAATGGACTGATTCAGGCTTCTCTAATGAAGAAACCAAACCAGCGATGTCAGAGGCAATTAGCTACTTACTAGTAGAGGGGCCAGGACCCATAAATCCAGGGGTATCAGATGCAACTCAGATACTGATAACTATCGCTGAAATAGTAGGTGTACTTGGGATAATAGTTGCAGCAATATTCGGTTACATAAAAGTAAAAGACAGAATAAAAATGAAGAAATGTCCAACATGTAGCAATACTGCTAGCTCAAAATGCTCTAAATGTGGTGCATTTACGTGTGCTGATTGTTCCACCAAAGGCTGTAAAAACTGTGGAAGTAGACAGTTCATAAGAATGTGATGGAATATTTATTGTTGATTTTTGATAATTTTAACTATCTCTTTCTCGATTATTTCAAAATCGGAAAGCTTCTCTTTGATGATGTGAAAAGCTTGTTTATCATCCAAATGTCCATATCTATGAATAAGTATGTTGCGAAAACCCTTCATTCCTTTAATTATTTCAATTATCTCTAATGTTAGGATTTTATTCTTGGATAATTGTTCAAAAATATCTGAAGTACCATTGGGAATACCTAATTTTAGATCTGCATTCAACATAGCAATTAAGTCTATTATTAACTCTACACTGTGTTCATATCTTTTGTAGATGCCATCTTTCACCAAACCAAGATTATCAAATTTTTCAAATGTATCTGGTAAGTTCTTCTTGATAATAGTGCAATTCTCTCTTATTTTGTCCAATTTCGAAATATATATGTC
>JAAFKJ010000160.1 GCA_021399395.1 Candidatus Heimdallarchaeota archaeon
CTTAGTCCCAGTTCGTGATCTATTTCTTTTCCAATATTTAAAGCAAAAGAAACCGATTTTACGGGATTCATCATCATACTTGTTGAAAGAGAAACTCCTATTTTTTCACTATCTAAAAGACTGAAAATTTGTTTTTGTCCTTTAGCTAATTCCCATTGGCAATAACCAGGACTAAATCTACAACTGACATCCTTTTCTATAAATTCTTCACTTAACTCATTGAGAATTGTTTGATTTGTTATTTCAGCTACTTGTTCTGCCGCGTGAGACGCTATTGCATCAAGTATGACACCTTTCGCTAATTCTCCTTTGCGAAGATAATCCTTGCTTAGGTTTTCTAATCCTTTACCTATAGTACAAATGGCAAAAACTGAAATTTCTGACTTTTTGAATAAGAATCTTGGTTGAAGTTTATTGCTATCTAAGGTGATGTAGATTGCCTTTGGTTTTATCAGAGGTTGAGCAAGTCTCTTCATTTCATTAATTTCATTAACCATTTTTTCGGAAGGTTTTTTTATCTTCTTTTCTTGTGGTTTATTCTGTAATAATCGAAGAATCTCATTGTCATCCAATTCAATTTGAAATTCTTCCAACACTTTCAATTTATTCACCTTTGACTTGCTTGGCTATATCTTTAATGAATTCTGGATTTGATCCACAACAACCACCAACAATACTTGCTCCATTCTTGATGATTTGTTCAATGTCTTTTGTAAATGCTTTAGCTTCTGTAGGATAAACCGTTTTACCATTTTGCAATTGAGGTTTTCCAGCATTAGGTTTTGCAGATATTGGAAGTTTAGTTTCTTGATGTATAAGCGAAATAAGATCAATCATCTCCTCACTAGTAATTGTACAGTTTGCTCCCACAGTATCAGCTCCCGCTTTTTCCAAAATTCGAACACAATCTGGAACTGAATTCCCCATAATTGTGAAATATCCTCGTTTTGTTTTTTGAAAAGTTATTGAAGCAAAAATGGGTAGATTAGAGACTTCTCGAATGGCTTTAACAGCAGCTTCTGCTTCAAGAATATCTACCATTGTTTCTATAAAGAAAAAATCTACTCCTGAATCAGCTAAAATACTTGCTTGTTCTAGAAAATTCTCGTAAAAGTCTTCAACCGTTGCACTTCCAACAGGCGGTACGAATGCTCCAGATGGCCCTATGTCTCCTGCAATGAAACAGTTTTCTGGACAGATTTCTCGTGCAAGTTCTACAGCTGTTTGATTGTATTTTTCAGTACTGTTACCATGCTTGTGAGCTGCTAATTTCATTCTTGAACCACCAAAAGTGTTGGTTAGAATCGCATCAGAACCCGCATTAAAATAAGCGAGATGGATCTGTTGAATTTTTTCAGGGTGTGAGACATTCCAATACTCTGGAGGTGTTCCTGGCTCTAATCCCATATCAATAAGAATTGACCCCATAGCACCATCTAAGAGGATTGTTCTTACTTCTAGTAAATCTAGTATAGATTGTTTATCATTCACAAAAGTCCCTTCTAGATGTTCATTAGTTTTCTAGCTAGTTTTACCGCACTAACAGCATTCTCAGCTGATCCATCTGCTCCAATTTCATTTACCCAATTCTTAGAGACTGGTGCGCCACCAATAAGAATTTTGAATTTATCTCGGAGACCTCGTTCCTTAAGTTGTTCGATAAGTTTTCTCTGACCATCCATGGTCGTTGTTAGTAAAGCAGAAATACAGATTAATTGTGCATCAATTTCAATTGCTTTTTCAATAAAAGTGGAAATTGGAACATCTGCACCAAGATCATGTACCTCGAAGCCTTCAGCTCCGAGCATTGAAGCTACCAATGTTTTTCCAATGTCATGAATGTCCCCTTCAATGGTTCCAATTACAACCTTTCCAAGAGACCTATCTTCCTTACCTTTCATAAGAATAGGTTCGAAGATTGTCATTGCAGCTTTCATTGCTTCAGCACTTCTCATTAGTTCTGGTAAGAAAAACTCTCCTTCTTCGAATAAATCTCCTGCTTTACGTATAGATAAAGAGAAGGCATCAATGGCATCATTAACATCTAACTTCTCATCAAGAACCTTTTGAGCAAGTTCCTCAGCCAAACTAATATTTCCACTTAGAATTGCGTTCTTACATTTTTCACTGAAAGACAAATTAACCACCCGAATTATGATATTTCACTAGTGTGTTATGTTATTGATTAATTAGATTTTCCCTCAGAAGTAGTAGTTTCGCTTAATTA
>JAAFKJ010000161.1 GCA_021399395.1 Candidatus Heimdallarchaeota archaeon
ACGTTTAGTGACAGAATCTACAGAAGTGAAAAGACTTGTTGGGGTCAGAACAAAGTAATGGTTTGGCATTGTCAAGTAGAGACATGACAGTATCGATTGCAGGATTAGATGGAGTTGGAAAAACCTCCATCGTTAACAAACTCTTGCGTGAAGAAGTTACTGAAACTTACTCTACTTATGGCATTAACCAAGAAATTGTCAAAATCAATGGGTTAAGACTTGGTTTGACTGACCTGGGTGGGAAAGAGCCTTTTCGAAATTCGCTTTGGCCGAGTTACCTCTCCCGTTCAGATGCATTGATTTATGTTGTAGACGGAACTAAAGAAGAAAAGCTAGACGAATCCAAACAATGGTTTGTTCGAGCTCTCAAGTGGATCAAAGAGAATTCTCCTGTTCTAGTTTTGATAAATACCTGGGATAAGCCAGTTGATGACAATGTCCTCAAAACAGTTAATGATATTTTTACAAGCCCCTCCAATGACCACCCCATAGAATTTCTACCTATTTCCCCGATAACTGGGAAAAATATGAACAAGACAGTAGACTGGCTTGCTAATGCAATAATAACCACTCTCATTGAAGCAGGAATAACGGTTGATTATTTTGTAGCTTATATTAAAACAGAAACAGGAATTGTTGAAGCTAGAATTAAAACAGCTGATGATGAGATAGTTGATGAAAGCTCATTCCCTATAATCCGTTATAAATTTGCTACAGAAGCAGAGTCAATACTGGAATACATGAGGATCGGAGGTAGACAAGTTGTTATGGCTGCTGATGAACAAACTTCTTGTTGGTTAATTACCACTAGAAGTGAAGAATTCAAAGGAACCAATCTTTTAATGAAACTTCTGACTGAATTTATTAAAGAAATTCAAGGTTTGCGAGTTCAGAGAGAAAATGGTTTATCGGAATCAGATCTCACAAGCTACCTCATTAAATATATGATTGATAACCAAACATTTTGGTCAGAAAAACAACTTCCAATGTTTGAAATCTCTACTGTTGACACTAAAGAGATTTTTTAATGAGAAACAATAGTGTTAAATATTTTTCATCTCTACTATCCTTGATTACATCATGGATCCAGAAATCAAAGAAGTTCTCAAAGGTATCAAAGGAAACCGAGACTTCTATCCTGAAGATTATGCAGAGATTAAGCTGATTTTTGATGCTATGCACACAGTATCAAGACAATTTGGGTATGAGTTGTATGAAGGACCTATACTTGAATTTGCTAAACTCATTGAATACAAATCAGGAAGGGCATTAGCTGATGAAACATATAGACTCTTTGATCGAGAAGAGAGGAAACTTGTTCTTAGACCAGAAATGACCCCCTCTCTCGCTAGACTAATTTCTAATCAGCATCAACGCTATCCCAAACCTCTTCGCTGGTACAGTATTCCTCGAGTTTTTAGAGATGAAACTCCTCAAAGAGGTAGAGTTAAGGAGCATTTTCAATATAATGCAGATATCTTTGGAATAGATCATCCTGCTGCTGATGCAGAGATTATTGCAGTTACTACAAATATAATCAAAACAGCTGGATTGAAGACTGGAGAATTTGTTTGTGTGATAAATAGTAGAGACCTCCTCCAAAAACATATAGAATTTCTGGAAATTCCTAACCACCTAGATGTTATCAGAATAATTGATTCTAAAGGTAAATACATTCAAGATGAGATTGAGAAGGAATTAAAAGATAAGGGCTTTTCCGAAACTGAAGCAAAGGAACGTGCTCAGGAGCTCAGAACTATTTGGCAACAAGATCTACAAATTACAAAGAATTATCCCGAAATAGAAAGTCATTCTGTTCTCTCAACTTATCTCTCCAGGCTACATGAACTGGAAGAACTAGTTGTTAAACAAGCAATGGAAGAAGCTAATCTTAATTCCGAACAAATCTTAAAAATGTATGATTTCTCACAATTGAAAGGCAAACCACAAGCTGTGATTGCGGATTTAAGAAAAATAGAAGTCAATGATACGATTACTTTGGCTATTGATAATCTTGAAGAACTCATCATATATCTGAAAATGTTTGGGGTGGAAGATGATTGTGAATTTGATATGTCTATAGCTCGAGGTTTAGATTACTACACGGGTATTGTTTTTGAGTTTCTTGACCGAACTGGATCTGTTGCTAGAGCAATAGCTGGTGGAGGTAGATATGACAAATTAGTCGAAGATTTAGGCGGTGGAAGAATTCCAAGTACTGGTATAGGTATGGGCGAAACTGTACTACATTCTATACTCAAAGCTTTGAACCGAGCGCCTCCTTACTCACATCCTGCACAAGTTTATGTAGGAATAATCTCAAAAGACCTAATTCAAGAAACAGCTGAGATTGTCAAAACACTTCGAAAAGACTATTCTGTTCTGTTTAATCCGTTTGGATGGAAATTGAGACGTCAGTTCGAGGATGCAAATAGTAGATCCATCCCTCTAATGGTTATTGTTGGTAAGAAAGAACTTGATGAAAATAAGGTGAATTTAAAAGATTTGAAGACTGGGGAAGAAGAAACAGTATTGCTTTCTGAACTTGACAGTAAGATAAAAGCAAAAATATAATCCGTTCTTCTACTTTTTCAGCCTTAAAACAAAACAGATTTATTCATTTCATTTAATTGAACACAATGACAGTTGCTTTACATAATTACTTGAAGTCTTTGCAACCAAAAGAACTGATAGCACGTGTAAATGATTCTAAGAAGTTTAATGAAATGCTTTCTCACTTAGAAATAGGAGCTGGACTATCAGTAGACAACTTTGTAGAGTATATGTTAGTTGAAAGTAAGAAACTGATTAATAAAGAAAATAGAAAAGAAGCATTAATTATTTTAAAACATGTTAAAGCCTTACTTCCTAGAGTACACAATAGATTTGATGCATTCTTCTATCTGACTTTAGCAGATTCTTTTCTCTTAGCTAATGATTATGAGGGAGCTAAGAAATCTGTCAATAAAGCAAATGCAATCGCTTTAGAATTAAACGATCCAAGACTACAAATTAGATCTCTAAATATGCTTTTTGTAATTCACAGGACAGTTGGAAAAGACAAAGCGATGGGATATTTGCTTAAATCCAAGGAAATAGCAGAAGCAAATGAATTTTATGATAACATTGTTTTTTGTAATGTGAACATTGGACTAATGCACTATTTTAAGGAGGATTTCACTAAAGCAGCTGATTACTGTGTTGAGATAATTGATATTGTAAACACCAAACCTTATCCTGATACCAAACTTGTTATGCCTACTGATTACTTTCTGCAAGTCTTTTCAGAAAAACCTGGATTGGCTGCAGTAGACAAGTATCAAGATGCTATTGTGGGTGGAGTTAAGATTGTTTTAAGAGCGATAAAACAATTTAAGAATGACTATGAAGCAACCAGAAGAATTTCGATTTTAGCTAGTTTCATAAAATTATCAAAGAAAATTGTAGACCCACTTCTAAAAGAACTAGATACATTCATAGATAAATTGAGCAATACAAAGAAATCGATTTACTATTCAGCTCTAGCTGGTGGAATTTCCGATTATAAAGATTTTCAGTATGCTCTTATCTTCTTCGAAAGAGCTATGGAATATATACAATATACTAAAGATGAGAATCAAAGAACTGTAAAGAAGAATTATGCCTATACTCTCTCTTTAGTTTTAGGAGTTTCAATGCTATATGACTTACAATCTTCACCACAAACAACACAAATGCTGAAAAATCTAGGGATAAAAACTAGTGTTGATAATCTAGCCTCAAAAGCAGATCAATTCATCTCTTTTAAGAATGCTGTAAAAGATTCTGATGCTGCTTTTGGTATTAGTAGAGAAATCGTTAAAGATTCCCTTCTTCCAAGTATAAAGGATAAATATGAAGTTCATAGAATTATTACACAATTTCGTTACTCTAATGCCAAAGAAGATATTTTAGACAATCTTGAACTATTTGTTATTAATGCGATAACAGTTGAAGATGAGCTGCAGTCTTTACTTCTTGTTGGAACTACTATGAATGAGAAAGAACTCAAGAAAAAGAAGAAAGTCTTCTCAGGTTTTCAAATTATTGGGCATATTGTTCCCCCCTCTTTGAAAACAATAAAACATATAGAAGAATTTGATATAGAGTTTCTAAATAATCTAATTAGAGCACCTCAAAAATTCAAGAAAATAGAACTTCTAACCACTTCAGATGATATAAACACAACATTTACACGCTTGTTTTAGAGGTCTTTCTTAGCCACTGAACATTGCAATGATGGATTGTTTAAGCATGTTGATTTTCTCAGGTGAATAATCGTATTTTTTCATTTCCTCGATTGCTTTATGCATGTAATCTTTTGCCTTAGGTTTTTTACCTAATTCAAAATATATTCGACCAATTAAGATTGATATAGGAATGATTTGTTCTTTATCATTCTGTTTTTTATAATAATTTAGAGCTTCTTGAAAAACATCAAGAGCTTCTTGATATTTTGATTGCGATATAAGAATGTGTCCAAGATCATGTTCGGTTTCTGCTTTTTTATCAAGATTCTTAATTTTCTTAAATATTAAAATAGCTTTTCTATATGCATTAATAGAATGAACAGGATGTTCTGAATACTGTGTTAAATCGATTTGGTAGGTTAGAGCTAGTCCTCTCCATGAGTCGGCAAGATTCTCAAAATCGTTCAAGGTGGTAAAGACTTCTATGGCTTCTGCAAGGTTTTGTTTACTTTTCTTAAAATCTCCTTCTTCACGATAGATAATTCCTAGAACCAAAGCACATTTACCTATCATCTGAGGATTGTTTAGTTCTCTGAATCTGTGGAATGCAAGTGAGTAAAATTGTCTAGCTTGAGTAAATTGGCTGATATTTTGATAAGCCTGTGCAGTTAGAAATAACACTTGAGCTGACTGCTCCTTCATACCAATAGATGAAAAAATCTCCTGAGCATAAATGAGGTCTTTGATGCAAGTTTGGTAGTTTCCGTCATCGAATTCTCTTTGTCCTCTCAAAAAGAATTGTTTAGCACTGTTCTCTTGATCTCTCATAATTTGGAACCCCTAGCCATTCCTAGATTTTTCTTAAGCTAACAATTGCTTAAATTAATATATACTTTCTAATAGTTTTATCCGCAGATTGACTTAAAAAGTAGAAGAAAAAAAAGTGACAATCTAAGCTTCATAGAAGAGGGGTTTCTCTTCAAAGCTTTTGTTGACACTATCCCAGTTGATTTCTCTTGTAAGTGTTCTCTTTCCAGCATCAATGATATTATTGACTCTTCGAGCATGTATCATCTCATTTGCTTTTCGAATTAATGATCGTCTTTGGTAAGTGGGTTCTTGACTTACCATAGTCATTGCTGTTCGTGCTTGTTTCTCAGCTAGAATTCCTATTAACACTTTTTCACCTTTAATGAATTCCACTAACCGAAAGACTTCTGGATTCATCTTACTTTCATAAAAGGCTTCTTCTGGAACAATCTTGCTAATCTTTTCTCTATAACTCTGTGAAATGAAATTCTTTGCAATGCTTAGTACCCCAATTACTGGGTCAAGAAATTCTGTTGGGAATTGAATAGGCGCTTCGGAATAGAAGGTTGTAGGGGGTGCCTGTTCTTCTGTATAGAATGATGAAGATTTGTCATGTATTTGCTGTGATTCTATAACACCACTGATAATGAAATTATCTTCACGATAAGCATCATAAATCTCTAAACCTATACTTATACCTGAGACACTCATCACCAGTATTTCATCTAGAATTAGTCTAGACCAAGCATCAATTGGAACGGTTTTCTTTACTTGAGTCTTCTTATATGTTGGGTCTTGTTTCTTTTTGAATCTCGAAAATAACTTGGCAAAGAATCCTACAGGTTTTGGTTTTTCCTCAAGTTCCATCTTTTCTTCAATAATCTCTCTTTCTTCCTTTGCTCTTGAGAGAACATCAATTTTTGGAAGAACGTTTTTATTAACTTCTAAAGACCCAATATCCTCTAACTTTAATTTTAGTAAAGATTCTATTTCTCGTAGGTTTATATCATCTAATGGACTAAGTAAACCTATCCACCCTTCAGCGGTTTCTGTTTTAGCATGAACCAGAAAGAAATTCAGTTCTGGTATAGTTTCAAGTTTGCTACCCATTCTGATATATTTCAACAAATGAGGATAATTTCCACTGAGTAAATTAGTCGATTTCTTGAACTCTTTTGCTAATTGTGGAGATTTCAAAATTGGAAGAAGTGATTCAAATTTCTCACCTTTGCTCTCACCATTTTGCCATGTGAAATAATAAAACATAGTTGAATCTTTGAAATATGGTATTGGCACAGCTTGATTAGGTTCTCCTTCTGTTTCATCTACAAAGTGTTTAGCGATAATCTGTGCAATTACTCCAGTATCATTTGATTGAAGTATATTCTGTAGATTTTCCCATTTCTTTCTTGTAGTCGAAAAAATTGTTAAACATAAAGCTGTTTCTGTTAAAAGAGAAATCCACCACAACGGGATATATGGCAACTTATCACGAACGAACTTTAAAAGATGCCTTGTGTAATAATCAGCAACTAATGCTGCAGCAATATGTTTTGCTACTCCTCTATCTAAAAGGTAGTAGTATCGTTTTCTCAAAATGGAAGTAACTTTGTAAGTAAATGCAACTAGATGAGTGACTTCATTCCATACATCTTCTCTGGGTAAAGATAATTTTGACCATAACGCAATGATCTCTCTTCTTCTTGCTGAATCCTCAAGTTCAAATTTTACATCAGAAGAAGTAATTATGTAATCAGCAGTATATAGTGCTGAAACGATAAGTGTAGTGGATCCTGACTGTCCAGAACTAAATTCTTCTATCAGATCTTTACTCATTGTTTGATAACGGTCAAACTGCAGTTTTAGGTTATGTACTCTTTGAGCTTCTTCGTATTCTTTTTCTAAAAATTGCTGAATAATGTCTATCATTACGGTTATTAGGACAATTCAGAAATTAAACTTATCGCAAGAGGGAAACTTTATCTTTCAAGAAAATAAATACAGATTGCGCGGATAGTGATGTAGGTTTTACCGTTGGAGCGCTTCTCTGCGCTATGAAAATAACGGCACCACTGAATCTGCGCATTACTTTATTCCAATCTAGCTTGCTTGTTTTGCTTATTCCAATAAGATCTGTAAATGAAATTTGTTTTAGATTCTATAGGTAAATGCTGGATTTGTTCTGTCCATTTTTTGATTTTCTTTATACTCTTACTAAATGCATCTGAAGTAATCTTTTCCATTTTCTTTAAGTCAGTTTTTTCAGATGGTTTTCCCTTTACTTTCGCTACAATTTCATTAACTTGCTTTGAAAAGCCATTTTCTAATTCATCTCTCTCTTTTTTGAAGGTACTAATACGTTTTTGATAATCTAAGCAAACTAATCTCTGGAATTTCTCATTCATCCACCAGAAAGCATTTTCATCGAATAGTGCATCTGATGCTTTAAGTTTCTTCTTTAGTCCTGGTTTGGGGAAGAAAATGGGCTTGAAAGTACTAATACAAGGTACTGAGGATCCAGTGACCCAATGGACTTGGATATTTTTCTTAATATGTGAAACAAGTGTCCCAGTTGTTTGATCAGGTATAGTAAAATTAGTTGAATGGTGGCATGGGCTACTAGCTTTTGCTTTATCCGCTGACCAAGTATTTTCTTCCTCTTCAGGTATATTATGATTTCTGAATACGGCCATAACATCTTTTGGAGTAATTTTTCCTTTATTTCTTAATAATAGAGCTGTAGTGCATTGTTGTCTATCCTGTCCTTTTGTAAAATGCTGAGATCTAGTACCTGATTCTTTGAGAGCATGATAAATTCTGAATTTAGGAATGAAATCATTAGCAAAATGAAAGTCTTCCTTGGATTTTGAATATCCTTTCTCTATCGCATCTTTTATCAAATCAGGATGTATTAAATCATAATTATTTCCGATAGACAATGTATTCGAGATTGTTCTGATATCTTTTACCTTCTCAGCTATCCAATATTTATCAGCTGTTTCCAGAACCCATGCTTCTTTCGAATCTGCGATGATAAATGAATTATGATAATCTCTTCCAATCACACGGTAAGAACATTGACCACCTTGACCATATTTATCTAGTAAGTCTGTAATTGTAGTAAGTGCTTCTTTGGCAGTTTTTGTTCGTTCTAGAGCAAGTCTCATCATGTCCATCCCTAGCAGACCAGTGTCTCTGACAGGTTCTTTACTCCAAACAGCTTCATTTCCAACAGTAACACCATATTCGTTAGCTCCCATCTCACAGCCAACCATCCAGAATGGTTTTAACAGTAAGACATCGAATGTCTGCTCTACTTGAGGAATAGAAATGTAGGTGCATTTCACCTTAGAATTCTTTTTATTTTTTTTCCCCTTAATGAATTCAATATTATGAGCTTCATTTGCAACTCTGTTTGAGTTTTTTCCAAATATCACACTTTTATCTTTAGTTGCGTTACCTACAGCTACGACAGTATCACACATAGTAATGGACATAAAATGTAGGTGATAAAAAAAGTTTGCACTGTTTCTTGTTTTAGAACCGATGAATCAGATTAGCTATAGTTTTCATTCCAATAACAAAATCATTAATGGCGATATTTTCATTAGGTGCATGAGCATTCGAATTCGAGTTACCACAACCAATTGAAATGCAGGGGACTCCTTCAAAAAGATACATTGGTCCTGATCCTCCAACCATCGGCCAGATTACTGGATCATGTCCTTCAACTTCTTTGATGGTCTCTACCACAATTGCTGCGAATGGGTCATTGATTGAAGTTTGAGCAGCTTCATATCCATCCCAATCAGCTATCTCAATGTGCTGGAAGTTATTTTGATCCCAGAAATTTCGAATCTTCTTAATTAGATCTTTAGGATCTTGTCCGGGTACTAATCTGAAATCTACCTTAGCAAATGCTTCATTTGGAGTAACAGTTTTGCCACCAGGACCTTGATATCCGCTCCAAAGACCGCAGATGTTACATGTGGGTTCAAGGAAATATTTTTTCTTCATGTCCATCCCAGTCAAACCCATTCTGAATTCCTCAATACCAAAGTTTTCTTTGAAAAGATTTTCTTTGAGTTCGAATTCCTCTATTATCTTCATATCCTCAGCTGATGGAAGTGGTATGTTACTGTAAAATCCGGGAACTTGTATTCTATCATTCCTATCTTTAAGTAAAGACAAAGCCCAGCTAAGTTCATAAGCTGCATTATCCACAAATTGAGTATAACCGCTGTGAACATCTTTACCTATAGTTTTTGTTTTCAGATGAACGTAAAGTATGCCTTTCACACCAAGATATACTTGTTGTATGCTATCACCATCACGACCTCCAAACTCCCATATGCATCCATCTGCATTACTGATAAAATCTCTATTATTTGTTACAAATTCTTCAAGATTTGGAGAACCAACTTCTTCCTCACCTTCGATAACGAATTTGATATTAACTGGGGGCTTTCCAAACACTTTGTTATAGGCTTTGATTGCTTGTAGTCTACAAATAATTTCCCCCTTATTATCAGCAACACCTCTAGCAAAGATTTTACCATCCCTTATTGTAGGTTCAAAAGGTGGTGATTCCCAAAGATCAATTGGGTCTTCTGGTTGTACATCATAGTGATCATAGAATAA
>JAAFKJ010000026.1 GCA_021399395.1 Candidatus Heimdallarchaeota archaeon
GAAGCATTATAAAATATTGCTATTTGTTGATTTTCTGGAAGCATTATAAAATATTGCTATTTGTTGATTTTCTGGAAGCATTGTAAAATTATATCCAGATGATGAAATATATAAAGGGGATAAGAAGAACATAATCTGATTACAATGGTTAAGATAACTTTTGTTAAAATTGGAAATATAACGCTAACAACATTAATCGATATAATGTTAGATGAGCGAGCAAGTCGAGCTGATATTGAAGCAACCGTAATTAGTTCTTCAACAAAAATGAAACTTTCAGCAGCTGAAAGAATCTTTCCCCTTATAGATCAAGTTGAAACAGATTTAATGGTAATGATTTCTCCTAATGCTAATGATAAAGGACCTCAATCGGTAATTGACAGATATAAAGAAAAATATCCTTTGATCGTCGTTTCTGATACAGCTGATAAAGAAGTACGAGCTAAATGGAAAGAAGAAGGAGTTGGCTACATCATTGCTCCATTTGATCCAATGATCGGTGCAAAGAGAGACTTTCTAGATACAACAGAAATGTGTTTGTTCAATGGTCACATAATTACCGCATTCAGCGCTTGTGGTGTATTCGCATACATTACCGCTTTGTTTGATGGAGTTATCGATCAACTCAAAGCTGGTGAAAAACCAACCTTACCTCTAAAGAATATGTCAAGCATTGGTGTAGTTACAAGTGTTGCATTCGGTAACGAATACTCTAGACCAAAAGCATTAGCAGCATTGAATATTCTAAAAGATGCAGGCAATGTAAACGTCAATGGATGCTTTGTGGAAAAGGATAAAGAAAAAGCACTTATCAAAGTAGCAGGGGCTCATGAAATGGTTCGTCAAGCTGCACTATTAGCAGATGAAATCAGAGAACTTGAAAAAGCTTCCAATCATCTAGTAAGAACTCCTCATGGAAAAGAAGGAGAATTATTGCACAAAATCCACTTCTTTGATGAAGCACACGAAAAAAAATAGGTAACTCTTGAGTTACTTTTTTCTTATTTTCTCGATAGTTTTTTATTTATTAAATTTATGAGTTTCTTATGCATATTGCATTAATCATTTTTTTAGTCATTATTGGTATCCCTATAGCTTGGTTTATACTTGGACTTACATTGATCAGACTCATTCGCAAAATCTATCCCTTTCCAATACCCCACTTCGTTGTTAATCTCATAGACAACCCTATACGAAGAAAATACATCCAGAATCCTGATGAAATTGCTGAAAGGATGGGATTAAAACCAGGTGATAGAGTTTTGGAAGTTGGTCCAGGTAAAGGAAGTTATACAAAAGCAGTTGCGGAAAGAATATTACCTGAAGGGAAAGTGTATGCGATTGACATTCAACAACCCATATTGGACAGATTAGAAAAACGTTTGAAAGAGGAAAATATCACCAACATTATACCAAAACTTGATGATGCGTACAACCTTTCATTCGAAGATGATTCTATTGATATAATCTTTGCTATTGCATGTCTACCTGAAATTCCAAAACAAGTAGAAGTGTTAGAAGAATTTAAGAGAGTGCTAAAACCTGGTGGGATAATCTCTCTCTGTGAGTTATTTATTGATCCCGATTATCCTTTAAGAAAAACCGAAAAAAAGTGGGCTAAAAAAGCAGGTTTGGTTTTGAAAGAAGAATATGGTAACTGGTTTGCTTATCAGCTCAATTTCACTAAAAAATAATCTACATAGCAGCAGCTGTACTTGTTGATGCAGCGGCTGCTCCTTGTTGTGCTCTAATTATTGTGTCGAGAATTACACTTGCTAGTATAGCAACTGCTGGTTCTATATTATCATAAACCTCAACCAAATATTCAGAATTGATTAATCTGATGTATCTCTGAAAATAGAAAGCTACATTACCATAGTTGTCAACGAATTCAAATGAAGATCCCCTAACTCTAGCACCCATATACCGTTTAGTTCCAATTTGAATTTCAATTTGAGAACTACAACAGCTGGTAGCATAATCAAAGGTAGCATATCTAATGTCATTTTTGAACATCCTATATATTCCTGACCAAACTGCAATTTTCTTAGCAGATAATTCTTCTTTCCCGCTATTATCTTTCATATAGAAGTGAGGTTTGAAAGATCCTTCTCTATGAATCTCAAATACAGTTGAATCTGTTGACAGGTCTACTATCTCATATCTTGTTTTGAATAATGATATATCTGGATAAATTGCAAATCCAAAAGGATCAGCTTGGTTCATTTGAGTAAAAATGAGCAAAAACAGTTATAAAACTATGTAAATAAAAAAATGAAAACTAGGGATAAACCCTGTTTCGTGTTCTTGGAAAAGGAAGAGTTTCTTGTATGGTATCTAGTCCACACAACCACCAGGTTAGTCTTTCAGCACCCAGTCCAAATCCTGAATGAGGAACTGAGCCATACTTCCTCAGATCGACATACCAGGAATAATCTTCGATTTCCCATCCCTCTTCCTGAATGCGTCTAACTAAGGTGTCAAGAACATCTTCTCTTTGACCACCAGTGATAAGCTCACCGAATCCTTCTGGAGCCATCAAATCAGCTGAATAACACCATTTAGGATCATCTTCATGAAGTTTGACATAGAATGGCTTGTGTTTGGAAGGATAATCTCTAACAAAGAAGGGCTCACCAATAATGTTTGAAAGAGCTCTTTCCTCTTCAGTTTTCATGTCATCATCCCACTGTAGATCAAATCCATTCTCGTTCAAGGTATCAATTGCTTCTTTATAGCTAACTTTTTTGAAAGGAGCTTTGATTGATTCAAGTACTGAAGTATCTCTCTTCAATTCACGAAATTCCTTCTCATTATGTTCAAGAACATATTGAACGATATAAGCTACCATATCTTCTTGTATCTTCATGTTGCCTTCGAAATCTACAAAAGCTTCTTCACCTTCGATATGCCAGAATTCGTTGACATGTCTCTTAGTTCTCATCTTCTCTGCACGGAAACTAGGTGTAATCGCATAGACTTTCTCTAAGCTGTAAATGAGAGCTTCAAGGTAAAGCTGAATGCTCTGACTAAGGTAAGCTGTTGAATCGAAATACTTCAAGCTGAATAGAGTAGATCCACCTTCACAAGCTGAACCTGTGAGTATAGGTGGGGTGGTCTCATAGAAATCGTTCTCAAAGAACCATTCTCTAGAAGCTCGAAGAACTGATGCTTTAACTTTCCAAACATTTGTAGACTGAAAGCTTCTTACAAATAGGTGAGTGTTATCAAGCATGAATTCCTTGCTTTTATCTTTGGCAATAGGGAAGATTTCTCCTTTATGCATTAACTTGAAATCTGTTAATTTAACTTCAACATTATTTACTGCCCTATTATCCTCTACAGGATTACCTTCAACTATAATATAATTCTCAATAGCAGCTTCATTTAACATTTTCCAAGCTTCTGGATTGAGATTGTCTTCTTGTCCGATGCATTGGATGATGCCTGAAGCATCACGTAAAACGACAAAGATCTTATCTTTCATTTTACGGATTCGATAGATCCATCCTCGGATTGTAACTGAATCTTCCGAGGGAATTACTTCTGCTGCACGTGTGAAAGTTTGTTCGGGCATGAGTTCTCTTGAAGACTCACATAAAAAAATGTTAGGGTTACGAAGAAAAATCATTCTTCAAGTAGTATCAACCATATCCTTTTAAAATATTTATTTGAACGAAGGTTCAATGAAAAGGGAGACCCAAACTCTATTTGGATTAATGTTATCAAGTTTTATTGTTAACCTTGGGTTTGGGGCGATTATGCCTTTTTTGTCATTATATGCAAATCATTTCTTTGAACCTTGGGATTGGGGATTTACAACTGTTGGTGTAGTGACTCAGATTGGTCTCTTAACTTCAGCAATGATGATCTCTCGAGCTTTTCTTGCTCCTTTCTTTGGTAAAATGAGTGATAAAGCAGGACGAAAACCTGTTATTGTCGTTGGTCTAACTATGTATGTTTTTCTAACATTTGGTTTTGGTTTAGCAAGAGCTTTCTGGTCGCTCTTTCTAGTTAGATTTTTCCAAGGAATTGCTTCTGCCCTCGTTTGGCCTGTTGCTGAATCAGCTGTGGTAGATATTTCCCCTAATGATAAGAGAGGAAGAAACATAGGTTGGTTTATGCTTTCAATGACTCTTGGGTGGAGTGTGGGTCCATTTATGGGTGGAGGGCTCTTCGCCTTAGTTGAATCTCTTATTGGTTTAGATTTAGTAAAATTTGCAGGAATGTCTTTATTAGCTCTACCTGCAGCTGTTGGAAGTGGTAGTTTCAATTTATTTGATACTCTACACAACAACCTTTTTCCTACAATTGACTTAGTTGGAAATGCAGAGGTTTTATCATTCCAGATCACTTTTTTCCTGATGGGAGGATTATCTCTTCTAGCTGTTATACTCTTCAATTTTCTTGTTATAGACCCTAAAACAAAGAAAGCAAAAATGAGTCTGAAAGAATTATGGATTGCAATTTTAGAAGTTATCAAATCTTTCTTCAAAATCAGGATTGGGATTCCTGCATTCTTTAAACCATCTTTCTGGAAAGAAAGAACGGTTAGCTTACGTGCATTGTTTGTCATGGCATTTTCAAATGGTTTCAGTTTCGCGATGATTTTCCCAATATTATCACTCTTTCTAGCACAATTTTATGGGATGAGTACGGAATTAATCGGAACTGTCTTTGGGATAGCTGGTATTGCAGGAGTTACATTTAATCCTATAGGTGGATATTTAGCGGACAAATCAAGTAAAAAACTGTTAGTTATTGTTTCTGGTGTCGTTTCTGCTCTTCTTCTAGCTACTCTAGGATTCCAGATGGTATTGTGGGTGTTGATTGCATTATTCATCACAAGGCAGATGTTTCAACAGATTAACATGCCTGCTTTTCGAGCATTACAAGCTGATCTTGTTAAACCTGAAACAAGAGGACTAGAATTTGGTAATGTACAACTCTTTCATAATTTTGGTTCTGTTTTCGGTCCGATTCTTGGAGGAATCCTTTATGATGTTTTTAGTAAAGTGTCATGGTCTATTGGGACTGTAACTGTCTTTGGTGTAGAAATAATTATGATAATAACATCTTCTATCATGATATTTGCAGTAATTATTGTAGGCATATTTGTGAAGAAAGAAGATATGGTTCTAAACGGTTTACCAAGTGTTGTTAATGTTAGAGAACAACCTATTATTCTAGCTGAACAAGATTAAAATTAGCCTGGATTATCTTTGACCTTGAGTTAAAATTATATACTCTTGAATTATTCCCATAATGAAATATCATGTGTAGACTCTTTCTCAGAATTGGTAAGGAAGTTAATGAACAAGTCTATTCTGAGTTTATAGGTTCTTGTTCTGATTATGTTGGAGGAGCTAAACTTGATGTTCATGAAAGAAACGAAACCAAGCTAGAACAGCATTCTGATGGTTTTGGGTATGGTTATGTTAAAGATGATCATTTTGAATTAAGAAGATTTAGAGAACCCATCTATGAACGTAATCCCGTTGATGAATGGAAAAAAATTGAAACTGACGTTTTATTTATTCATGCAAGAAAAGCACCACCAAACATTACTGTTAATATCAAGAATAACCATCCATTCTATTGGTATAATGGTGACGAATATGTATTCGGTCACAACGGTACGATTAAGAATAAAATCAATGAATATGATGATCGAAAATTCTTTTTGAAAGGTAGTACAGATTCTGAGAAATACTTCTACTCCTTACTCACTGCTATGGCAGAAAAAGAATGGGCACCCGATAAACAGATGATTGACAAATTACTCGAAAACTGGGATTATACCTCGGCAAATTTCATCTTGGCATCGCCTAAGAAAGCTTGGGTTGGAGTGTTCTATAGAAAGGATCCTCTCTACTTTACAATGAAGCTCTACAAAACTGATGACTCTATTGTTGTTAGTTCAAGTGCAATTCCCTCATTAGGTTCTCCTACTGAAAGACTTAGACATGGATCTTTAGTTGAAATCGATATAGCGAGCAATAATTACTATTACCTAAGTGAATTCAGATTTTAACTAGGATAGGATAAAAGTGTCTAACACTGAATCTGAAGAACATAAAGAGTCTCATCGTGAAAAGAGAAAAAGAAGCTTTAGCCACAGACTTAAGATTTTTTCAATGAAATTTCTAGCACATCATCCAGCCTGCTATAAATTTGATAACCACATCTTCAAACTAGGCTCTCTCATGTTATGTGTTGGATGCACAAGTGTAATTCTAGGATTCATCTTATACACAATTGTCTTCTTTTCGTTTTTTGGATTCTTCAGAGGTTTACCTATTCTAAGTGGTATAATAGCCGCTTTTGGTGTAGGTATGGCACTAATACAAGTTTTCCTTAAACCAAAAAATAAATGGTTAAAGTCGTTTTTCCGGTTGTGTCTAGGTATAGGTTTAGGTGCTTATACAAACATAATCGTACTTGCTGCAGATTTATTCAATGTAATTGGAAACTATATCATCCTTGTACAAATTACTCTTTTTGTTTTGCTGATTCCTGGAATTTATCTTTACAACATACTCAGAGGAGACTCTCCATATCTAGAATGCAAAGAGTGTGAAGAGAAATTCATAGAACCCACTTGTGACTACAATGTAGTATCGAATCATAAGGCATGAGAAATTTTATTCAGAGTCAGTTTCTATTTCAAGTGACTCTTGTATCTCTATTTGGTATCCCTCTGGATCGTTGAAAACAAATGCTTTGATTTTGAGTTCATTGTTGACAAACATTTCAGATAAACAGTCCACGTTAGCTTCCTTACAGTACTCATAGAACGCATCCACATCTGGTACTCTCAGACAGATTTGTACAGGTTTAATCTCATTCCACTTATGCATCCCTTTAGTCTCATCAACTATACCCACATATCCTGCTTCCGATATTCTATAGATTTTGCAGAATCCTTGGTCAATTTCTATTGGGAATCCAAGAAAGTTTCCATAAAAATCAATTCCTTTCTGTAAATCTCTATAATAGATAAAGGTAATGAGTTTGTTAGCTTTATTATCGATTAAATCGGGTCGTTTCATATATTTCACTTTCAAAATTTATACTATTAGCTGATGTAAATATCCTTAGTTAGAACTTATTAAGATTGTTGAAAAATAGAAAAAGCGAGAGCATGTAACTCTCAATGATTTTGTTTAAGATTGGTCTTGTTAATTTGGTATTAGCAATGTTGCTTCGAAATAATTAACGATGATATTACCATAGATTAAACCCATAAGTTTCATGCCTTCAAAATCTTCAAAACCTTGCATGGAATAGTGACCGGTAAGTTCTCCATTAATGACTCTTATGCATTTTCTTCCATAAAAGTAACCAGAAAGTTCACCCCAGGTAAAATACATATAGCTTTCTCCGTTAACTATCGCTTTTCCAATTGTATCATCTATTACGTGGAAAAAGGACTCAGTATAACCTGATATCTCCTCGTCCTCTATGGTTCCTGCTAACCAATGGATATCATAGTAGTCTTTCATATGTACTATTCCACCTGTGATGGTTATTGTATATGTAGGCGGTTGTGCTAACCATTCCATAGCATAAAACTCTAGTTTCTGTGCTGGTGCAGCTTGGCTAAGCGCAGGCATAAGGCATAATCCAAATATTAAAACTGAAGCAAAAACAAGAACGTATTTACTTTTTTTCATTTACTCACCTTATATGTAACCTTGAAGTTACATTATATGTAATTTATTTGTCACATAAAAACATTGTCCAAAAAAGATAATGAAATAAGAACATAATATTTGAATTCATGCTACTCATCTAATAAGGTCCTATTCAGAATTTTGGCATGTAAGGCATATAAACGTCTGTTAAACGATTAGTATCGGGAAAAACGATTGATGGCCTTACTTGTTCCATTTAAACCCCCTCCCTTCTTGGAAACGTCTCTATCCAAGAAGAAGACCTTAACAACAAGGTTATTTTCAATCGGGGAATCAGTGGATTTTTTATGGTATTAGACATATTGTTATTTAAAAAAGGAAACAAATATGTTTTTAAGATTTAATTTGAAAAAATAAAGTGTGAAGGACTATTTCTAATCCTTCTTTAATCTCTTTGCTAAAGCAGGAACCATTAAACTCAGTAAAAGAATTAAACTTCCTATCAATCCTGCAAAGAAGCTATTTTCATCAGTAGGTGTAGTTGTTTGTGTAGTTGTTTCTTCTTCTACTGTTTTTAGAAGTGTAATGACTAATTCATTATTATTCTCAGAAACTTCATCTACTTCAGAGTCATAATCGAGCTCAAAAGAAAATGTTCTTTGATCAAATCCACCTAAAGACCAAGTATAAGAAAGAGTAAATGTTTCATCTACATCTAATGGAGGAATGCTTAGGATTTGTACAGCATCTAAATCCGTGTAAGCTGCTGTTGTTGTAGTTGTAATATTTTCTTCTCCAGTATTTGTTATGACTATATCCATCTCTAGAAAATCGTTTGAACCTTGAGTGAATATGAGTGGCATTGTTTCAAAACTTAGATCTGGTTTTGTTTCAGGATTAATGTAAAATTGATCAATGAAAGAATAGTCAGGTCTGAATGCTCGTACATGAAACTTCTCATCTGATATATCAAAGTACAAGAAGTTATATGTACTCTCAATATATATTGATTCATTTAGTTCTTGACTTGGAAGCGGAGTATTTAACCTGCTTCCCGCTCCCCCGGATATTATGTAAGTTACGTTATCACTCAATAGTCTTTCATAACCATGTTCATGTCCTGTAAAAACTAGATCAACTTCGTATTGCTCAAAAATTGGCGTGAAAGTTTCATTTACTTCTTTATACCAATCATCATCTTCGAAATTTCTAGGAAATGATGAAAACGGTGGTCTATGCATCATCACAACTGTCCAAGTTGCATTTTCATTCGCTTCAAGATCTTCTACTAACCATGCTGCTTGATCCACATAATCTCCTCCTAAAAGTTCATACCCTTCATAATATGTGTGGAGTGAAATAAGATGTACTGGACCATAATCTATTGAAAAATACTCTTCATTACCAGGTAAAGCCCACATAGTATAATAGTTTGAATGGTTTTTCTCATGATTACCCATAGTTGTAATTGTAGGTGTATCTCTAACAATTTCTGCATAATTATTGAACCAGATATAATATTCATCATCCTCAGCTGCTTCCTCTACAAAATCTCCAGAAAACATCATAAAGTCAAGAGGTAATCTCGATACTTGATCAGCAACCCATTTACATTCAGGAGTGTCACCTTGAGAATCTCCTAAACCTATGAACTGAGTTGTACTTCCATGATGACCTGTAGTAAAAGAGTAATCATCGCTCCAAGTAATTCCATTTCCGACCCGATAATGATAAGTTGTTGCTGGGGTTAGTCCAGTTAACTCTACATGATGCCAAATACCGCTGTCTCCTCCTTCTTCTCCAGTATAAGTTGTATTCAATCCGTATTGTACTATGGAATCTGTTTCTGCTGTTGTTCTCCAACTCATAGTCATAGTAGTTGCTGTATCATGTTGCCATGAGAGATGAAGGCTGAAAGCTCTTAATTCATCTGCTGCTTGAGGAAAATAACTACTTGCTATAGGTAGAAGAAATAACAAAAGCATAACTGTTGTAAGACTAATTTTTTTTATGTTCATTATGTAAACAATTGTAATCGAATTTTAAAGTTTACTGAATAGAGAAAAAGTATAAGGAAATGAAATAAGAAAATTGAAATTAAGAATAAAAGTAATTTATTTTCCAGCTTCTTTTGCCATTGCAGCAGCTGATAGCTTTCTTCTTATTCGTCTAGTGGATATCTCGTTGCTAGTTCTTCTAATAGCCCAGAAGACTAAACCTGTAACTAATCCAATTATTCCCATTGTCAAAAACACACTTACTATTTCTGGTATAAATGTGGGAGCCATCTTTTAACACCTACATGAAGTGATTCTCATACATTTTTAAATGTATGGTTCGGTTGTCTGTGTTCTCCCGACTTTAATGAACAAAACTAATTTCCTTTGATTCTTCAATGGTTACTGTCAATTCTTCATTCTCATTATAAAGTATAAGAAGTCCATCATTTCCAATACCCTTACACTTATAGGTTTTTGAATTGAAGATGTGTTTCTTTGAATGATTCAGTAGGTTAGTATTATAATCTGAAACAAGATTGGAAATCTGATCGAACATCACTTCTTCTAGATAGTGGAAAAGGTTTTCTGACAGTTTTTGTCTTAACTCATTTAAGTTAAGCTCAAGATTCAAAGCTTCGAACAAACTAGTTGCTTTAATTTCCTTTACATCAGCTAAATCTTCTTTAGATGAATTGACATTAAGACCTATCCCAATTAAAAGATGATTCCTACTTTTAGTTAAGATTTCAAGTAGAATGCCACCAATTTTTTGGTTCTCCAAGTAAATGTCATTTGGCCATTTTATTTCAACATCTATACCACAGAATTCTTTGAGCGTTTTTAGAATGCTCAGAGCTACAGCATAATGAATAAATCTCATCTTTTTTGGCTCTAGTAACTCATCAATGACAAATACATACGTTCCATAAAATCCTCCTTTAGGAGAACACCATGTTGAATCATCTCTTCCTCTACCAATTGTTTGTTTTTCTGCGAGAATGAGTAGTGGAGTATCTTGGTTCTCACTAATGTGATCCAATACAACATCCATAGTTGATGAAACAGAATTATACCTTATAATCCGTAACTTCTCATTATCAAAATTCACAATAAACACTCTACAGCTGATGATTGATATATCTATGCCATGTGCTTTAAAATTTTTTAGGATACAAGGAAAAGCTATTTTTATAAGACAATTAAAGGTATTATGATGCCTTCGGAAAAAGAACACATTCCTGAATCTAATAATGATAAATACATAGATTTAGAGAAAATGAGAAAACATAGCAAAGAAAGTGGAGGAAGTGAGAAGATAGCTATTCAACATGAGAAAGGAAAGCTTACAGCAAGAGAAAGAATTACTATTCTTGTGGATGAAGATTCTTTTCATGAAATTGGTGATTTTGTTACACATCAATCAACTAAATTTGAGATGTCCAGTAATCGACCAATGGGAGATGGAGTTATAACTGGCTATGCAACAATCAATGAAAGACCTGTGTATGTGTATAGTCAGGATTTCACTGTATTTGGAGGAAGTTTAGGAAGGGCTCAGGCAACTAAAATTTGTAAAATAATGGATCTAGCTGTTCAAACAGGGTCTCCTATCATAGGTATTTTAGATTCAGGTGGTGCAAGAATACAAGAAGGAGTAGCTTCTCTAGCTGGTTATGGAGATATTTTTTATAGAAACTCTCAAGCGTCAGGGGTAATTCCGCAGATATCAGTGATCTTAGGGCCTTGTGCAGGAGGAGCTGTTTATTCTCCTGCTTTAACAGATTTTATCCTTATGAATAAGAAAAACTCATTTATGTTTGTCACTGGACCAGAAGTTGTTAAAGCTGTTACTGGTGAAGAAGTCTCTTTTTATGATTTAGGTGGAAGTGAAGTTCATACCGAAAAAACTGGTGTCTGTCATCTAGTAGGAGAAACAGAAGAACAAACATTACAATTAGTTAAAAATTTAGTATCATATATCCCCTCAAATAATCTTGATGATTCACCAATCTCTGCAGACTCAATCAAGGAAACTAACCAACTTCTATTGAGAGAGATCTTACCTCAACAATCAGATGAACCCTATGATATGAAGGACATCATCAATACGATAATTGATTCTAACAGTTTCCTAGAATTACAAGAGAAATGGGCTAGAAACATCGTTATTGGGTTTTCAAGAATACAAGGATCTACAATTGGAATAATAGCCAATCAACCATTATTTTTAGGAGGTGCTATTGATTTCAATGCAGCTGATAAAGCTTCTAGATTCATTAGATTTTGTGATTCATTCAACATACCTCTTCTGACTTTGGTTGATGTGCCAGGATTCCTTCCAGGAATAAAACAAGAGCATGAGGGATTAATCAGGCATGGAGCCAAACTTCTTTTTGCCTATTCAGAAGCCACAGTACCAAAGATCTCTGTGATTGTTCGAAAAGCATATGGGGGGGCTTACATTGTAATGAGTTCCAAACATTTGGGGACTGATTTGAATCTAGCTTGGCCTACAGCTGAAGTCGCCGTTATGGGTCTAGACGGTGCAAGTAGAATACTTCACAAAAACAGACTTAATACTGAAAATAATAAAGATGAAGCTCTTGATAGTTTTGTTGAAGAATACAAGAAGGAATTTGTTAATCCTTACCAGGCAGCTGAATTGGGTTATATTGACAAAGTTATCTTTCCTGAAGAAACTAGAAAAGAAATTATCTCAATACTGGAGGTTCTTCAAAATAAGAGAGAGCAATCTCCAAGAAGAAAACACGGAATCTCTCCAGTTTAACTCTATTTTTTATTGTGACCTTGATGTTTTTCAAGTCTATTTATCTCTCTCCATCTACTCTTTTTCTTAGATATCTTAGTGAGATTTTTATGTACAAGCTTCTTGTTCCCATTAAGAAAACTATCAGTTGTGATTAATGCGGCGAGTTTCAGTTTCTGATGTTGGTCGATCAATTTCTTCATTCGATTTTCATTTAAGAACAAGTTTGTAATCTCACCCTCTCGAAATTCTGGTGACTTTAGAATTGCTTTGTGCAGATAAATGTTAGTAATAACCCCATCTATCTTTAATTCCTTCAACATATTTAGTGATTTTTCAATAGTTTTTTCTCTAGTTGTGCTTTTAACAACTAGCTTACCAACTAGAGAATCATACTTGTTTGGAACCAAATAGTTTGGATAGATGAAAGTGTCGAATCGAACATTTTCTTCTACTGGAACTGTGAGATTTGTAATTATACCTGTTTGTGGATAGAAACCATTGAATGGATTTTCAGCATTTATTCGAAATTCTATAACATGACCATCAAAGATTACTTCTTCTTGTGTGTAGCTCAGCACTTCATTATTAGCGATTCTTAATTGCTCAATGACAAGATCTATTCCCGTAATCATTTCGGTTACTGGATGTTCAACTTGGATTCTTGAGTTGATTTCATTGAAGAACAATTGATTGTTTTTCCAGAGAAACTCTACTGTTCCAATATTTGTATAGGATAAAGATTTAACTAGTGAACAAACCTTCTGGCCAAGGCTATCTATAATCTCTTTTGAGAGGAAGGAAGGTGCTTCTTCTATAATTTTTTGATGAGCACGTTGGATTGAACACTCTCTATCACCAAGATGTATGATGTTATCGTGATTGTCAGCTAAGAACTGTATTTCAATATGTCTGGGACCTTCCAAGTACTTCTCAAGATATACGGCATTATCACCGAATATTTTTTCTGCAACGGACTGGCATTCAATAAAACTTCTTTCCAAATCTTCATTCTTTTTAACAACCTCTATTCCTCTTCCTCCCGCTCCATATACTGCTTTAATGATAACGGGATAACCTATAGTATCTGCTGCTTTTTCAGCTTCAGAAATAGAATATATTACACTAGAAGAACCGGGGATAACTTGAAGACCAATTTCTTTTGCACTTTTTTTTGCTTCAAATTTATTGCTCAGTCTTTTTAGAACAGATGCTTTAGGTCCAACAAAAATCAGATCATTCTTTTCTACTTGTACTGCAAAATTTGCATTTTCACTAAGAAATCCGTAACCTGGATGAATACCATCAGATTGAGATTGGATAGCAATATCTATGATTTTTTCAATATTCAGATAAGTCTCTTGAACTGAACCATTTCCTAAACAGAATGCTTCATCTGCCATTTTGACATGAAGTGAAGATGTGTCAATATCAGAGAAGATAGCAACTGTTTGGATATTTAAAAATCGGCATGCTCTTATTATTCTTACAGCAATTTCTCCACGATTAGCTATAAGGATTTTTTTAAGCATTTGAGAATATTTCAGAAGATGTTTATTAAATTCTTTTATATTTCATACTTTGAAGATAATAGACCGCATTCTATTGGGTAGAATTTAAAGTTTGTTTCATTATATGAGTAAAGAATTTTTGGTCATGAAAAGAGATGTCGTTTTTATTCGACTTGTAAGATACTAGTTTAATGTATCAAAGACCTGAGAATCTAAATGAGATTCAAGAAAATAATATATTTAGTACTCTTCATGATAGAAGGAGAAGGAGTAAAGAGGGAGGAGGTAAAAAGCGAATTGAGAATCAACACAAGAAAGGAAAATTAACTGCTCGTGAAAGGATTGAGCTATTGGTTGATGAAAATTCATTTAACGAAATAGATTCATTTGTAACTCACCAGTCTACAAAATTTGATATGGCAGGCACTAAACCTTATGGTGATGGTGTTGTTACTGGTCATGCGAAAATCTCAGGCAGAACTATTTACGTTTATAGTCAAGATTTTACAGTTTTTGGTGGGAGTCTAGGAAGAGCTCAAGCAACAAAAATATGCAAAGTGATGGATCTCGCAATTAAAACTGGAAATCCTATAATTGGTTTGTTAGATTCTGGTGGTGCTAGAATACAAGAAGGAGTGGCTTCTCTAGCTGGTTATGGAGATATCTTTTACAGAAATACACAAGCATCTGGTGTTATTCCGCAGATTTCTGTTATCTTAGGACCATGTGCAGGTGGTGCTGTCTACTCTCCTGCCTTAACTGACTTTGTTCTCATGAACAAAGAGAATTCATTTATGTTTGTTACAGGTCCAGAAGTAGTTAAGGCTGTAACTGGTGAGGAAATTTCTTTCTATGATCTAGGAGGAAGTAATGTTCATAGTAGTATAACTGGAGTATGCCATCTAGTTGGAGAAACTGAAGAAGATACATTAGATTTAGTTAGAAAATTAATGGCTTATCTTCCATCAAATAACCTAAATGATACTCCTTCAGATCAGCATCTGCTTGATGTAAATACTCAGCAGAATTTAAGAGAACTCATTCCCGCAGAAGAAGATGAACCTTATGATATGAAAAGCATCTTAGGGATTATAGTTGATTCAGATAGTTTCCTTGAGCTACAAGAAGATTGGGCAAAGAATATAATAATAGGATTTTCTCGATTGAATGGTAGCACAGTTGGTATAGTAGCAAACCAACCCTTGTATCTGGGAGGAGCTATTGATTTTAATGCGGCTGATAAAGCATCAAGATTCATAAGATTTTGTGATTCATTTAATATTCCGATTCTAACATTCGTTGATGTGCCAGGATTCCTTCCTGGAATAAAGCAAGAACATGAAGGAATTATAAGACACGGCGCAAAACTTCTATTTGCCTATTCAGAAGCTACTGTTCCGAAGATTTCTGTGATTGTTCGAAAAGCCTATGGGGGGGCTTACATTGTAATGAGTTCCAAACATTTGGGGACTGATGTAAACTTAGCTTGGCCTACAGCTCAGATAGCTGTAATGGGATCCGAAGGGGCATGTAGGATACTCTATCGCAGTAAATTGATAGGGGTTGATAATCCAGAACAAATCTTAAAAGAATTCACTGAAAAATTCAAGGAAGAATTCGCTAATCCTTACCAAGCAGCTGAATTAGGTTATGTTGACAAAGTCATTTTTCCAGAGGAGACGAGAAACGAAATAATTGTCTCTCTCAGTATTTTGAGGAATAAAAGAGAACAAACACCCAGGAGGAAACATGGAATTTTTCCAGTTTAGGTGATTTGAATGAAAACAAGAAGACAAATAATAAACGAGATAGACCCAACTAGAATCATTTGGGGATATTCTCCTAAAGGTATAAGCAATCCACAATTATCTATTGAACTTTCCCAGAAAGGTGGAGTAGGTCTAGTAGATCTTGAAGGGTTAGATGAACAATCAATTTCAAACATTTTAGAAACTTGTAGTAAAAAAATTCCAAAAGAAAATATTTGGGGTATAAAACTTTCAGATGTTTCTCAGATTGAAGTGGTAAATAAGATGGAGCATATTCCTATTTTGATAATTCCTAAAAAAATCGAAATAGAGCAGTTAATGAGTCTAACTTGTGAGTATGATTGGCTTATTGCCGAAGTACGTAATGTAAGTGAAGCACAAGAGAAAACTGAATGGGCTGATTTCTTCCTTGTGAAAGGTTTTGAATCTGGAGGAAGTATCGGTGAAAAGTCATCTTTTATTCTAATTCAAGAATTTAACGAAGTAGGTTACCCATTCATTATACAAGGTGGAATCGGTGTTTATAACATAATCAGTGCTCTAATTGGTGGTGCTTTAGGAGTAGTACTTGAAGAACAACTTTTACTACTTCCTGAATGTCCTCTTACAGCTGAAACTAAAAAATATCTTGCTTCTCTTGATGAAAATGACACATACATCATCGGTGAAAGTTTTGATAGAAAATTTAGAATAACGGGAAAGATTGCAAACAAATGGATAAGAGAATTCAAAACAATCGAAAAAACTACAACACAAGATAACTTTCAAGAACTCTCTCAAAAGATAGAGGAAGTTTCTAGAACATCTGCTTTTCTTGCAGATCAGGAAATAAAAAATTCTTTTATTCCTCTTGGTGTAGGATTGAGGTTTGCAAGTTTTATATCAGACAAATTCGGTGACTTAACCGCTTTCCTGAGCGGTGTTAAACAGATTATAAGAACCCAAATGGTAAATCTTTCAGACAATTGGTCATTTTCAGAAGAAAACGAATTTGCTATAAGTCTTGGGATCAAACTTCCAATTATCCAGGGACCAATGGCAAACATAACTGATTCAGCTGATTTTGCTTTACAGGTTTTTAATGAGGGTGCACTTCCAGTTTTAGCCTTCGGAGGATTGTTGAAAGAAGAAGCAGAAATTTTATTCAAAGAATTACATGAGAAGTATCCAAAAAGTGCTCCTTATGCTGGAGGAATCATCGGTTTAGAAGTCATGAAAGAAAGACGAGACGCGCATATCTCATTGATTCAAGAAAACAAAACACCATTATGTTTGGTAGCAGCAGGATCAATACAGTTAGCATCAAGAATTCAGAAAGCTGGGACAAAAGTTATACTTCACACACCTGCTTTATCCTTCTTCAAAGATGCGATTCAAAATAAAATTGAATATTTGATTTTAGAAGGAAGCGAATGTGGAGGACACATTGGAATATTAACTTCATTCACTCTTTGGGAATCAATAATTCAGTATGTTGAAAGAGAGAAGAGTAATATCTCTGACAAATTAAAGATTGTATTTGCTGGAGGGATAAGTGATGATAGAAGTACAGCTATGCTAGCTGGAATGGTATCAAATCATCTTGATTATATCTCCCCAGGAATTCAAATGGGGACTGCTTACCTACTTACTGAAGAAATTGTTAAGTGCAAAGCTTTAACCTCAATATATCAAGAACATGTTCTAAATTCTTCTGAAACAAAAGTGATAGGAACAACAGTAAATACCAGAGCTAGAGCTATTCCTTCTGAGTTTGTTGAAACGACATTGAAACTAGAATTGGAAAGAATCAGAGAAGGTATGTCTATCCATGATAGAAAGAAAGTATATGAGAAAGACAATTTAGGCGCTTTACGAATTGCAGGTAAAGCTGAAATTTGGAATGAGAAGTATAAACCTGGAGGAGCTTCTACCCAATTTGTTTCAGCAAGCAAGAAGATTCAAGAGAGTAAAGGCTGTTATATGGCAGGCGAGCTTATAGGTCTTAAAAGAAACATTCTGAGAATTAGAGACTTACATCATGATGTTGTTAAGTCAGGAAAAATTTATGCCACGCAACAAATTGCTGAACTTGAAAAGATTCATCTCGATGCAGTGACTTCAGATGTCCAGATCAAAGAGTCTATTTCACTTCCTATAAAGAATAGAGTAGCAATAGTCGGGATGGGATGTATTCTTCCAGATGCTGAAAATATTAGCCAATTCTGGACCAATATTATACAGAAAAAATATTCAATCACTGAAATCTCTGACGAAAGATGGAAAGCCTCACTGCATTTTGATGAAGATAAAACAGCTGAGAACAAAACCTATTCAAAGATTGGTTCATTTATCAAAGAATACAATTTTGATTCAATTAGATATCGCATTCCACCAAAAATAGCTGAAAGAATGGATGATGTTCAAAAATGGTCATTAGATTCAGCGAGACAAGCTCTAGAAGATGCTGGAATTCCGACTGATGGCAAATTAAAATTACCTATTGCAGTAATTGTGGGAAACTCTTTGGGGGGTGAAATTCAACGAAATACCAACAAGTTATTCTTTGTACCAGAATTCATTGAAGAAATAAAAACAAACATAGTATTTCAAGAATTAACTGAAGAAAAACAAAAGAATATGATCAACCATCTATTAGATTTTTCAAAAAAGCACTATCCATCTATTACTGAAGATTCGATGCCAGGTGAATTATCAAATATAATTGCTGGAAGAATAGCAAATGTGTTCAATTTGATAGGTAAATCTATGACAACAGATGCTGCTTGTGCATCTAGTGTGGCAGCGATTGATACAGCTGTAAATTCATTACTCTCGGGGGAAATTAATGTTGTTTTAACAGGAGGAGCTGATAGATCTATGGATGTTGCTACCTATGTTAAATTCAGTAAAATTGGTGCTTTATCTGGGACAGGAACTAGACCTTTTGATGAAAATGCAGATGGATTTGTTATGGGCGAAGGAGCTGGATTTATTGTCCTAAAGCGACTGGAAGATGCACTGACTGATGGTAATAAGATTTACGCAGTAATTTCTTCTATCGGTTCATCTTCTGATGGTAAAGGAAAGGGAATAACTGCACCAAATCCAGAAGGTCAAAAACGAGCTATAGAAAGAGCAATGGAAAAAGCGCAAATTGATACAAATGAAGTTGATTACATTGAAGCACATGGTACTTCAACAGTAGTTGGGGATGCAGTTGAACTTCAAGTTCTAGAGGGAATTTTTAAAGACAGAACAAGTGATCACAAATTAAATGTGAGTTCAATAAAGAGTCAAATAGGTCATCTAAAGAGTGCATCTGGTATTGCATCAATAATTAAAGCTTCATTGGCACTTTATCATAAGAAACTACCTCCATCAATAAATGTGGAAAAACCAAATCCAAATATTGATTGGAATAATTCTAAGTTAAGAATAAACACAGAAGTTTCAGAGTGGAACTCCTCTTCATCTGTTGTAGCCAGAGTTGGTGTATCTGCATTTGGCTTTGGTGGTGCTAATTACCATGCTATATTGGAAGAATTTAATCCAGCAAAAATACAATATGAAAAGAAACCACAATTATCAATATCTGAAAATATCCAAGAGGAAATTGACCAATCACAAATTTCTCTTCAGAGCATAAAACCCAAACTATGTTACATGTTTACTGGTCAGGGAAGTCAATATCTTGGAATGGCTAAACAGCTATATGAAAACTCAGAAATTGTTAAGGAATACTTTGAAAAAGCTGAACAAATCTGGTATGGTTATTACACTTATAGCTTCAAAGAAATTGTTTTTGGTTCAGAAAAACTCTCTAATGAATCAAATAAGAAGAGACTAACTGATACAAAGTTTACCCAACCAGCGATTTTCGTTGTAGATGTCTCTATTGCTAGCTTGTTAGCAGAAGAAGGAATCGAACCAAATATAGTCGCAGGCCATAGTTTGGGTGAGTATGCGGCTTTAGTTATAGCAGGAGCACTTTCTTTCGAAGATGGGTTAAAAGCAGTCATTGAACGTGGAAGATCTATGAGTCGAGCTGGGAATTCTGTACCAGGTGCAATGGCAGCTATACTTGCACCGATTAACCAAGTTCATGAAATCGTGAAAGGAGTGAAAAATTGTTATGTCACTGTCGCAAATTACAACTCTAAAAACCAAACAGTTGTTTCTGGTGAAATAGAAGGAATTGAGCAAGTATTAGAAATTTCTAAACAGAAAGGAATTACTGCTAAGCGATTAAATGTATCAACTGCATTTCATTCAAAGATTGTTAAATCTGTTGAAGAAGAGATGGAAAAAGTACTTTCTAGAATAGAATTTAATGAACCAAAGATCCCAGTTTATAGTAATGCTACAGGAAAAGTTTATCCACCAAAACCAGAAGAAATAAGAAAATTACTTGTTCAACAAATTAGTTCATCAGTTCTTTGGGTTAACGAAATTCAAAATATCTACAATGCAGGAGCGAGATTCTTTGTAGAGATAGGTCCGAAAAAGGCTTTATTCTCATTTGTTAAAGATATTCTGCAAGATAAAACAGATATCTCGGCATTTACTACATTGATACCAAAACAAAACGAAATTGAAACAGTAGAAACTACGGTGAATCAGATACGACAGTTTATTGATCCTGCTTCTCTAGCTGATTTAGACCCACAATTCAAGAAAATTAAAACAGAACAAGAAATAGTATTTCCTGGAGAAATAGCTGTTTCACCAGATTCTGATTTTCAAAGTTTTGTTAGAAATAATAGTAATTATCTTGAAAATATTTTGAAATCTGGGTATGAACTTTATTCTAATTATTTAGGAGAAAATGAAGAAGTCAAATCAGCTAAATCTGTAGCTCCAGTTAGACATCAGCTGATAGGAGTGACAGGAGTTGGAGTTGGTTTTCCAGGAAAAAGTAGAAATGTTTTTGATGATGGGAATATCGATGCAATTCTCTCAGGGGAGAATCTCATTGATTCAATAAGAGAAGATATTCGACAAAACATGTTAGACAAGAATATCAATCGTCTTGTTAAATCTCCAGAAGGAATAGCTTCATTTGAAGAAATTGATGAATTAACAAAAGTAATTAATTTAGCTGGTCAATTGGGGAATTTCGATCCTGTTGGAGATTTTAAATTAGATGAAAAACTTTTGAGTTCTCTTGACATAACCTTTCAATTAGCAATCTGTGCAGGTTTAGAAGCTTTAAATAATGCAGGTATCCCATTAGTGAAATCTTCTTTCAGAACTTCTACTGGAAAAGTTCTAGAAGGCGACTGGGCATTACCTGAACCTCTTCAAGATGAAACTGGTATAATATTTGCTTCTGCTTTTCCAGGATATGATAATCTTGTCAAGGAAATACAAGAACAAACTAACTCAGATAATGATAAGAAATTTAGCAGAAATTTCTTATTCAAAATTTTATCAATGGGTCATTCTCAATTTGCTCAGTTGATTAAAGCGAAAGGACCTAATACACAGATTAATGCTGCATGTGCCTCTACTACTCAAGCGATTGGTATTGCAGAAGACTGGATTCGAATTGGTCGATGTAATAGAGTTATTGTAATAGCAGCTGATGATGCATCTAGTGAAAATTTGCTCCCATGGCTTGGATCTGGATTTCTAGCTGCTGGAGGTGTAACAACTGAAGAAAAAGTTGAAAATGCCGCGCTCCCATTTGGTAAAAACAGACATGGTCTGATAATAGGATCTGCTGCAGCTGCTCTGATACTTGAGAATGAAGATGCCTATAATATGAGAGGAGTTAAACCCATTGTTGACCTGATTGGTTCATCATTTTTGAATAGTGGATTTCATGGTTCAAGATTGGATGTTCAACATATTTCCAAAGCTTTCCAAAACTTTGTGGAAAAGATTGAAGAGCAATACCATATTCCAAGAAAGAGTTTAGCAGAAGAAGGAATGTTTGTTTCTCATGAAACTTATACTCCAGCAAGAGGAGGAAGTGCTGAATCTGAAATTGAAGCACTGAAAAGCGTTTTTGGAAAAGACGCTTGCAAAATTACTATAGTAAATACAAAAGGTTTTACTGGACATGCAATGGGAGCAGGAATTGAAGAATGTGTTGCTATTAAATCAATGGAGAAAGGTAGAATTCCGCCTATAGCAAATATTGCTAAAATAGATCCTTTGTTCTCTGAATTACGGTTTTCTGAAGGAGAAAATCGTAGGGTAAAATACGCAATTCGATTAGCAGCTGGATTTGGATCTCAAGTAGCATTCACTGCTTTTAGGCTTAATACCTTTGAAGATAGGTATGATTTGATTCTTCATGATGAATGGTTATCTGGATTAGGTGGTAATATGGGTAGAACTTTTTTGGATGGAAGAGTCTTGAAAATGACAACAAAATCTAAATTGGAGATTTCCACATCAGCAAAATCCAAATCCCATGATATCGCTAAGAACTTAGTATCTACAGATATTTTACCAAGTGTTATCTCAATAATCTCAGAAATCACTGGATATGAGACAAATCTGATCGAAGCTGAAATGCATCTAGAAGAAGATCTAGGAATTGACACAGTTAAACAAGCTGAGATTTTTGGAATTCTTCGGGAAAAGTGGGATTTAGAATTAGATGATACAGTAAGTCTTGCAGAATTTACAACACCTCAAAAAATTGCTATATATGTTCAAAGCAATGTTGGTGAGATAGGTTCTTCTGAACCAGTAGACCCCCCTAATTTGATGGAAACTTCTGAAGATTTGAACAGAAAAATCAGAGAGGTTATATCAGAAACCACAGGATATGAACAAAATCTAATAGAATTTGATATGGATCTAGAGGAAGATCTCGGTATAGATACAATAAAACAAGCTGAAATCTTTGGAGATATAAGAGAGATATATGATCTCCCCATTGATGAATCAATAAGTTTAGCAGAATTCAGAACAATCAATGACATAGCCGGGTATGTCCACCGATATGTTGGAGATGTACCATCTATTACTTCTGAAATTTCAGAAAGTGTTGAAGAATTACCTAGAACTGAGAAGGAGCAAGACCTTGAAGACACTGTCAGAATTGATAAACTGATTACGGTTCCTATTCCTTTGGATAAGAGCAAAGCTGATAAAGTAAACTTAACTGAGCTTTCTACTTTAGTAATTGATATCAATTCCTCATTAGGTGAGGAGTTAGCAAGTTCTCTAAAAGAAAGAAAAGCGAATTATAAGATCTGTAAGTTGTTAAAAGAAAAATCGGAATTAGAAGAAACAAATTTTGATCTATTTATCCTGTTGTTACCAGATCCAATCTCAGAACCTGGTTTGATTGACCAAGAAATCTACACTAAGATATTTACATTGTTTCAGTCACTAGAACTGAACTCAAATCAGAGAATTATTGCAGTATCAAAAGAAAATTATTTTGGTTTAAGAAAAGATGCAAATCCTATCTCTGGAGGAATTTCTGGTTTTGTGAAAACAATAGGTATAGAGTTTGAAATGGCCTATAAGCACATTTATTCTGAGAACATAAAATACATTATTCAAGAGTTGGAATATTGGGATACAAATGTTGAAATTGCATATGAAAAGAAAAATAGATTTACACTCGCAAATCTGGATATAAGTGACTATCTTACTCAATCTTCAAAAATTCATGTTAAAGGCAGCGATTTACTACTTGTTACTGGGGGAGGTAGAGGAATTACCTTCAAATGTTTAGAAGCACTCTGCACAATTGTAAAATCCAAGGTAGCTATTTTTGGTATAGAAGACATTTCTAATGTTGATTCGGAAGCTCTTCTCTTATCTCCTGAAGAATTAGAGGAAAGAAAGCAGAAACTGATAGAAGAACTGAAAGAAACTGAAGAGAAAGTCACTCCAGTTCTTATTGACAGACATTGGAATAATTTCTTATTCGGACTTGAAGTAGTAAGGAATCTTGAAATTTTAAGAAAGAAGAAGATAAAAGTCGAATATAGAAGAGTTGATGTTACAAATACAAAAGATGTAGAAGAAGCTATAAGAGATATTGAAAGTCATTTCGAGACCTCTGTTAGTCACATCATTCATGGAGCCGGTCTAGAGGAATCCAAGTCATTTAAAAAGAAGAAACTTGACTTTTCGAGTCTCATTGTTTCAGTAAAGGTTGAAGGTATTTGGAATATACTCAACTCAATTGATACAAAGAAACTGAAACGAGTAGTATGTTTTACATCAATTGCAGGTAGATATGGTAATAGAGGACAAGTAGACTATTCATTCGCTAATGGGTACCTTTCAAGGCTTTGTTGGAAGTTGAATCAACAAGGAGTTTCAGCTGTAGCCTGTGATTGGTCAGCATGGGGAGGTGTAGGAATGGCAACAAGAGGGTCTATTATGGATATATTAACCTCTCAAGGTATAAATCCTATTCCTGTGCAAGAAGGTACAGAGAGTTTTGTCAAACTCTTCTTAAACACAATTGGAGATGAAGTAATCGTATCATGTGGTCTTGGACCTTTTGAAAAGATGTCTGAAATCAAATCAAAAATCAAAGAAAGTAAATATCCCTTAATTGAGAGTTTGGAGTATTATGATTCAACTTTCTTTACCAGAAAAGCAATTAATTCAGAGAATGACCTATATCTAAATGATCATCAAATACAACAAACACCGATATTTCCAGGTGTGATGGGATTAGAATTTTTTGCAGAAACTTTTGAAATACTATCATCACAAAAACCTGTTAGTTTTTCAAACGTAGAATTTAATACTGCTCTAAAGATTCAACAATCTCAAACAAAGGAGATTTATGTTGAATACAAATCCGATATAGGGAAAATGAAATTAAAATCAGATTTCATCGCAAAGATTGATCCAAGTAAAAGAAGAGAAATTGAGCATTTTACAATAAATGTTGATGTTTCTACAAGGAGAAAGAAAGCAAAGAAATCAGAAAATGAAATTCGCGAATCTGATATCAATCTCTTATCAAAAGAGGATATATATTCGTTCTTCTTCCATGGAGAGAGTTTTCAAGTATTAGAGAAATTAATTAATCTAGATGGAAAGAAAGCTATTTCGCAGATAGAAATTCCTGACAAAAATCTTTTCTCTGATAAAAGGAGTAAAACTACTCTGAACCCTCTTGCAATTGAAGCAGCATTACAGACAGCGGGATTATATGACTACATTGTCAATAGCAAAACTTCTTTGCCATCAAAAATAGAGACAATAACCTTCTACAATAATAAAAAACCAAAATATATTGTTTCAATATTCACTGGAATTAATACAACTCATAGTACATTTGATGTAGAAATATTAGATGAAAAAAGAAACATAATCGCTAAACTAGACGGCTTGGGGATGATACATACTCAACTCAACTTCAAGGAAGAATCAGAAATTAAAGATAAACTTCAGGAAACTTTCCGATACTGGGAAATCACTAACTCACTAAACCATGATAATTTCAGAATAATTCCAGTCCGAATAGTAGCTTCTCTTCTTTCAACTAATCCCAAAACTGTTTTGTCTTCCTTGACATCTAAAGAAAAAGAACGATTTGATACATTCAAGAACGAGAAACGAAGAATTGAGTATCTTTCTGGTGTCATTGCATCTAAGGAACTCTATTCTCTTCTAGTTAATAAAGAGAACAAACCTAAAGAAATTGAGATTAGAAAAGAAAAGAAAGGTCGACCATACTTTTATGATCTTAAGAAGGATGAACCAAGTAATTTACATCTTTCAATAACTCATTCTGGAGAATTTGCTATTGCAGCTGTTGGTCAATCACCTATTGGAATTGATATCGAAAAAATAGAAGAAAGAAGTGAGTCTTTCTACAAAGAAGCTTTCACAGAAAAAGAAAGAAATGAGATCTCATCAGATGCTGAAAAAGGAACAATATATTGGACAATTAAAGAAGCAATAACTAAAGCACTTGGTGAAGGTTTACACCTTAATCTACATGATATCGAAATTTCAGAAAACCAAGAAAAATCCTCTTACACGATTGGATTCTCTTCTAAGGTAGCTGATACTGTACCGTATGATGCTGATTCATTTGAGATAACGAACAAGAGTTTCCAGAATTATACGATTACATATTGTGAGATTCGACAGGAGGATAAAAAATGAAAATAGAGCACTCTGATATTAATTTCAGAGAAGAAACAATTAATGGAGTTCTTTATCTTCCAGAAGATAAGAATCCTTCCCCTTTGATAGTTCATCTAAACGGGATGCCAGGGTTAGAACCAGAGAAAGAAGGTGAAAGATTTGCTAGAGACATGGTGGATAATGGGTTCGCTTACTATGCTTTCGATTATACGGGAGTTCGAAATAGTACAGGAACATTTGAGTATTATTATTCTCAAGAAAATATCAATCAAGTAATCTCCTATCTTGTCCATCATCCTAAAATTGATCCTACACAGATTGCTCTAATAGGAGAAAGTTTTGGGGGAGCGATGGCTATATCACACACAGCGCGGGATCCAAGAGTTAAGTGTTTAGCCATAAGATCTCCTGTATATGATACAGATAAAGTTGCAAAGTTGAAAATCTTTGACGGTTTATCCCAACTATGGAAAAGAAGTAAACAGATGAGGTTTCCAGAGGTTCATTTGAAGAAATGGTTCAAAGAACAAACATCTCAATACAATCCCTCGAAACTCATTTCAAAAATCAGCTGCCCAATCCGATTTATAATAGGAACAAGTGATGAGATCCTAGCTGTAGACCAAATAGAGGAATTTTATGGAAAACTCTCCCCAGATATTGACAAAGAAATGAAAGTAGTTGAAAAAGCCAATCATAATTTCTCGAACGAGAAACACTTTGAAATTATGAAAACATATGTAATAGACTTTTTCAGAGAAGTACTCACAGCGAATTAAGGTTGAATAATTAGAAGATGCTGATCTTGCACAACATTATCATTTTCTTTCACTGAAATTTTGAGAATTTTCCCTGAACTGGGGGCAAAGATCCTATTTCTCATTTTCATAGCTTCAAGTATCAGAAGTTCTTGATCTTTTGATACCTCTTCTCCTTCTGTCACTAAAATTTTAGTTATCTTTCCTGGGATTGGAGCTGAGATTTTTATGTCTTTTTTTTCAATTTCACTTGATTTGGTGCTTAATACAGGTATGTAAGGTTTGATTGTAAATTGCGTCTTCTCTCCATTGACAAAAAACTCATCGTTTGAAACTTCCACTGTGAAAGTGTGCCCATCAACATCTACCTTGTAAATAGAATTTATACCTTGTTTGACTTCAGCTGAGAAAACTTCTTCATCTATGCAAATGTCACCGTTAGGAAGAATTTCAACAATATATTCTCTATCTCTAAACATGACTTTTTTCTTAGACAAATATGACACCTGTGTTATCGATAACCATTTTGCTGTTCTAATTTGTTTTGTTCTCTCCATCTATTATAATCTTCTCTACTTCTTTGAATATTGGAGATATCATAATCTTGTTTCTGCTTGTGAATTGTATTGGCAATAAGTAAAGCTACAAGTTTTAGTTTTTCGTAGTGATTGAGTATCTGGTTTATTTTTGTTCTTTCCAAAAAATCAGTTGTTATTTGTCTATGTTGAAACTCTTCTGTTTCAATAATTGCTTTATGAAGAGATATATTTGTGGTTAATCCTGATATAGCTAGTTCATTTAAAGCTAAGCGGGATTTTTGTATTGCATCCTCTCTATTTTCTCCTCTAATAATTAGTTTACCAATGAGAGAGTCATATTGGTTTGGGAGATTGTAATTGGGATAAATGAAGGTGTCAAATCTTACATCATTCCCACCAGGTATATTCAAACTTAGAATTTTACCAGTTTGAGGATAAAATGCCTTTAATGGGTCTTCAGCATTAATCCTAAATTCTAATGCATGACCTGAGAACTTGATATCTTTTTGAGAATAAGATAGTTCTTCATTGTTAGCTACTCTCAACTGTTGAACTACCAGATCTATTCCGGTAATCATCTCTGTGACAGGATGCTCTACTTGAATTCTAGGATTTATCTCGTTGAAATACAATTTTCTATCTTTCCAAAGAAATTCAGCTGTTCCAGCGTTTCTATATGAGAGTTTTTTAGCTAAATTACAAATCTTTTCACCAAGACTATTTCTCCTTCTTGCTGATATGAACGAAGGAGCTTCTTCGATAATCTTCTGATAGGATCTTTGAATTGAACATTCTCGATCTCCAATATGGATAACATTACCAAAGTTATCTGCTAAAAATTGAATCTCGACATGTCTAGGGGCATGAATGTATTTCTCAATGAAAACCTCACTGCTTCCAAAGAATTTGCTAGCTATTGTTTGACAACCCATCAGACTTATTTCTAAAGCATCTGGATTTTCAACAATTTCCATCCCTCTTCCCCCTCCACCGTAAGCTGCCTTGATGATAATTGGATAACCTATCTTATTGGTTATTTGCTCAGCTTCAGAAACTGAATTAATGTAACCTGATGAACCTGGAACTGTCAGAATTCCTGCTTCCTTAGCCATCTTCTTGGCTTCAATTTTATTTCCTAATCTGTGAAGAATTGAAGGAGACGGACCAACAAAAATCAATCCATTTTTTTCAACCTCTTCTGCGAAAATTGCGCTCTCACTAAGAAATCCATATCCTGGATGAATGGCATCAGACTGAGATTTAAGAGCTATCTCAATGATTTTTTCAATATTTAGATATGTGTCTTGTACATCCCCACTACCTAAGCAGAATGCTTCATCCGCCATCTTAATATGGAGAGAAGTAGAATCAATATCAGAAAAAATAGCTACCGTTTTGAAATTAAGAAGTCGACAGGCTCTTATGATTCTGATAGCTATCTCTCCGCGGTTAGCTATAAGGATAGTACTGAGCATAAAGGATTAATTCCTTGGACATTTATATAAAGGCTCTTTTATTTTATCACAAAAAAACATTAAGAAAAAACGAATTAATTTGATAAATGTCTAAAGAAAGTTAATTGTTTTGTCAGTAGTCACAAATGATGCATCGAGCATGTTGCTCCATCTTTCAGACATCCTGGTGAAAGAAGCTTCAGATTCATTATCAAAATTTTGATTTTCTTCTAACTGAAGATTGAATAATTGTAGGATTTTTTCCTTTTTAAAATAATTTGCTTCAAGTCTTCCAAAGAATTTACCTTCATATAACAAAGGAAAAACATAGTAACCCCATCTTCGATCTTTGGGTATTTTATACACTTCCCAAATATATTCAAAATCAAAAACTTTGAGTGTTAAATCTCTATCCCATATTAGAGGATCAAGTGGTGCAATAGCTCTCATTTCATTGTCATATGATTGCTCTAGAAACTCTCTCCAACGCGCAGGAACACCACAGTAAATGTTTTCATCTTCAATCTTCACAATCTCTGGTTTGTTTTCAACATCTCCTTCAAACCATTTTGGAGATAAACGTTTTTTCTTACCAAATGTCAATCCTTTATCTTTTGAGTGAGTCACTTTTCCTAGATTGATTAGAGGATAAGATTTCTGTCTGAGTAGGAATTTTTTATAATTAATTTCTTCCATTGTCAGACTGCTTTCTTTTAGCATCTCAGTGTTGAAGTAATTCTCAACTAACCCATAAGTTTTCCTCCAATGCTCATCTCTTTCATGAATAACTACCTTACCTAGAAGCCAAAGAAGTTCTAAAGACATTCCTGCAAGATTGCTTGTTTTCCAGAAAGTCAATTCGGGTTTAATCTTTGCCATATCCTTTAAATCTGCAGCTTTAGAAGGTCCATTTACATCCAGGAAATCTGTTGCTTCTTTTAGAAATCCTGCCATGCTTTCTTCCATTTTTTCGATACTTGCTTGATAGTATTTATGTAAGAACTCCTTTTTCATCTGAGGAAAGAAAATAGAAAAATAACTCTTTGAAATTGCCATCAGATTTGGGAAATAAGATTCGAATACTTGTCTCTGTGGATAAGCCAGTTTCTGAAAGGCATTAATTTTGTATTTAGGTATTCTTGAAGCAAAGAAAATATCATGATTTCGTCCCGCTGGGTTTAATGGATCTAACTGAACAGTTGCTTGATCATGAAAAACCTGTAATATATCATTTTCATCATCACCTTGCCACTTGTGCATGTGAGTTCCTACAATTGCAATCTGCTGAAAATCGCTTTTAGGAACTTCAGTTATAATTTTATTTGCCATATTTCCCACAGTAGAGCTATATTTAGTGATTCAAAGATTTGTTTTAAGTATATAAAATAAATGAAAGAAAAGGTAATAGCTTTGAGTTGATATGCTCTTCCAGAATCAAAATTCTTTTTAATACAATAGCTGACTGACTGTGTGAATGGAATTCAAAATGAGAATGTCTCTCTAAATCTGAAAACTGAAACCAGGGATTCAACTCAAAGTGATATTTCAAAACCGAGAAGATATGTTACGTTAGATTTTCTTAGAGGATTAGCAATTCTCGGAATGATTTCTATTCATCTTCTAACTAGAATAATGGATTTAAGCTGGACGTATGAATTAGAAGAAGTACCAGTTTTCTTTATTATCCTAACAATAATTCTAGTTTTTCTTGGTTCATGGCGAGGTCTTTTTGTTCTTATATCGGGTATTGGCCACATGATCGCTATGCAAAGAGCGCGAAAAAAGGGTGTACCTCTTGGAAGAATCGTTTTTAGACAAGTAACAAATGGTATTTTTTTGTTAATGTTTGCTATGCTTACTGAGGGTATTATCGGGTATGATGGGTGGCTAAATAGAAGCATCCTTAATGGGAGTTTATTGGACATAGATTATTTTCTTGGCAGGTTAAATCATTTCCATACAATTCATTCAATAGCTTGGTGTTTGATAATAAATGGAATATTATATGGTATTTTGATGTGGAAGACCAATTATAAAAAAATCACTCAAAACGTTATCATATATTCTCTTCTCGCAATTCTCGTTTTCTCAGTTACTACTCCAATCTGGAATAGTCTCTATAATATAAATCCAGACAACAATCATTATTTTACTAATTGGTTAACACAAGATTTCTGGTATGCTGTCAAAGCATTCTTCGCTGCACCGTTAGGGGGAAGTCCTCAACCTCTCTTTCCATACATATCAACACTTTTTGTTGGAAATGTAATTGGGTTATATCTCGAGCAAGAAAATCCACCAAAAAAACTGCCAGCAATTGGTATGATGATTGGTGGTGCTATAATTATCATTGGAATCATATATGGTTTGGTATTAAATGCTCAATTTGAGGATTGGTTACCTTTACGTTATCCAGAGAGATTAACGAAATTGAATGTTTGGCAACCATGGTATCTTTTCGGTTTGGGTGGTCAATTGATATTCTTTATGCTGATGATAAGGTTTGTAGAATATCGAGGAAAAGCAGAAAGTTTTGCCAAACGAACAGCTTTTGTCAGAAGATTGGGAATTATTCCTTTTACCATTTACGCTTTTCAATGGATAGAATTATTACCCCAGTGGATTATTTCTGGACTTATTTTTGGACTTGGATGGTCTGATTATGATAAAGTAAGCCCACTGATCTATTTGTTGATTTTAGCCTATGTAATTGGACAGTGGTATGTTGTAACATTAGCTTGGGAGAAAATAAAGTATATAGGTTCTCTTGAATGGCTAATTAGTAGAATTACACTTGGAATATCAAAAATAGGAAAACGTATGAAGAACGGAGCCACTCCTATACGCATGGGAACAAGTAAAAGGAATATGCGAGATCTTGTACATAATGTTGACTGGATAAATCTTTCACATGTACATGATAAAGAAGAAAGCATTAAAAGAGAAAAGAGGTTATTAGTTACTTCATCTGTTTTAGGGATTATTTTCTTCCCACTTATTCCCGCAAGTATTTACCTTCTGAGCAAGAAACGAATAAAAAAACCTCGAACAAAAGGAGATTGGTTCTATATGAAAATCCTGATGGTTATATCATATTCAGTAGTACAATTCTTAGGCATTTCAATTTACCTCTTGAATCTGAAAGGATTAGCAATCTGATGTTTACTAACGAAGTTCATGAAGATAGAAACATGTCTAGTTTAGTCTGCTTCTTATTATAATCATACATTTTTGATTTGTTCTTCCAGTATTTAACAGGATATTGGAAATAATTTGGAAGTAGCTCAAATGCTTGATCAATAGTGTCAACTGAAATGTGTTTATTCCTCATTGCACCTCGAACACCAACTCTGATGACCCAAACACCTAGTGGAAAACGATATTCATCAGATATTTCTCTAAGAACAATCACTTGTGCTTGTCTCTGAATCTTCATGAGATACTCTGTAACTGCTAATCGAGCTGCATAATAAGCACCTGTTACATTGGAAGCATATTCAGTACGACCGTCATACCATTCATAATCACCAACGCCAATATTTACATTGCTAGGATTCATGAAAGCTCCCTGGAACCATACCTCTATCATCTCATACGACCATACATCTGGTACGAGCATTATAACAAATCGATTACCAAAGAAAACATTGGAAAAAATCCTTATTTCCCCCAACTCTTGAAATTTCTTTGTAATCTCAGCATTTTGCTTTGAAATTATGTCATCAACTGCAGCTATACTCCATCTAGTAGGAACTAGCTTTCTGTTATCCTTTCGACCTAGCATACCAGCTGAAAAAACTCTAGTAATAGTATGTACATCTAGTTTCTCTTTTCCTAAAGTATTTACTGCATCAGCTGCGATTAAATCGGTATCATAGTAGGCTTTCTCTATCGCAGTTATTGGCGATTGATTCTCTGTTAAATCTAATTTCTTAATAGGTACAATTGGACCATAAGGTGCCATTCTTTCATCTAAAGCAATTCTTGGAATAATCTTCTTCTCCAGAGTAACCTCTACATCTATTGCCTTCTTACCAAGAAGCATCTCTTGACTTTTTTGAATGATATCGGAATCTAATGGACGTTTAACATCAATTTTAGATCTTGTTCGTAAGAGAGATATTCTCATCTTGACAATATCTTCTTGGGTCTTATTCTCCCAATTATTTGCATTATCAATATACTCGGACCCTAACCTGTTAACAGTTAACATAGGACCAGCATTAATTTTCGGGTAACCTGTCCACCCTACAAAGAACGCAGGTGGTGTAAAGGAATCATCCAGGTTTTCAATCTTAGGTTGCTCAATACTATATTTCTGAGACCATTGGTTTAATAGAGGACAACTTCTTCTACCACATAACATTCTGGAAGTCTTACAAACAACACAGAGCTCAAAATTTATGGGAGATTCTTCCACCATAGTATCATGCCATTCATCACTTTTTAATATTAAAAGCTGATGATGAATGAATCAGAAATTTCTATATATTGAAAAACAAAAGGATTTTTATATTTTGCAAAGTAAACTATAAGATATGAGTTATTTGGAAGAAGAAATCGGGCAAGAAGATAAACTTATCAAAGGTTCTGAGAATGGAGATTTCGGTCTAAAACTACTTTTTCTCGGATTAGCTCAAACTGGTAAATCGTCAATTATCCAAGTTATTTTCGAAAATAGATCTCCTGAAACTACTAAAGAAATCCAAGCTACTCTCGGGGTTAGAAGAAAATTGCTAGAATTTTCTAACCTTTCACTCAATGTTTATGATGTTGGAGGTCAGATTACTTATCTAGAAGAAGCTTTCATAGATCTAAGAGAAAGCATATTTTCCCACATAAAAATACTATTTTTTGTCATTGATGCTTCAAAATATCATGATTTCAATTTAGCCAAAAGTTATTTTGATAGGGCAATCAAAAACCTAAGTGAATATAGCCCTGATGCAAGCTTAGTTATTCTATCTCATAAAAGCGACTTAATCCCAAAGGAAGAACGAGCTAAAGCTGTTGAAGTAATCTCTGACTTGTTTGAGATTGAAATATATCCAAATGTGGAGATTTTCGAAACGTCAATCTTTGAGCAATCATTATCTGATGCGATTAAGGAAACTATAAAGTAAAAGGAAGTAAAGAAGAAAATCGATTCATTTTCTACTTGTACTTCTTATTCTTCATTGAAAAAACAATCAAACCTAAACAACTTAGACTAAGTATAGAGGAAATAATTCTGGTTTCTGATTTCTCCGTGTCTAGAACTGTATTAATTGTTATAGCATTAGGTTCCATAACAGAATTTCCAAACCAATCAGTAATTGAAATATCAAAGGAATAAATACCATGTTCTGTAAAACTGATTATTCCAGAGAATGAAAACCCATCAGTTGTTTGTTTAAACGTTACTCCTTTGAAGAACGTGCTTTGATTGTCTGAAATCTTATAAATCCAAATTATAACATTTTGAACTAGAGTGTCATCATCTGTTTCCACTGTCACGTTATATTCTAGGTCCCCTGCATAATCTACATTTAAATCAACAAAAGAAGGTGGAACTTCTTCATAATAACCTAATACCTCAGCTATCGCAGGAACTAATTCATGTTGAAAAAGCCCTTGAACAGTTACAAATGGTTCATCAATGACAAGTGTTGAATCAATATAAGTTCCCCCTGCAGCTTCTATCTCTGGAGCAAGTTCATCGTAAGCTGTTAGTGATGTTCCATTGATGATATCAGCAAAAACAAAGAGATTAGCACCTCCACAAACAGAGGTCATTAGAACACCCGCATTGAAGAGATTTTGAATAAGGGTGATGGCTTCTGCACTGTTTTCTCCTTCTACAATTCTTCTTCCTGCCCAGCCACCTGCCATGAAGAAAACGTCATAGTCGCTAGCATTAACTTCAGAAACAGAGATATCTCTATAAATTGTCTGACTTGATAATATTACAGAATCAACAAAACCTGTATATGTGATGTGGCAGCCTAGACCAGCTAGATGATTTGTAACATCAAACAACTCGGCAGCTATTATTTCTGGATGAATGATTGTTAAAACCTTTATACCGTACATTGGTTCACTAGATACTGTCTCAATATTATTAGATTGTAAAGTTAAAACTATAAGAATAAGTAGAAGTGGGGAAAGAAATTTCCTGAATTTGTGCATATAAATCACTTAATCCTCATTCATATGCACTTATGTTGTTTATGGGGGATTTCTGCTCATATTATTGATACTAATAATAAGATAATAAAAAAAAAGAAAAAAATTATTTCTTTATTCTTCTGAAGTAGTATAAGCCTGCTAGGAAAGGTAGTAGAAGAATTGAAAATACGAAACCATACTGTCGTTGAAATTCTGAAATAATTGGAGGTACAGAAGGTTCTCCCAAAGGATAAGGATCTGTATCAAATCCCACAGTATAAGGTCCAGTACCGCTCCAGTCACTATAGTAATTACCTTCATTTAGAAGAGGGTCATACCAATAGTTGTTGTAGCCATAATCATCGCTATATGCTTGATAGTCTCCGTCGATATTATTGTATTGAAAAGTGTTATGATGAATGGTGTTGTATCGAGAATTTGTAAGATAAATACCATAATCTTCGTTCTCTTGGAACAAGTTAGAAGCTATTTCTGAATAATCAGTTCCAACTATTTCTATCCCATATCCTTCGTATTTGTAAAAAGTATTACCACTAACATATGCATAGCCAACATCATTTAAAACTAAACCATAGTTCATCTCAGCATAAAGCACAATTCCCGAGTTATCACAGAAGTTATTAATTACGCTTGGTGAGAGGCATTCTTTCAATTCAATATCTGTTCTTGAAGTAAGTTCGAAGCTGTTTGATATAATGATTGGATCGTTTGATTGGTAGCAATATAGAGAGTACGTGCTCCTTAGGAATGTATTGTCTCCTACAGTTGCATAATCAGAATTATCTAAGAATAAACCACGAAAGTAGCTATCTTCGAAGTGATTGTATGTCACTCCGCTATATAGAGAATCTTTGATGAATACAGCTTGTTTTCCTATTCTTCTGAAATAATTAGAAGAAATATGTGTATCTGGACTTTCTAGAACAAAAATTGCTCCGTATGGCAGATCGTGAAAATCTTGATTTGATATGAGTGAATTTGTACAATTTAATAGAAAGATTTGTCCATAGGTAGGATAAGATAGTACTAGATCCTCTTCATGTTTGAAGTAGCCTAATAGTTTAGTATTGACTGTGTTACCTTTGATTGTGTATGACAAATATCCTGCAAGAGTAAACTGATATAGAAAAAGACCAGACTTATCAAAAGTGTTGTTTTCAATTGTACTCCCATCAGAAAAAGCAACGTACATACCATACATTGTGCTATCACTACAGATGTTATCTACAACTATGCATGATCCAGATGAATGAATAAATATCTCTCTATAATTATTTGAACTGCAGAGATTTTTACTTATTGTAGAAGAATTTGAAGATTGTACTTTTATACCATAATCGTTGTTGATACACGTATTGTTATGGATGATTGATAAGTAACCATAGTCTACATAAATGCCATATAGCTGACCATTCAAACAAGTGTTGTTCGCTATATAATTTGAATTTGCATTTGATGAAGATATTCCGTGAGTATATCGATAACCTCCTTCTAAATCCGTATTAATGTAATTATTTGTAACATTAATTTGCTCAGAAGCTATTATATCGATACCGTAACTATAAGTGTTGTAACAGATGTTGTTGGTAATTATAGACGTGTTTGGTGCTACACTGTTGAGACGTATTCCATTAGAATATTCTGAAATATAGCAGTCTCTTATAATGAAATAAACAGTTGTTTCTCTTATTCTTATTCCACTTCCCGTTCCTGATGTAATGTTGTAGTTTTCAATAATATAAGGGTCATCAATTGCACCTGTTCCTGGAAAACTGAAACTAGCAAAGTGGGTATCATTGTCAACGATAATTGCTTCTCGTTCAACATAATTTGCTTTGACAGGTACTGAAGTAGAATTGTTCGAAAGCTTAGCATGGGTTATTGGAGTCTGAAATGTAATGATTGAGGTTAAGAGTAGTGGGCATAGAATTATACAAAAGAATTTCAATTTAATGAATTTTGTAATTTTAGCCATATTTTTCACCTATTAGTGAATCATGTACAATCAAATCTAGATTTAATAAACTTTATCCAAAAATCAATGTTTAGGTTACAATAATCCTAAAATAGTCTTTCTTCATATCTTTGGTTATGCCAAGTAAACCTACATATCCCATGACATTTTTAAGAACTAATGATCTAGCTGAGACTAGGATTTTTTATGAACAAATCCTGAATTTTCCAGTCGCTTTGGAGCAGAGTGGTTGTATTATTTTCCGTATAGGAAATTATGGTTATTGGGGTTTTTGTGAGACAGATAAAGAAATCTCAGATCCAGGACAAGTGTGTCTAACAGTCGTTGTAGAAAAGAGAAAGGAAGTAGATGAATGGCATGAATATTTGATTAGTAATAATGTCAAACTATATCGAGCTCCCCAAGAAACTTCTCAATATAAAATTTACAATAGCTTCTATTTTGACCCTACAGGCTATACTTTAGAAATTCAGGCTTTCGATAAAGAAGGGCAACCAATTGGTCATGAAGATTTCAACAGAAATTAGTAATGTAATAATTGCTAAGAGGGTTCACAGATATCCAAATTATTCCTTGAGCTTATTTCATGTGTTATGGAATAGATTTAAAACAGTCTTTTTTCCCTTTATTTCAAGGTGTAATTATGGTTGTTAAGGAATTCAAATATGACGTTCCTATATTAGATAAAGGATACGCAAACAAATCTCTATACATTAATCTTGATACTTACGAAATAAGAATAGATGATGTAACTGAAGAGATGAAAGAGAAATTCATTGGTGGTAAAGGTTTCGATCTTTATATGATGTGGAAATACTTACCAAAGGATAAAAGAACAAAATGGGATGATCCAGAAAATGTTCTTTGTATCGCAGCAGGTGCTTTGGGCGGAACAACTAACTTTCCTGGCTCTGGGAAAAGCATAGTAACAGCTGTTTCTCCCTTAACAGATATCATCATCGACTCAAATGTTGGTGGTTATTTTGGTCCATATCTAAAATACTCGGGATTCGATGTTCTAACTATTCAAGGAAAATCAGATAAGGAAATTTATATTTACATTGATGGAGAGGAAGGAAGAATAGTTATCGAAGAGGCAGAGGACTTATCATCTGAAACCTACCAGTTAGGGACTATTCTAACAGACAAATACTGCGGAGAAGAAAAATTCAAACGAGATGTTTCTGTCGTTTCCGCTGGTCCAGGAGCAGAGAACACCCGTTGGGGTTGTCTGAATTTTAGTTATTATGACCCCCGAAGAGGATATGTAAGATTCAAACAAGCTGGACGTGGAGGAACAGGTACTGTTTTCCGAAATAAAAAACTCAAAGCTCTTGTTGTTAAGAAACTAAAGGTAGTCACTAGAGGTAACAATCCAGCTGATCCTGAAGCTCTAAAAGAAATCGGTAAAAAACATACTCAAGAAATGATACAACTTGATCCTAAACAGAATGAAATGAGGATGGTTGGTACAACTCATCTTGTTCCAATAATGAATGACTATGACTTATTACCAACTAAGAATTTCAAATATGGAAGCGACCCTCAAGCTGATAAAATTGGTTCTGAAGTCTATCGTAATATATTTGAAAAAGGCCCCGACCCTTGTTGGAAAGGTTGTGCAGTTGGTTGTACACACGGTGTAAAGGAATTTGTTCCAAAGACAGGACCATACAAAGGACAGAAAGTTACTGTTGATGGACCAGAATACGAAACTCTAGGTGGAGTAGGTTCTAATTGGTATGTTTGGGATCCTCATGATGTAATTGAAACCAACTTCTATTGTGATAATTATGGTTTAGATACTATCGGTGTCGGGACAGGAATAGCTTTTGTTATGGAATGTTATGAAAATGGAATTCTAGACAAAGAGAAGACTGGAGGTTTAGAATTAAATTGGGGAAATCAAGCTGCTGCAATTGAGCTTGTTCATCAAATGGCTAGAGGAGAAGGTTTTGGTGTCATTGTAGGGCAAGGAGTAAAGAGGATGAAGAAATACTTTGCTGAGAACTTTGGAGCTGATATTAACTTCCTAAACGATATTGGGATGGAATCAAAAGGTTTGGAATTCAGTGAATATATGACAAAAGAGTCTCTAGCTCAACAAGGAGGATATGGTTTCGCACTCAAAGGCGCACAGCATGATGAAGCATGGTTGATCTTTGAAGACATGGTCAGAGGAAATCTTCCAACATTTGAAAAGAAAGCAGAAGCATTACATTGGTTCCCAATGTGGAGGACTTCGTTTGGATTACTTGGTCTCTGTAAGCTTCCTTGGAATGATATTGTCCCAGAAGATAATCGAGAATATGCAGAAGGAAAGATACGCAAAGACGGTAATTATGTTCCAGATGATCTAGCAGATCCTGCAAAAATTCCAGAACATGTTCAGAATTATGTTCAATACTATGTCGCTGTCACTGGAAGAGAAATTGACTCTGTAGAATATATCAGAATGAGTGAAAGAGTATATAATTTTCAGAGAGCTTTGAATCTATTGTTAATTCCTGAAGGAACAACTTACAGAGAAATGGATACTATCCCTTACAGAGCTATGGGTCCTGTTACAGAAGAAGAATATCTTTCAAGAGAACAAGAGTATTACCTTAAACAGCTCAAAAATGATCTTAACCTAGATCCTGAAGGAATGAGCGTTAAAGAGAAAATGAGTGCCATTCGCAAACATCGTGAAGAATCTTATGATAAACTGAAAGAGACTGTTTATGAACGAAGAGGGTGGACTAGCAATGGTGTTCCAACTGTCAAGAAAATGAAACAGCTAGGGATGGATTTTCCTGATATCATAGAACTACTGGAAAAAAATAAATAACTTTCCTTCTCTTCACTTCTTTTTTCTTTTTAGTTTCTTAGTCAATTTCTAGGTTATTCACAGAAAAACATGAACGTTTTTCACCAATATTCAGTAGTATTCAACACGCTTAATTTGATAATATTTCCGCGGATTATTCTACTAGGACTAACCTAAACGTTAAATACTTCGTTCATAGTATTATTTGAACAGTACTGTATTAGGGGTTCGCTAACAGCAAACGCAACAGTAACTGTTCTCTTAGTGAAAGGGGTCAGAAAATGAGTATGTTTGCATCTTTGTTTTCAAGAACAAAGCAGGAAAAAAAAGCCAAAGTTTTAATTCTAGGTTTAGCTGCAGCTGGAAAAACTACACTAACAAAGTATTTACGTTATGGGGAGTTTCAAAGTGATACTATACCTACAATAGGTCAAAATATCGATTCTTTAGAGTATGAAGGTTGGAAAATAACCACTATTGATGTTGCAGGACAACAAGACTTCCGATTCTTATGGGATGCACACTATCCCGGTACTTCCGCAGTGATTTTCGTTATAGACGCAGCTGATCTTGAAACCTTACCTGAAGCTCGTGATATTCTCAAGAAACATGTCTTCAATAATCCTCAATTGTCAGAAGCACCAGTACTGGTTATAGCAAATAAACAAGATTTAGATGGGGCAGTTGAAGCACCATTACTTATTCAACTCCTTGGATTACATTTAGAGATGCAAGATAGAACTTTTGCAGTGTTTGACGCTAGCATACTATATGGAAGCGGAATTGTTGAAGCTTTTACTTGGGTAGTGAATCAACTAGAAATGGATAAAAAATAATCTTGAGAAAGAATCCAATCTAGAACCTTTTTCTTTTGTATAAATTTATTAAAGCTTAAGTTATTTGTTCAATAACTAAGAGTGATATTCATGTTTGATTATAAAACTAGAGGGAAAGAAAATTTAACTGTTATCGTCTTCATCTCGATTATACTGAGCATATTGCTATCAGGCAGTTTTGTAAGTGCTTCTAATCATCAATATCCTTCAACCTTCTTACCAGAAACTCTTCAGATAGATGTTGGTAAGTACGACTTTGAACTACTACAAGATCTTGATGACTCTGTAGAAATGGAAAGTTTGATTCTATCAATCATTCTTGGACAGTATGATGCCTATAATCTAGTAGGTGTAACATATTCTGTTGTCAAAAATGGTTCAGTTCTCTTAACTGGCGGATATGGTGCTAGCAATTTCTATTACCTTACTCCTGTTGATCCCATAACTACTCTTTTCCGAGTTGGGTCAATTTCCAAGACTTTCATAGCTATTTCTATACTTCAACTGATGGAAGATGGTTTAATAGCCCTAGATACAGATGTAAATAATTATCTAACTGCTTTTCAAATAGTAGATACGTATGAGGAACCTATAACCATTCGACATTTACTAACTCATACAGCTGGATTTGAGGAAACTGTGTCTCAATCAGTATTTGAATCAGCTTTAGAGATGCCTGATTTAGAAGAAACACTCACTACTGATGCACCTCAAAGAGTGAACCCTCCTGGAGAAGTTGTTTCCTATTCAAACTATGGCTTTACATTACTGGGGTACATAATTCAAGAATTAACAGCCTTACCTTTCGAACAGTATGTACAGATGGAGATTCTAGATCCATTTGGAATGAACCATACTTCATTTGAACAACCCTTACCTGTTCCTTTAGTATCGGATATGGCTACAGGATATGACGAAGGTCGAGTGGAAGGGTATTATGAATATCTATCAATTAGTCCAGCTGCAGCATTAACTTCATCCGCAGGTGATATGGCAAAATTCATGATTGCAATGTTGAACAATGCTTCTTACAATGGAAATCAGATTCTAGAAAATTCAACGGTTGAACTTATGCAATCAGAACAGTTCACTACTCATCCAGATCTACCTGGTATGTGTTTTGGGTTATATGAAATGAACACAAATGGGGAGTACATTATAGGACATGGTGGAGATACTATCTTCTTTCATAGTCGAATGATGCTTTTTCCAGAACATGATCTGGGTGTATTTATAACGTACAATAACCGAGAAGGTGGGATAGCTAAATATGACTTTTCTACTCAATTCATAGATCATTACTTCCCTTATCATATTGATGAGATCGTTCCGATGGATAATTATGATAAAAAATTAGACCAATTTACTGGATTCTATCTGTCCTCCAGAAGGCATTATTCTAGCGCTTCTGGTATTCCTAAAGACCTTTGGATGAGAATTGCAGGATTAGAAATCTATTCAACTGGGCAGTATCTGAAATTTGTAGGTGCTAGTATAGAATTTGTTCAAATTGCTCCCAATTATTTTGTTGAAAGAACTGGTGATTATGATTTTACTATAATTTTCTTTAAGGATGATAAAGGTCGAATTACTCACTTCCACTCTGATATTGTTGGCCCAACTTCAACCTATGAGAAACTAAACTTTATCTATCGCAATATAGATATTTTCAATTCAGTGATAATAGCCTTCGCTGTGATCTTTCTTATCTCCTTAGCTTATTGGGGAGCGAAAGGCTTAAACAACTTTCTCACCAAATCTGAGAGTATCAGAAGTCTAGATACAATAATTAAGTGGTGGACACTCGGTATCCCAGTAACATTTATCCCATATGCATACTACATTGATGTAAGAACTGAAACAATTATTTTTCTAGAAAAGGAAGTGCCTGCTATTTTTGGAAGCACGTATATCTTGCTTCTGTTTACTTTAGTATTTACAGCTGGTCTAGTGATATTTTCTGTTATCTCTTGGACAAGTTTCAGACCAAGTAGTATCAAAGCTAGAAAGGAACTACAGATAGAAGAAAATGATATCGGTGAAGAAACAGAAGAACAAATCGTAGAAGAAGTTGTTGAAGAAATAGATGAAAATATCCCTGAGGAACCTATTGAAGTTAGCAAATTCTCTGAAATTGTGCAGAAAATTCTAACTGTAATTCGTACTTTCCAACCTTTATTCAAACGACTACATTACAGTCTTCTAGCAATCTTATCTATTGCTTTAGTATCTTTATTTGCTTCCTGGAATCTTTTAGATTTATTTTGAATCTAATGTTTCCTTTTTCATTTTTTCATAATATTCTCTCATGTTTTTCGCATATTCTTCTGGAAAGATTCCTAAAGCTTGGAATTTGTCTTTCAAATATCGATCAAAATACTCAAAAATCGCATCCATTCCATCGAATAAGCTCTTCTGCGTAAGCTCAGAGAGTAAAGTTTTGTTTAAGATTGCCAATCTCTCCTTATCTAGCTTTTTCTCCAGCCTCCGATAGTTTTCTTGCTTCCTTTGAGCAAATGAATCTTCGAACTTTACCAAATACTTCCTATAATAATCAATACAATCTAGAGCATCCCAAAATTCCCCTCTACAAATTTTGCCAACAGTATAACTGATACCCATCTGATAGTGCTTAGCTCTATGAGTTAAATCAGCTATATCTACTTCCCATTTCATCTTTCTAGATTCTTCCATCATCCTCTCTAAATGACCTTCTGGATCATAGAGAATATCAAAATATATTTTATCTGGACGAGGTTCAGCAGGAACAAGATTGTAAGCAAAATCTACCTTAACTTCTTCCTCCTCGTAGAATACTACATATACAAAAGGAAAACCTGACATTGACTCAGCTTTAAATTTGCCGATTTTTTTAGCTGCTTCTAATCTATCATTTCTAAAACTGTTTAAGTCCTCTTCGGTGTTGAAGTAGATGCTAAGATCTATATCTGAATATTCATCAGCTGTTTGAGAACCACCAATATATAAGCCAACAACTCTTGAATCTGCTATGACAACTTCTGTTGCTCTATCAATTAGATCTTGGTGCTTAGGGAGATTTTTGAATTTCTCAATAGAATACATACTCTTTATTTCTGAGAATATTAAATAAATCTTTCAATATTGGATTGAAGAGATTCTCTTGAGTAAGTTCTGAGAATAGGGCTTTTTGAGCACAGCTTTTCTTTCTTCATCAGTTTTTCTAAAAAAATTACAAATCACTCTGAGGACTAACTTCACTTTGTTAATACAATAATTTTAAAAACTCTCTAAATTATCACATATATGAAAAAATGGCTTAAAATTTTTCTAATAATTTTCATTCCTGTAATGTTAGGTATACTCTCTTTCGGAGGAACAATACTTTATTCCTATTTACAAATTGACTATTCAATTGGAGAAACAACTGTAGCTTTCGATATCACTCCAGATTTTGTTGAAGGGTATGTAGGGTTTGTTGAACTTACTACACCAGCAGAAATTCAGAACAAAGGATTGTACTCAATTCGAGATCTCACAATTACAATTAGCGTTTACGGTGCTAATTTTAGTAATGTTGCTCTTGATGGAGAATTACTCGCGAGTGGAGTGAATGAACTTGGTGATGTGGTTAAAGGACAAGTTTGGGACGACGATATAATTGTAGAAATCACTAATCTAATCGTTTTATTAGCCATTTATGACGGTGATTTTGATATACAAATAGCCATCAGTCTAAATGTTGATTTTGGATTTCTCATTCCTATTAACATTCAAATTGCCGTTGCTGTTCCTTGGGATGCTCCTTTCACCTTCTAATCTTTTTTTCTTTTTCAGAGGAGAAGTCTATTGACTATTGATTAAAAAAATTCTAGATTAGTAAATTTATCTCAAATATATCAAATAGCTGGCAATGCACGCATTATTAGAATAACAATCACTGCTGCAATGGAGAGTATAAGATAAATACTGCCTGATATAACTAGAAGTTTGGAATGAGGTTCTTCCTCCTCTTTACTGATTAATTTTTGAATTTTTTTCAATCCAAGTATAACTGAAGAAATTGCTAGCACACCACTAATTATAGGAGGTATTATGGCTGTAATTTCAATAGGAATAGAGCCTCCAAGTTCAATAAATCCATAAATAAACAAACCAATTATAATAGCTGAATAGATAAAGAAATAGAGTAAGTTAAAGATTTTTAGTCTTTTGTTCTCATCAAGCGAAGGTGATTTAGAAATTACACTTTCTTCACCAGATTGATCGGGATTTGTCATAATATAGCAATTTTCTCCTAAATTACTTAAGCCTTGCTCACCAAAACAATCTACCAGTGAGAAAATTTAATATCTATTGAATTATCATTTTCTTGTAGATAATAATGAAAAATGATGTGACCATAGCATTAGACGAACTGTATAATTTCATGAAAGAAGTATTCATAGGTTTGGGTTATCCAGAGGAGCAAGCTAAAATTAGTGCTGAAATATTAATTGAAGCTGACCTCAGAGGTATCACTTCTCATGGTGTTCAGAGATTGAAATATTATTTTGTTAGAGTCAAAGCTGAACAACATCTTGTTGCTGATTATGAGATACTCAAAGATGAAGCTGCTACAGCTGTTATTGATGGCAACCATGGTAATGGTCATTTCATCTCTTACAAAGCAATGGAGATGGCTATTGAAAAAGCTAAGAAGTATGGTATTGGAATGGTGGTTGTTCGTAACAGTACTCATTATGGTATAGCTGGTTATTATCCTCTAATGGCAATAAAGAAGGGTTGCTTGGGAATCACTGGAACTAATGCAAGACCAGCTGTTGCGCCAACTTTTGGAGGAGAACCAATGTTAGGTACCAATCCCTTGACCTTCGGTTTTCCAACTGATGAAGAATTCCCATTTGTACTAGATTGTGCAACTTCTATTATTCAGAGAGGTAAGGTGGAACTAGCTGCAAGAGATGGAACTCCCCTTCAGGAAGGTGTTGTCATTGACAGAGAAACAGGTAACTCCCGTACTGATGCAGCTCAACTGTTGAAAGATTTCGTGGAAAACAAAGCCGCCTTACTCGCTCTAGGAGGTGCAGGCGAGGAATTATCTGGGCACAAGGGATATGGTTATTCTGCTGTTGTAGAGATTCTTTCTGCTGCTCTACAAAATGGTGTTTTTCTCAAGGATTTATCTGGTCTTGACGAAGATGGAAACAAAGCTCATTTTAGAGTAGGTCACTTCTTCATAGCAATTGATCCTTCCTTCTTCTTAGGTCTTGAAACGTTCAAGAAAGTAGCAGGTAATATCTGTAGAGGATTACGTAATTCTGATAAATTACCAGATGCAATTCGCATCTATACAGCAGGAGAAAAAGAATTCGATGCTGAAAAAAAAGTGAGAGAAAACGGTGTTCCTCTGAGTAAGAGTATCCAAGAAGATCTAATTTTCATGAGAGATGAACTCAACTTAACAACATACAAGTTTGGTTTTGAGTAAAAAATAAGAATTGGAAATCTTCCAATTTTTTTCAATCATGCACAATTTCCTCAGGAGGAACAAATGGAAAGACTTGTCGAACGATGTCACTTGCTTTATTAAATTGTGCAACATTTCCATCAAATTTGCTAAGTGATTCCTGAAACATCTCGCAGAAGTTTTCTGTAAAATGCTTTGCAGCTGTTTGGAGTATCCAAGCATCACTGTCACTGATTATCAAAGTTGCAATGCTTCTATCTTCATTTTCAACTATAATCATTTTCTTATCTCTGAAGCTAACTTTTCTTAAATCAGTTTTAGCACCCGTGGTTTCAGAGATTAGAGATTTCAAAGCGGTAATTGTTCCAGTAACTAAAATGTCTTGATGATTTATAGTGCCTTCTTCTCGACCTATACTAACAGAATAGAGTAGCAGACCAGCATCATTGAATATGAGTATCTTGTTAATTTTAGCAGGTA
>JAAFKJ010000162.1 GCA_021399395.1 Candidatus Heimdallarchaeota archaeon
AATACTGATCTTAAGTTGATATCCATCATATAATCGAATTCGTGAATTGGTGTATTCATGATATTTCCAGACCGGAGTATCCCTGCTGAGTTTACTAATACTTCTATTTTTCCAGATTCCATTACAGCATCGCCAATTACCCTCTCAGCTGCTCCTTCATCTGTAATGTCTATAGCAATAAATCGACATCCTATCTCTTTTGATATTTCCTTCAATCTTGCTTCTGATCGTGCAACTATAAGAACATCCGCTCCCTTTTTGCTGAAAGCTCTTGCAGTTGCCAAGCCAATTCCTGAACTAGCTCCGGTTACAATAACTGTCTTTCCTTCGAATGACATGTGTAACAGGTTGACTCGGAGATAATTAATTTTTCGCAGAGTTAGGATAAAATATAAAAGAGAGTAAACATTACACATCTTGATAATAATGGTAGTGAAAGAATTTACCTCAGACGATTGGGTAATCAAAATTGACCACGATAAATGTACAGGTGCAGGAGATTGTGTTGATGTTTGCCCAGCAGATGTTTTCGTATTGGTTGACAGTAAATCTACTGCACCCAACGTTGATGATTGTATAGAATGTTGTGCCTGCGTAGGAGCATGTCCAGTGGAAGCAATAGAACACACTAGCTGCTGATCTTGATACCAGCTATCTGTTCAATTTTTTTTTTTGTAACCTTCCTAAATGTAAAGTGTCCTTGAGTACATATTTGTCCATCTTTATTCTTGATATAACTTTTAACTAGAATATCCTTTTCTTTGTGTTCAGCAATTTCTCCAATTATCTCCACTTCTTCTTCTACATACAATGGTTTGAAGAATTGCAGATCTACTTTGATTGTCAAACAAGCTTCCTCCAATAATGTAATTACTGTCCACCCTGATACTTCGTCCATTAACACTGTCTGAAGCCCTCCATGGACTATTTTCCCCCATCCTCCCCAAGTTTTTGGAACTAAGAAAGACGAACCTACTGACTTGTCTGATAATTTGTAAAAGGATAATTTCGCACCAATAGGATTTTCTTCTCCACAACCAAAACAAAGAGAATTGATTCCTAAATCCTTCTCAATATGTTCCTTCATGATATCTTAAAAATGGTTATTTCCATTTTACTCTTTTGATAAGACTATTACAGCTCTAATCATCTTTTTCTTTAGGTGGAACTGCTAATTTGTAGGCTTTAATTCCTCCTGATATGAGCATAGCTATTCCGCATGCTAGTAATGGAAATAGAATCATTAGCCATCCAAGTAAAAGTGGATCTCCAACCCTTTCTTCAATAGGAATATGAACTACACTGTTATAGAACCAAACAAAGAAACCTTCCCAACCAAGCCAAAAGCCTAGTAGAATTAGTAAAATTGCTGCACCACCAACTCCTTTGAAAAGTTGTTTAAAAAACTCTCTTTTTGTTTCTTGGTTATTTCTGAAACTCATATTCTTCAATGTTCAGAAAAAGTTATTCTTTAAATCTTTTTTGCTCACGTATTATTTACACGGTACTAAAAGACAAGCTTTATTTTAGTAGTCCAAATTCGATATTATCTATGTCAAACACTTCTGAGGAATACAAACAGAGAGAATTATTAGATCTAAATGAATTTAGGTTCTATTACTATATGCCCAACTCAGAAGTGGTGCAAAATGATCTTGGTTACTTTGTTAAGAACAAATCAATTGAAACATACAGTTATGTTACCCCAGCTTATTTAGGTGATCTAAATTTCGATGACTTCATGAAATTCGCTTTCTCCTACTTTAATAATGGTGAGGAATATTTTGTTGTCAAAATTTTCTACAATGACACCTTTAACAGAAACTCTAAGATTCTTAGACAACAAAATTTTATTCAATACCCTGTTGATACCTCTTTAATGTCATGGTCAAAAGAGAATGGCGATGAGCTTGTTCCTGATCCAGACCTAGAACTTGATTTACTCACATTGAAAAATGCCAAACGATGGGTTGATGTGTTCTTTGATTCGTTTAGCTATCCTCCTCATCTGAAGAAGTATATCTCTTCAATGGTTGATGAACAGTTGAATCATGGAATAGAGTTTTACGTTGGTAGAAAATTTGGTAAAGATCTCAGCTGTTTTTGTGCATTTGAGCATGAGAACTTCATAGGTTTCTATGGTGTAGGAACAAGGAAACGTTTCAGAAGGCAAGGTTATGCAAGAAAGACTATGTCTAATTATATGTTAGATGCGATTGAGAAATCACCTGATATTCAATTCTGTTTACAAGCTCAAAACAACTCTGGGGCTGAACAACTTTATCAAAATCTAGGTTTCAAAATTCCATTTACCCAAAAAAGGTTTGACTGGGACCCTTCAACTTGTAATCTAAATCTCTAATTACAATCCTTTCCAATCTCTTTCAGTTTCTTGAACATCTTTTGGGTTATCTATACTTCTCCAGAAGAACCTTGGATCTATTCTGTATGCTCTGAGCTGATTTTCTTCTGCAAGTTTTACAAAAATCGTTTCTTCCATCTGTCCTTTTTCAGGAAATCTGTCTAGAATATCTTCAGCAAAGATATCTACACCTGCATGAATCCAATGATTGAGAATTGGTTTTTCTTTGAACTCAATAATATCGTCACTATCAGTCGTTTCTACTATACCAAATGGACTCTTCATCTTAGCTATTGCGATTGAACCGTTTTTCTTATCCTGTTTGTATCTAGCAATCATTTCCTTTAAGTTGAAATTAGTTATAATATCGCCATTCATAATGAGGACATCTGAACTGGTAACAAAGTTTTTTGCAAGTTTGACAGCCCCTCCAGAGCCAAGTTTTTCATGTTCTCTACTATAACTTACGCTAATCTCTCCATATCCTGTCTCGTAGGTGTTACCAAACTGTTCTTCTATATAAGCTGCGAGATGTCTAACTGCTAATATGGCGTGTTCAACTCCATGCTTCTTCAACCAAGTCATCTCCCATTCTAAAATAGTTTTTCCACTGATTTCTACCATAGCTTTTGGATAACTATCTTTAGTAACAGTTCTAATACGGGTACCAAGCCCACCACAAAGGATAATTGCGTCCATAATGTAGAGGTTTTGAGTGGTAGGATAATAAGTTTTTGCCAATGTTGGTGATTCCTTGGACACAAGATTAATATTATTGAATAAGAAAGTGTTAGACAATATGTCCGAGACTGAAAAAACACCTTTAGAAGAGTTTATCGAGCTTTATGCACATATTAAAGACAAATTTGCAGAATTACCTTCTGTCCTAACTAGACTTTCCAGCTTTTCTGATGATATAGTTAAGGAGAATAACGACATAAAAATAAAATTGAAGGAAATAGAGGGCAAATTCACTCAGCTGAAACAAGAGTATGAAACAAAAGACTCTAAAGCTGAAGAAGCTCTTAAGGAAGCAAATTCATACAAAACCCAACTTGAAAGCGTTGAAAGTCAACTTTCAGGATTGCGCAAAATGTATGAAGAAATGACACAAGAAAAAGATGAAGAACTCAATTTGCAAGAATTACTTGAGATATATACCATCCTTTTCGAGAAGGTTTTTGCAGCAAATCCTCATACAAAGATTCTCTTACTTCTCCAAGGAGTTAATAAGGAAGAATGGACGAGAGATGAACTGGTAAAAACAACTGGATTCTCTCCAGCAGCTATAATTAAAGCTCTTCATGATTTAAGGAATAACGGTATTATTGAAACTGATGATTCCGCAACTATGGCAAAATTGGCTCCAAAATAAACTTAACTGGAGAAATTGAAAGGAAAAGATTATTTCTCCACATTTTTCTTATTTTCTTCTTCACTTTCATTTTCTGTTTCTGAATTTTTGATATTCACAGCTGCTTTTACATATACAAGATCTGCTAGATAAGCTTTCAGAGGTACAATAATCAACCCCATCAGGTAAACTATTCCTCCAATTACTGAAAGTGTAATCCATAATGCCCCTCCTTGTATGAAAATAGGTGCTAACATTAGTCCTAATAGAGCAAATATTAATGACCCTAAAGTATAATTCCAGACAATAGTCATGGTTTTCACAGGTCGTTTAATCTCAAAAGCTCTGTATAACCAATTTGAACTTACATAATAGATACCAAAAAAAGGAGCAGATAATAAAAACGCACCACCAATCGCACCTGCTATAATAGGAAAGACGAGATATTGGAAGAATGCCATTCCTATTGAGAATATCACTACCCCCATAGCAATAAGAGCTAATGCAATACCAAAAGCTTCTACGACCGAACTTAAAATATTAGATGTGGGTAAAGGACCTCCTAAAAATCCTAATATGCGTACTTTACTATAAGTATAATTCAGTTTTTTCGGTTCATAAGTTGGTTCTTTATCCAGGTATTCGGTGTTAGGACTTAGTCTAGGTCTGGGTCTTGCTTGAGATAAATATCTGGATTCCGATACCGGAGGCCATACAACTAACTTTTGTTCTTTTTCTTCAAGATCTAAATAATCTTGAACCATATCTTTCTTCCCAGCTTTTGCGTCAGAATCTTCTGTCACGTCGTTATAACTCTCTACTACATCGATTGCCTTAATATCTGTACCGCACTCACTGCAGTAAGCATCATCTTTTTTGTTTACTGTCGAACATTCAGGACATAATTTTAGAGTTGATCCACAAAATTTACAGAATTTGGACGATGGTTTAATTTTCCTATAGCATATTGGACAATCTTGAGTACCACTCATTATATTCAAAATAAGAAAAGTTCGTATCTTTATATCAATTTGGATGTATAAAAAATGAAAAAAAGAGTAAGGTTTAACCCTTAATCTATTTGTAGATGTGCTTGTCTGAGCTTCTCTTCAGATTCTAGAACCTTTTTTCGACTGTCTCTTCCTTTCTCAAGCACTTCCCAAAACCTTCCTACATAATCAGGATGAATACCTGTTAGCACTCCTCTTATAGTTAGAATAGGTTCATCAATGGAATTGAGTGATGCTTTGATATCTCCTCGTTCAAATTTCTTTACAATTTTCCTTGTTTCGAAAGTGGATTGATATGTTGTTGGAGATGATATTGCTAAGAACCCTAATTTTGCTCTAGTAATATCAGCTGTTAGACTTGAACACTCATCTATTTCATTGAAAAACAGATCAGAAAATCTTATGCTTTGAGCTTGTTCAAGGGTTTCATATTCTTTATCCAGAGAGACGATAACTCCCAATCCTCTTGCTTCTTCAGTGAAAGAATGAAAGAAATCTGTTAAACCTGCGTTGAACTCTTCATGAACACTCTCTTGTAATGCTGCAAGTATCGTTGTGGTGAGAGAATCAGCTAGGAATTCATTGCTTTTTTCCAATGCAACTTCAATCGATTCTTCTTTGAAAAGTCTCAAAAGTTTATCATTGTCAAACAAAATTATTGGACATTTTGGTCCTTGAAAATCAAACCCTAAATAATAGAGAGCTCTTGCAGAGTTATATTGAACTAGTGATGGCTCATTTTTTTCAGGTATAACAAAGACCACTGTAGGTGGGGTTCCAGTTAATTCTGCTATGATTTTACTTATCTTCATAGCTCCGGCACTGCCTGTTCCACCTCCACTACCAACAATTAAGTGAAGAGCTAAATCTTCTTCATCTCTTCTCTCATGTTTCTTGTAGAAAAGTACCTTTTCGATTTGGTCTCTTAGTTGGGATTCATTTTGCGACAATTCTTTGAATACTTTTTCTAAATCATAATCAGAAGACTGAATATCTTTTGACCCGAACCAGTAATGGTCAGAGAAGTTGTTTACTTTAGGAGCGAAATTGTCTGTCAGATTTACAGCAAGTGATTTTACTGTTATCCTGCTCTCTCTTAGAAGATGGATGAGTCTATCACCAATGCGACATCCTGCATTCCCTACTCCTATAACTGCGATGGATATTTTCTTGCGAAATAGTTTTTTCTTAAGCCAACTCATTATGTACCAACTCCTACAGATTTTATGATTTTGAAGATATTAGCTACCCATAGTGCTATGGCCATTATTGTTCTGAAGATTTTTTGTGTAGATATTGGAAACGTTCTCATAGATGCTACAAATTCTCGTAACTGTAACATCGTAACATTTTCTTGTTTAGCTTCCTCATTGTATTTTTCACCAAATTCAACAACATTAGCAAAAATATAATTGTCTAATTCCATGAGGGCTTTAATCTTGAATTTTTTTGCCTTGGCGTTAAAACCAATAAGAGGGATGAAAATAAATAAAACCATCAACGCAGCAACCAGAGCAGAGATTGTTACAATAAAAATTGTCAAAGGTTGATCTTTGTTAAGGAACAAGAAGTCAACAATGTTGTTTGGCATTCCCTCATTCAACCCATAAACTAATTCGTTAGCATTACCCATACCCATTGCTATTATGATGATTAAGGTAGATAAGATGCCTGCTGTAGGGATATTTTCTAACTGACTAATAGACCTCCCTTTTGACCATTTATCCCCTAAGGACCAGATCATATCATAATTGTCCCTTTTCAAGAGAGTTCCATATTCATTCAAGTATGTATTCATTCTATCTTTGAAAGGTTTAAGCGCTTTAGCATATATTCTTGTGTTGAGTATCATGAAATAAACAGCTATAAAGAATATATAGAATAGAAGTGGGTTGAAGATGCAAGCCAAAACCCCAAAAACTGCTGCTACAGTGTATCCATATGTAAAGGCTAATTGCAGCATAGGAATTTGGATACCTATTCCTGCAGCTAGTGACATTAATATTATCAATGGATTTCTTGGTAAGTGCCTATCATAGTATTTCGAATAATATTCTCTTACAGGCTTTTCTACAAATTCAACTCGTTTTGCTTGAATTAAACCGAGAAAACCATCATGAGTATATTTCAGATAGAATAAAGATAGCAGTATTGCTATAAGAATAGGTGTACCTACATTGAAAAGTATATCAGATATCCACCTAAGTACAGTCTTGCCACCATCAGTTACAAACGCTTTTTCCAAAGGAATGATTGTGAAAAATATTGTAGGGATGAAGAGTATTGTAACATATATCCACAGTTTTAGATATTCCTTCCATCTTAAAGAAAGAATTGTGTTTAATTTTAATCCAAAAAGAGCAACTGGTAAGAGATAAAACCTTCTGAAAGGTTGTTTTAATGCTCTAACAAACCTTGGTTTTTCAATCATTTCAGCTGTTCTTGGAAACCTCTTATAATGTTCATTTATCATTTCTTCAAAGTCAAAATTTGGTAATTCAACATCATCCGGAATAACATTTTTTGCTTTAACAGAAATTGATTTTGGAGAACTCGATTCCATGACAGTTTTCTATATAGTCTGCTTACTTTTAATCGTTTCGTAAGAGGTTCCCCTAAACACTTTAATGTGACCTAATCATATTTTACTTGATAACGTTGAGATTAACAAAGATAGTTAGTACCATTGGACCTGCTAGCAATTCTCCTGAAATTCTTAAGAAAATGATTGATTCAGGTATGGATGTTGCTCGTTTAAATTTCTCCCATGGAAATCATCAAAGTCATGAGCAAGTTTTTGAATCAATCAGGAATATTTGTGATGATGTTGCTGTTGGAATAGATATCAGTGGTCCTAAAATCAGACTTGGTAATCTAGAAGGTAAGATTGAACTTCAGAGTAATAATGTGGTTACACTAACATCAAAAGATGTTGTGGGGAGCAATGAAATTGTCCCGGTTAATTATCCAACATTTTCAAAAGAGGTATCCACTGGTAATTCTATCTTTATCAATGATGGGCTTGTAAGATTAGAGGTCAAAGAAATCAAAAATGATGATGTGATTTGTACTGTTATTGACGGTGGAGAAATTTCTTCAAGAAAGGGAGTAAACTTACCAGATGCTAATCTGTCACTTAGGGTTCCAACACCCAAAGATGTAAAAGATTTGGAAAAAGCATGCGAACTTGGAACTGATATGCTTTTCATATCTTTTATCAGGGGAGTGGATGATCTCAAGAAAATCAACGAGATAGTGGAATCCCGTACAAACAAAAATATCCTTCTTATTGCTAAGATTGAACACAGAGATCCTTTAGATAGTATTCAAGATATCATTGAATTTAGCGATGGATTAATGGTCGCTAGAGGGGATCTTGCGATAGAAGTGGGTCCAGCTAGAGTACCTGTTTTACAAAAGGAACTTATCAAGTTAGGTATGATACACGCTAAACCCATCATTGTAGCAACACAGATGTTAGAGTCGATGACTAAAGAAGCTCTTCCTACAAGAGCAGAAGCAAGTGATGTTGCCCACGCAGTATTTGATGGTGCAGATGCACTTATGCTGTCAGCTGAAACAGCAACTGGAAAACATCCCCTACAGGTACTGAAGATAATGCAAGAAATCATCTGTGAGGCTGAGAAGAATATATCTGTGATTGTACCTTCAACAGCTGGTTCTCCTGTTAATATTGGAAAAGAAATAGGTATCTCTGCAGTTCGATTAGCAGAACGAATGTCTGCTAAAGCAATTCTCGCTCTTACTCGAACTGGATATTCTGCTAGTATGGCTTCAAGGAACAGAAAAAACATTCCTATTTTTGCTGTTACCCCCAATCAAGACACTAAACGTACTACACGTCTATATTGGGGAGTCAAACCTTTCTACCATGAGTTTGAAAAAGACTATGATTCGCTAGTTTATAATGTAATAAAAGAAATGAATGAGCAGAATTATCTCGAAAAAACAGATAATGTAGTTATCATTGCAGGTTCAATGGTTGGAATATCTGGAAAAACCCATACTATTCAGCTTCTAAATGTAAACGAAACTCTATCAGATAAGAAAAAATAAGAAAAATAAAAGAAGAATAGTCTAAAGATCTTCTTTTGGTTTTGTTCTTTGTAGAACTACAGAAGCTATAACAAATCCAACAGTAATTAAGAACATTGCACCAAATGCTCCACCAGTTCTGGAAGCATCTGCAGCTTTGATCTGGTTAAGGAACTCTTCTTTGATATCTTCATAGAATATTTCTGTTGCTTTATGAACATCTTCTTGCCAGAAGAGAGTACCCATTTTACCAGTCAAACCTGGGAATGTTGTATGCCAAGTTGGATAGAAGTGGAAAGGTTCTAAATCTGTTTTTGGATTAAAAAACTCTTCATTTAATCCAAATTTGAAAGGATCAAGATAATCGTAGAATTCTAGATAATCTGTTGCAAACGTATTATATTGTACTCTATCTCGTCTCTCAACTACAGATCCAGTTACCGGTTCAACAAACATCTCGTGCATATGGAATTGATCTCTTGGTTGTCCTGGGAAGGAGAGAGTTATGAAAAAGTCATCAACATTAAAATCAAAAGTGTATTCTTGATTCCACATTCCTGCATAGATGTAGCTGGAATTTATGAAGTTTGCATCATGCATCCAATATAGTTCATATTCTTCCATTTGACGATAAGGAATTTGATATTCTGCTTTGTAGTAATATACAATTTCATCAAAGAAAAGTGCAGTATCTGTTTCAGATGTGTAAGAGAAAGGTCTCAAAAATGTATCTGACCATTGTAATCTCAGCCCTTTTTCAATACCTGGATATGTGGAGTATGAGGAATATGTTTTATTGAAAGCTATTCTCTCAATCTGAGCTGTTGGCCCAAGATCCCAACCACCAAACTGAACTTTACTGTTTCTATTCCATTGTTCAGAGAATGTGTGAAGTTGGTCATTGGTCATGTAAATGATATTTGATCCTTGTTTTGTTAAATGCACTAATCCTTCTGTATAATCTGCTAAGTAGATATCATTGCCAATTGCATATACACCGAGTGCTGTACCTTTATGTTCAATACCTGAAAAAGTAGAATCTTCTACAGGACTGGATTTAGTGCTGATATCTACAACAACTAAACCATCCTCTCCAAGTGTAAGATACACCAAATTATTATCAATATCTACATGCATATCGATGAAAGGTGTTCCTGGAGGAAAGGCATATTGTCCGACTAAAGAGTCTATTACTCCAGCTACAATTCCTAACTGGAATATCAACAATCCTTCAACTTCATCCAAAACATACAGATTGTATTCTTCTACTTGGACATCTATAACATTAGTAAGTTCTGGGAAGTCCAATGAATTATAATGATTTGCTAGAGTTATGATATCGGATCCTACAGCATCGATGGTAAAGGTGTTGATTCCATCAGGTCCTAAAGCTGCGTAAGCTGCATATGAGGTTTCATTGGTTACATCAATTGCATAAACTGTCCCATCAGCTGATTCTGCCCAGATATTGTCTGATGGTAAACCTGTTGCAGAATCGATTTCTATAATATCTACTCCGTATATTCCATTGGCTAAAATTAGTGAAGCATTTGCACCATTTTCTGCAAAATAAACAGTATCTACATCATACATATCGTCGAACCCATAATAACTCCATTGACTGCGTTCTTCTAAATACATTGGATTTCTAGCATCAATTATCTCCATTCCATTGGTACCTTCAACCACATAGATATAACCATTACAAACATCAAATGATTCGATTATTCCATTGTGATCTCCATATTGACCAACTGCTAGGAAGAGAGGACTGTCGTTTTGAACTATTTTTATTTCGTTACCTTCTAGAACGTATGAGTAGTTACCTAAAACTACAACATCACTTGATTCTTCATATTCGTAGTATGGTAAATTAGCAATACCAATTATTTCGTGAGTGTCTTTGTAGTCATTTACACCGAGTTTCTCTGCATAGTAAATATCTGTGTTCCAATTAATACTAGCACTTGTAAGAGTTTCATTCTTAACTAGTGGGAAGCTTTCTCCTAAGAGTGGGTCTTCAATTCCTATAACCCATTCCATAGCAGTTCTGGGACAAACATATGAAATTTTATTGTCGTAAAGCCAGTCTAAACATGGTTCGTCCAAGAAGTAGTTCAAATAAGCAGCGAGTGACATTGCGGCTAGTCTTTCTGAATCTGTGTCTATACCATAGATGTCAGCTAGAAGCTGAACAGGATCAATTATGATATCTGCTGGGTCATAATATAATCCTCTAACTAAATCAAGGAAGTATTTCTGTGAGCCACTTTCTCCTGTTATTAGCGAGTAGTCATGGCCATTGTAAGTTGAGTTAAATAATATCTTGTAACTTGTTGCTGCATCAAAGTCTAAATCTTTGTAAGCAGGACGTACGCTTATCCAATTGTGAGGAAGATAAATTCCTAAATCTACAATTCCTTCTGATTCTGCATATACTCTGTTAAGAGTTGCAAAAGCTACATCGGCATCAGTCCATCCTTTGAGATTCTTAATTATTTCAAGTTCTGAATTTATAAGATAGGACGCGATATAAGCTTGGAACCCATATTCGGATCCATTTCCAAAGTTCTCAATGTAATAAGGCCACATATAATTGAAATTCAAAACAGTTTCATTTCCAAATAAAGTTGAAGCTGATGAGTTAAATCTGTATTGTGTTCGTTCTGCATAGACTACATAATCTCCTTCAGGACTATCATCGTAATCAATGATTGTTTTATTGATTATTATATCAAAAACAAGTTCTCCTTGAACGAAGTAGTATGATACCGGCGTGTTATAGTCAAGATACCCTCTACGATCGGATACATTGAAGAATTCAAAGAAAGCTTGATCATAGACTTTTGAACCTTCATCAGACATATCGGTAAACATCCAAGGTGAAGGGGTTTCTCCTGTTCCTTCTCTAACGAAATCATCCTCGACTGTTAATTGACCAAAGTCACGTAATCTCGAGTTGATGTCATCCATTTGTACAATAGAATTTTGGGGAAGAATAATACCAATGGCTAAACCTGAACCAATCATAACCACTAAAATTAAAGTACCTATTAAAACTCGAAGTCTTTTATCCATAGTAAATCCTCAATTTACTTTTAGTGTCTCGATTTAGGATAGATATTTAAAGTTAATGACAACTACCTATCTTTAGAGACCCTTACTTAAGAGGAAGAAGGTAGAATATTAATATATTTTATGGTTCATCTTCAGAGTTTTTTTCACTCAATTTCATGCTTTGTTTTTTGTATCATCAATTATTTCCAATTCGAATTTTTCAGCACTCAAAACATGTTCAAACAGATTTTGTTTATTAAAAACTATTATTTTATGTTCCGAATCGTATAATACTGCTGCAATTTTATCTAATTTGGAATATCTATCTGTCAAAATTTTAGGTGTAGAAATATAACTAAAAATACCTCTGACTATAGCACCATTGGTCCTTCTGTTCAAGATTGATAGGATGATATCTGAATTTCCATAATACTCTCTAATGTTTTGATAAGCGTCTGTTCTCAATCCCTCTGGTCCAGGTTGAATAACGACATATCCTCTGGTTGGGAGTTCCTTGCTTGCATAACTGGTTGATTTTCTACCGTGTTTGAAAAGGACTGATAAATCTGGTTTGTTGTCATAAATATCTAAACTAAAAAGTTGGCATATACCCTTTGTATTCTCAAAGATTCTGGTGAAATTACTATGATCAGTTTGGTAGAATTCTGATTTCATTAAAGTTCCTATTAGAATATCAGCTACTACATTAGCTTCTCTTTGCAGAGTTAAATTTGGTAATTCTTCGTTAGAAACATTTGAGTTCAATTTGACAGAATATTTCTCATCTACCAATATAATAGGAACATCAAATTTAGTTTCCTTTTTCAGAAGATTATAAATAAATACAAGGGCTGAAAACTCCTCTAAAATTTTACTCTCATCTAATGGTAGATGTACGAACAATACTGGCTGAACCTTCATCTCCTTGATATATTCAATTACTTTTTCCATTAAACCAAGAATAAATGGGTTATTATCGAGAAAGATAAATGCTGATGACCTGTTTTTGATCGTCTTATCGATATAAGATTTAATTCTATTCTCATTTTCTTGATACCATCTTTTTCCGAACAAGAAAGAATTAACTTCTCTATTCTCTTCTGGTAATTCGATGTTTGATATATCTGATATATTAGTCAAGTTGGAGCTGAATCCAAGGATTACTGATGAAGGTAGTGAGTTCTTAAACCTATCTTGAAGACCGTTTAAAATTCTTTGACCATGATCACCTGTAAAAATTAAGCCTATAGGCGTATCGAGCTTATCAGCTTCTAAGTATAATGTATCTGAATATTCGCATCCAACTAATGGATTTTCTTCCGATTTACTGTTTGAAATTATACCTTTATGGTTAAATTCTAAGAAACCGTTGTATTTTTTTGGAGAGTCTTCTTCCTTATTTTTTCCTCGTTTAAGAATTGATTTCATCTTTGACACCAGTGCCTAAATTAAGATGCTATTTAATGATTTTAAGATTTTTCTATAGCAGTTGCCGATAAAATCCAACTTTAAATATGCATATGGAGTAATATAGCTAAATTAAGCTTATTCCGACATTATTCTTACATATAATTTAGGGGTAAGATTTCAATCGAAGAGGTAACAAACGTGTCTGATAATTCTGTTACAAAAAAGATGTCTGCGGCAGCATTTTTCAATGATAACCGAGCTATTGCTGGCTTTGGAAATTCCATGAGAGCTGTTTTTACTAGTATTAGAGAATTAGTTGAAAATGGTTTGGATGCTGCTGAAAGAAGAGGGATAAACCCCGTTATAGAAGTCGATTTAAGAAAACTGTCCAGTAGAGAAATAAATGAGTTATTGGATGTTACACAGTACAAAAAATTAGAAAAGCATCTTGATTTTCTTCAGCTTACTTGTAGAGATAATGGTACTGGTGTTCCTGGACATCAAATCGCAGACTTATTTGGACGAGTATTAACTGGTACAAAATATGGCGTTATTCAGACACGAGGACGTTTTGGTCTAGGTGCCAAAATGTGCTTATTATACTCTATGTCTTCTGTTGATTTACCCGCAAGAATCAAATCTCGTTATTTTATGGATGATATAACAAATGAAATGCATTTAATGATAAATCTTGAAAAGAATGAACCAATTATCATGGAACAAAGAGAATATCTTCCTGGAGATCCCAATTACCTAGACGAACCAGGTGTTGAAATCAGTATAACTTTTACTGGCGCTTGGAGTCTTGCTAAAAACAGTGTAAAAGAGTATTTCAGACAATTAGCAATAATCACACCTTATTCTACTTTTAATCTCAAAATTCCCGCAGACAAAGAAGGTGAATATGATGAGCTGATTTATGAGAGTGTAGTAGATGACATGCCTGACCCTCCTGAATATGTTAAAATTCATCCTTGGGGATGTGATATCACACAGTTCAAAGCTGAATTAGGAGCTAATAAAAATAAGAAACTCAAAGGCTTTCTTGCTGACCATTTTATGGGAGTAACTGAAGAAATCGCAGAAGATTTCTTCCAACTTCTAGAGATTGACCCTAATAAAAACCCTAAGGATCTTTCTTCAAAAGAAATCAGAAGAATTGTACATGAAGGTTTTGTAAAGGCCTATCAAGAAGCTAAAGACATCAAAAGGAAACGGGATAGAGTCTTTCAATTTGATAGTCCGAAAGGTACTTCTCTATCCCCATTAGGCGCTGGAAGATTGAGAAAAGGTTTAGAAAAAGAGCTCAATCCAAAATTCGTTGAAGCAATATCAAGACCTGCAAAAGCATATTCTGGTCACCCCTTTATCATTGAAGCAGCTTTAGGTTATGGAGGAGGAGTAAGCGAAGCTGCCCAAACTCGAGGCACTACCGTTCAAGATAACAAAATTATTTATAGATACGCTAACCGTATCCCACTTGTTTTCGGTGCAGGAAATGACGTTATAACTCACGTTACTTCCTCTATTAGGTGGAATGAATACGGTCTTACCCGCCAATCAGATCCCTTGGCAATTGCTGTTTCCTTGGTAAGCACAAAAATACCTTTTCCCGAAACTAGTAAAGAATATATCTCAATAGTTCCTGAGATTGAAGAAGAGATAAGATTAGCACTGATGCAGCTAGGTAGAAGACTTAAAACCTTCCTTAGCAGAGCTAAAAGGAAACGAAGGGAACATGCACGTCTTTCTCGATTTGTTAAATCAGCTCCTGTCATCGTTGATAATTTAGCTCAAATTTTAGAGGATGAAAATCTTCCCTTAACTGATTTCAGATTTGAGAAAAACAGAATAGCTTCTGCACTAGCTCATGGGACGTCGAAAAAGGCAAAACTATTCATGCCTCTGAGTAAAAGGTTATTTGGTTTAAATATCTGGTGTCCTACACCCATCCAAAACACTTTGAAATCACGTGGAATTATCTCTATATCTGATTTTCTACTAACACCTACTGAGGACCTGGCTAAGATTCTTGAGATGTCACTTGTTCAGGTATATAACATCAAACTGAGAACTATCTATGAACTTGATAAAGAAGGATTAAGTCCTGGTTTAGATTCTAAGATTTTTGTTACTAGAGCAATTGAGAGAAGATTCGATACAAGTGAAAGCAAGCCTTTAATCTCTCTAAAAGATGCTTTAAACAGACGCTGGATTCAAAATAGTTATCACTTCCTAGCAACAGATTATAGAAAACTTCATTCTGTTTCCGGTTTTGTAGAGAAATTATTTGAGAGCAAGAAAGATGACCTAATAAATCAACTTTTACTAAAGAATAGAAAATCAGATGGGTCAATCAGAGCAAGTCCATCTTTGAGCGAAATCAACAAACTTACAGGTATCACTCAACTTAAGATAAAACATCTCTTCCCAACCTTCAAAGAATTAAAGCAGAAGTCTAGTGGCCATCTTTCAGCAGATATGTCAATTGAAGAATTCTTTTATCAGACTCTTCATCCTGGAGAAATAAACTACCAACAAGAAGTTACTGTTGTACTTGTTGAACATCTAAAATCTGTATTCACTGCACTTTCAAACAAGTTCCCTAACTTCAAGAACACAAGCTTAACCAAAATGAAACCAGATTGGACTGATGGATATACAAAAAATGCTTTTCATAGAAGGAAAATAAAGATAGTTGACGATTTTATTACAGGAAATACTGATGACCTAATACTAATTAAAGAAATGGAGAGACTTCTCTATTCAACATATCTAAAAATGCTTGTTAAGGAATCACCCTCTTCCAAATTGTCAGATTTTGTAATATTTCCACTAAACGAAATGAAGCCAAAAGAAAGCGAGTTGATTAAGAATCTGATTGCAAAGGGTATCACCACTTTAGCTAAGTTAGTCTATTATACTGCAGACCAGGTAAATCAAACTAAAATAAAACAATTAATACCTCTACTATTAGAAGAATCGAAAAGAAAATTAAAACAATCATTAATTGAAAAAGAACATGAACACAGTAGTTCTCATATCAAGATTATTCCTGTAAATTTGGAAAAAGAGCTTCTCAAAAATCAAATTTTTAATGCATCAGCATTTCTTGCTTACTCATCTCCTGCTCTAAGAAAAATGGGTTTGAAGAAACGTGATGTTGAACGTATGAAGAAAGCACTTGGAACACCTATACCAAATTGGTTAGAACATCAAGAATTAATCAAGAAACTGGGTATAAATACACTTGAAGAGTTTTTCTTCAACTCTCCTGATGCATATTCTATGACTGCAGATGAGACAAAGAAATATCTAGATATGAGTGTTTTCTTACGTTCCCCAATTACCTTTAATTTCCCACATCTACGAAATATATCTCACTTAGTAAGAGAAGTTGGACTAAATTGTATTGGGAGATTTGCAATCTGGCCAAATAAAGAATTAGTAGAAATACTGGAAGTTTCAGAAAACAAGATAAAATCAATGAAAGAAAGTATTTCTATTGCAGATTATCAGACGAATAAAGAGAAGTATGGAATAGATTTCAAACAGCTTAAAGGTATTTATCCAAAACTTGTAGAATATTTCGGAAATACAGAACCTACAATTCAAGATCTGTTTTATCTTTATCCCTCTGAAAAACTTCATTTCACAAAAGGCTATTGGATTAAAATCGAAAATATAAGCGATCTTTCGCAAATGGAGATCATTGAGTTATCACATTTGTTTGACAAGAATCCCAAGCAACTTCCAGCACTAAAAGAAGCACTACTAAGATTAAAAGCACGGAACACAGTCACAATTAAACAATTTTTAGATTTGATTCCTGAGATTATTGAATCAGAACTAACCAATATTCCTCAAAGAAATGCAGCTCTTGAACTGCATAGAATGTTAAAGACCAGAAAAATAGAAGAAGAAGACGAATTTAGCAAACAAATTCTACTAATATGTGAGTTTGATGATTTTCAAAGCGCTCTTGCACTACCCATATCAAGAGTTTCAAAGTTATCCCTTTCAGATTATGAAACCCTAAGGAGTAAGGGCATAATTGCAGTTCATCAGCTGTTTGAATACCTTCCAAAGGAGATAGCTACAATTCTAGAAAAAGAAGAACAAGAAATGATTAATCTCTTGAATGATTTCCAACTTGAACAACAAGGAACAAACTTCTTTGAGAAAATAGACAGAAATAGGTTTAAATCATTAGTATCTTTTGACTTTGAAGAGTCTGAAAGATTCTCCTCTCATGAAATTCTATCTTTAGTCCTTGCTGGTTATAATACTGTTGACAAAATCTTCTATCTCGCACAACCAATGATTTTCTCAGCCCCTCTAGTAAATTGGAATGTTGTTGATAAATTCAGAAAGTTACTGAGATCACCTTTAACGTTAGTTACTTGGGAGAAAAAGGTAAAGAAGACCATACAAATTGAAGGAGAAGAAGGAACAAAAACAGTTGAAGAAGATCAAATAACAACTCTCTCAACTGAACAGTTAAGCACACTGCAAAATAACGGTATAACTAGAATAATTGATCTGCTTGTAAGTCAAGCTGAGAATATTTCTTCCTATCTCGGAATTGGTTTGGATGAAGCAAGGAGCTTCCAGAAGAACATTAGAATTAGTGATACAGGAACTGATATTTCTGAACTTGACTTATTCAAGACTGAGGTTGTTAAGGCGCTTGAACTATCCAATATTTACACTTTAGAAGATCTTTATTTCTCATCCACTGAAAATAAATGGGACCATACAATATTACCATGGAGAACAGTGGAGGCATTCAAACAAGTTCTGAATTTACCTCTAAATCACATATCTGATATGCTTGATGCTGAGTTAATTACAGCTTTACAAGAAGTAAATGTTCTGACACTTCTTGGATTTATGCTCAGTTCCCCAGAAAGTCTGATGGAAAGGACTGGTATTCCTGATGAACGAATAGAAAACATAAAACGAGGTCTAGATTTATCAGATATTCTAAGTTATTTCTCTCTACCAAGTTACTTCCTACCCAATCTTACGTTCGAACAAACAGAAATACTAAGAGATAACAAAATCCAAACAATTGCGGATTTCATATTGAGTTCAAATCAAAAACTTACCAAATTACTCTCGATTCCATCAAAACAATTAGATGAAATAAAGGCATCCTTAACAGCTCAGAAAATAGTTGAAGTATATGAAGATAAAGGCATATTTGCATTTGAAACAAAGTTATTTGATAAAATGGAACAAAAACAACTGAGTAGAGATTCTATCTTCCAATTTGAGAGATTTCAAACAATTCAAGAGTTGTTCTATGAAAGTGATCCTGCATTTTATCAACTAAACCCTGAATTATGGCCAAAAATATCTGCAGTTCAAAAAATACTAGCTCTTCCACTAAGAATCTTTACAGAGATTTCAGAATATTCTCTGGATGTTTGGGAGCAAAATAATATCAAGAATGTCTTTCAGTTACTATTCATTCCTGATGAAGATATCACAGATCCTTTACTATATAGATCGGTTTCTTCTAATTCTTCAAAAATGTTAGAAATGAGATCTTTCCATTTCTTCTCAAAATTACCTTCATCTGTCTATAATAGTTCTTTCTTTGAAAATATTGTTCAAGATTTCGAAAATAAGACATTATCAGATGTCATAACTGATCCTAAAGTTATATCTCATCTCCTTTCCAAGGATAAACGCTATCAAGCAGAGAATTATAATCTCACGCTAATAAGATCTCTTTTGGAATTACCTCTCAGAATCACTCCATTCTTCACACGAATCAAGAAAATTCAGCGCGAAGAGTATACCAATACTAAGATAGGTGACGTGTTTGACATTGATTTAACAGAACATTCTGGTTTATCTCCCTTCTATAAGAAACTCATGGAAGTTGATTCTTTCAATAGTTTAGTAAAAGACGTTGCAGTACCAATTTCATCTATCGGTCTTCCTCGAGAAATGGCTCTCAAATTGAGCAAATCATCTGTTAACACATTGATCGATTTCTTCTCTGTACCTGCTCAAGTTCTTTCAGAAATTACTGGATTATCCATGAGATATATCAGAGAGATACGAAATAGTCTAAACTACCAGCTGATAGTATCCTTTAGAGCAGAGAAATCACACAAGGTTCTTGAATCTTCAATTATTACACAAAAACAGATTGATCAACTAGCAACATTAGGTTTGACAGATATAGAATCTATTTACTATTCAGCTGACACTCAGCGTATTTCCGACATACTACCTGTTCAGAACTATCAAAAGATAATGGAAATTCTCTCTGGATCAATTAGGTTTATTGGTTTTCTATCATTTGACGAAATTAAGCGTCTAGAGTTTTATGAAATTAACTCTATCATTGATCTGGCTTTGTTAGATAAAAAAGAACTCTTCCATATCACACAAAATCCTATTTACAAAGAATTTCATGCCTTAGATATTCTATCTTTGGATGAATTAGTAGATAAGAGAATTGAAGCAGCAATCCCAATCACACTATTGCCCTCTATTGAAGAAGATTATTTAGAGAAAATCAACAAACTTGGAATCTATTCCATCCAAGATTTTAATTCAAGAATGGCTGAAATAAGAGAATCACACCCCCATCTTGTTAAATTAGATGTTTTCCGCGAAGTACAAATGTATCTCGCATCAGTTGCTTTCATAGGATTAACCAATCAACAAGTACAGAAGTTAATCTACTCTGGAGTTGGTGATATTCTCTCCTTTATAACCGAAGATGTTTCTACAATTGCTCTTATACTAGATATAAGCGAGAAGGATGTAAGAAAGCATATTGATAGGATAGAACCTCTTGCACTTGCACAAGAAGTTAGAAGAAAAGGAGTAAAAATTGAAGAATTTCCAGTTCTGAAGAAGTCAACTATTAATTATCTCTTAAAATCGGATAAAGAATATGTTCAAGATGTTTATAGTCATTATTACCAAGCATTTACAATCACCAATGTCTCTGATGAAGTAATCAAAGATTTCCTTGGAAATTGTAACATTTCGATTTATAGAATAAAAGAAATATCGACTGAAACAAAATTACAATTGTCACAAATGGGTGTTCTAAGAATAATAGATTTCCTTTGTGTAAATGATAGTGAATTGAAGAAGGCTTTTGATGGATCTATCCCCAAAGAAATATCTGAAATAAGAAAAGGGCAGTTTAGTTTAGATAGAGGTACACCTCTGTTACTAAATGAACCAATCAAAGATCTTCTAAGAGACCTCTATTTTGATCCAGATAAAAAGACTGTAGAGGACCTATTTGGATTTGTTCCTGAACACCTGCTACAGTTTTCAGAATTCGAAAGAATTGAGAAAATCTCAAATATCTCCTTCGTTGAGCAACTTGTAAGTTTTCTAAGTTTGAGTGTCTTTTCTCTCCCCTATTTTGACATGGATACTAAAGTTGCTCTAAGAAGAAATGGTGTCCATCATGTAATTGAGCTGATTTCTACCAAAGTTCAAATGCTGGAAAATTCGAATTCTGAGATAAATAAAAATATTCGTGAATTTCAGAGCAACTTCAATTTGACCAAAAGAATGTCTGAAACCTTCAGTCCTCATCTCAACCAAACACTCAATTTATCTAAGAAAATGAGTGAACAGTTCCGAAGTTATGGTTTAACAACAGGTCTTTTCCTCTTTGATTTTGTTCAGCATCCCCTATTCAATTTTTCAGATAAAGAACAGAAGGTTATCTCGGATATTACCTTTAATTTCTTCCGACCTGTTTCTTGGTTGTATGATGTTATCGGTTTAGATGTTAAAAATTTCAATCGGTTGATAAGTAGGCAAACAACTAACATTCTATCAGCTCATTTGCTTCTAACAGAATCAAAATCCAAACCCGAAATTGTAGCATTCCCTTCAAATATCATCTCCAAGTTCAATAAAACTCTCAATGAAGAATTGATTAGTCTCAAACCCCCAGCTTGGGCTATCAGACTTGACGAGATGAAATTGATTACTGATAGTAAATTCTTGAAGAGACTCAAATCAAGGAAAATAGTATATATTGATGAGTTGATCGCATCAGATAGTTTAGTGAATTCAGATACTAAAATTGCACAAGAAATCAGACCTATACTTTACTCTCTCAAGAATTTCAATATCTCTACACTAGACGGATTAACTTCTACACAAACCCAAAAACTAATTCAGAATGGTGTTCGTAATGTTCTCCATTATCTCTCACTTCCCGCACCTATGCTAGCCAAAATTACAGGGCAATCAGTTGAATCAATTAGAGCAATTATTACTAAAATAGATTTAAACGTTTTAGAAGGAAGTGTCCGATTAGTAGGACTAGATATAGATTTATTCACAGAAATTTCTGATAATGTTAAGAATCTTCTGAAGGAATATGGTTGTGTTTCACTCACTCAAGCAGCGAATCTGAATCTTGATCAACTACCAATTTCACATGAAGATAGGAAAAGTTTAACACAATTGGTATCTATGCTCTTGACTCCAATTACAATTATTGGGAAAGTATTAAAATTAAGTAAGAAAGAAATTGATGAGCTTCTTTCTAATAATGTCTTAACTTATACTGACCTTTTAGAAGTTCCTCAACAGAAGTGGTCAGCTAGCATAAAACGGTTGATTTCAAGACAGAAAACAGACCCCAATTACTTGATTAAAAGACTACATGATATTGAAAAGTTTGGTGTGTCTATTCAGAAAATAGGTTTAACAAAAGCAGTTACAGAATCATTAATCTCTGCTGGAATAACAACAGTAGATCATCTACTTTACCTACCTTCAACACATGTTTCTTCGATAACTAAACTGAAGGAAGATGAACTTGAAGATTTATTAATAAAACTGAACTCAAGTCCAAGTCTAATTCCAGGATTTTCAAAAAATATTTTGGTCTATATCTACAGTAAACCTCATTATTCAATAGCAGACTTATTGGTCAATTTCCATAACATCTCAAAAGAGAATTTGAAGATAATTCTAGATGGTGTTGACAAAGTAAAGAATGTCGAGGAATTGAAGTTCAAAGATCCTCTTACCACAACTGAAAAATATATTATTGGAAAAGAGTTCCACTCATATACATCACTTATAACTTCAAAGAAATTTATTGAAGATAAAAAGATATTTTCAAGAGTTGCTCCTTACTTACTTGCTAATATTAGGTATCTTGGGTTAGATAATAAAATCGAAGCCGCACTTAAGAGAGCAGGGATTACAACAGTTGCAGATTTACTTATCCTTTCTCCGAAAACTATAGCGACTCAAGCAAGAACAAGTATTCAGAAAATACAGGAAATTATTATGGCAATCAATGTAGATGATATAAATTCAAAAGTTATTATGAATCAGGATTTACATCTCAGAGATGCATTCTTTTTAACTGACAGAGACAAAGAGTTCCTAAAATCAATTGGTGTTTTCAACTTAAACGATTTGAAAGAATACTCTGTATACTCCTGGATTGTATCTGAAAGCAGGATTGAAACAATAAGGGGAAGAATAGGCTCTATACTTCAAACTCCAATCCTATACTACAAGGAAACTTTGAAACGACCATTCTATGAAATAGAGAACAACTATCTGTTAAAGGAAATTCATTCTGTTCAAGAGCTAATAACAATTTCAAACCAAAAAGAAGTGGATAACATTACCGAATTTCTTAGAACCTTTTCTGCTTCTACTGAAAAGATAAAAGAGGATTTTGTAACAATTGAGCAAGTATTCAGCGAAGTTGAACTTACTGCTCTGAACAAAGATCTCAAGATTAAGAAATTAACCTTGTTTAACGAGCTTCTACTTGAAATGTATATTAATTACAAGAAGCTTAGTCCAGAAATTCTCAAGATGCTTCAAGTTCTGAAACATCCTCTTTCAGCTTCATCCAAATTTAGTACAAGTGATATTCAAAGCTTGAATTCCAAGAATATTTACACATATATTGATCTTTTAATTAAACCGATAAGTTACTGGCCTACATTTGCGCCAATCAAACTTAAAACAAAGATAAAAGAGTTAATACCAACTCTTACACTCAAGAAAATTAAAAGTGATATGACAAAGAGAACTAAGATTTCTTCAACTAAAATCTTTAATCCGAATGTAAAGAAAGTGTTGGGTTCAGCTTACCAAACAGTAGATGAATTAATTTTTGAAATAATGGTTGAGAATTATCGCGTTTCTAAATCTGTAATTAACTCGGTTCAAAAAACTTTGACAACTTCTGTTTTATTGGTAAAAATTCCAAAAATACCATTAAAAGCATGGAAGAAAACAACCAGCAGTCTAAAGGAAATTGGGGACTTGTATAAGTTATCAAACAAAGATCTTGGATCTATGCTTTCACTACCACCTAATGATGCTACAAAGACTATTGATAATTTGACACCAGAAAATATCCTTAACCCACCTATGGTAAAAGCTAACAAAATCTTGTCTTTGAAGGATGTTGAATTTTTCCATAGTCTTGGAATAAGAAACTTCATTCAGCTGTTGGATGCTATGAAAGTGTCAAATACAATTCCTAAGAACTTGAAGGAGAAAATCAATACTTTAGTTAAACTTGATGTTAAGAAATTAGAACCCAAAATAAATGAATCACTAACATTGATGGAACTACTGTTCTTAAATCCTAATTTATCAACCCTAGCTATTACTAAATCGCAGAAAGATATTCTTCAAAGAACAGCTGATTTCATGTTCTCTAGAGGAACAGAACTTTGTACTGTTCTAAATGTAGATATGTCCAATCGTAAAATCAAATGTCCAGATTTATCTTTAGAGTATCTCTTATTGTTACATAAGTTTGATACCAAATTATATACCTCGATTCTAGGTAATCTTCCTGAAGAATATTATTCCCAAATAAAAGAGCTCTTTGGATATCTTGAAAGATCACCTGTTATTCTCTCTAAACCAACGTTGGAAAATATCGATCAAATTGCCTCTCAAGAATTTGAAACAATTTCAGAGATGTTGCTTGAACCCAAAAAATCCCTCTTTAGTGTAGTAACAGATAATACTTTGCAGAGAAATATAAGAAATATCTCTCTTACCCTTCTCAAGGAACTCAAGAACAACTTCTTAGAATTTCCAGCAAAATTATTTGCTGCAAGTGAATTGAACACTTTGAAACGATCTTCAATCTACACAGTAGAAGAAGCTCTTCTGTTTAATAAGAAATCTAAATCAAAAATTTCAAAAGAATGGGAACTTTGTTCCAAACTAAAAAACATAATGTCGATGGAACTGAATGATTTGCCAGCAATGATTGAAAATAAAGAAGCTTTCAATTATGCTGCTAAAAATAAACTAAAGACAATCTATGATTTGTTAGCACACTGTAAGCATGGTGCTAGTTCTGAAGTAATATGTCAGGAAATATTACCTACAATAAGATTCGATTTACTCGCTGATTTGATAACTAAAGAGCAACGAAGACTCTCAAATTTTGTAAAGGGAACAGAGCTGAATACTATCTTAAAGAAGCATAAGTTGAGCACATTTGGTTCCTTATTTAATTTCATTGAGAAAACAGAATTACAGAATATGGAATCAGATTTTGAAAAGCTTCTATCAATCCTCAGAGCTCCTGTATCAATTTTAACAAGTGATAAATCTTTATCAGTAAAACTAAATAAACTTGGATACAATCAGGTACTTGATCTCTTACTACCTGCAAATATTAGTAGCATACTCTCTAGAAGCAAATTAACTGATAGGCAGTTAGCTTCAGCAAAGGAAATAGTAAAGAAACTTAATTTTGTTACCATAAACAGCATTATTACAGCTGACTGTTATCCAATAACTAGTGTTAGTTTTATTGATGACAATATTAAGAAATTATTACTAAGAGCAGGATATTCAACAATAACTCATCTAAATATTTCTGATGAAATTCTGATGAAAACATCTGGACTAACAGCGTTGCCACTATCTAGAATTAAGAAGATATTAATGACACCTTTCTATTATCTTTCAGACTTAACAAGAGAAAATCCTTCAAGCTTGTTTATCTTGTATAACAAGGGGATAAGCATAGTCAGAGATATATTCGTCTCTAACTGTAAGCAACTCTCAAGTCAGTTAGGAATACCTGAAAGACAAATGAAATCCCTTCTTTCCACACTTACAGATCAGTCCATAAAGCTAGCTCAAAAGGATGAAACAGATCTGAAACCATCTATGCCGTTTATTGGGAATCAAGAAATTCAAAAACTTGAAGAAGCAAGTATTACCTCGGTTCAAGAGATAATTTTCCCGACTAATAAAGCCAAGAAATCTTCAGCTCTTACATTGGTTAAAGTTGCTAAATTTGTGCAACATCTAGATAAGAAAATTGAAGAGCTGGATGTTAAAGCAGGTGTTTTAGTTCAAATAAAACAACTTGGTATAAACAATTTCAAAGAATTTATACTCTATCCGTCAGCTGTTTTGGACAGCAAAGTTGACTTAAGTTATATGGCTATTAAAGGTCTAAAAAACAGACTTCCTTTAACTAGCACAAAGTCTTCAGCTGCAAAGAAACCACCATCTAAAGCTAAACCAACACCGAAAGCATCAACTACTAAGAAGACCACTTCTTCAGCATCCAAACCCAAGACTAGCTCTGCAAAAAAACCACCAACAAAGAAACCAGAGCCTAAGACAGCAAGTTCGAAGGGTACCAAACAAACAACCTTACTAGATATGGGTTCTGATAAAAAGAAGAAAACGTCATCTTCGTCTAAAAGCTCTTCAAAGAGCAAAAAAAGGAGTAGTGGAAAATGACAGACCAAAATAATTTTACATTCATAAATTCTACAGTATTGCCTGCAACAGAGCGTGAAGCAAGTTTCGATAAAGATATTCTTACACGTGAGATGTATAACTGGGCAAGAGACACTTTTGATTTGAAAAGAGGTACATATATACTCTTTCTTAGAAGTTCAAAGAAATGGTATCAGCTAGAGCCAACTAAGAAACTCTCACGCTATCCACTCGAAAAGCAAAAAATGAAAGTTAGTGTCAAGCAAACCGTTCAATTAGATAAAATTGAAGCTTTAAAGGCTGAACTATTACATAAAAAAGAATTTTTCATGCCATATGGTGTAACTAATGTTGAAACAAAAAATTCACAGGAAACCAATAATCTTCTCGTTGAATATGCTCTAGATTTCCTTCAGCAAGCAATGGTAAATCCTGCAGATGCTTCCTTCTATATCCCTTCTAGAGGTGGAACTAATGTGGGCTTTGATGAAGAACAAGAGCTTGTTTTGATAGGTAGACAGATGATTGAAAGACAATTCAGAAGTTTATCTTCTGTAAGTTCTGTTGAACAGATGACTATCATAATGAAGCTAATACACGACTTGCTCTCAAGAGATATACATAGTACAAAAAGAGATATTTTCTATATGGATGTAAATTCATTTGAGAAACAGTCTGTCTCTGATTCTCTTGTAGAAGATCTTGGTGCTATGTTACAGGTTACTCGCTCTTCCCTAAATGTAAGTGCTTCATCCAAAGGAATTGTTGTTGGAAGAATGAGTTTTAGAGAAAAAGGAGACTTTATTGACTGCAGTGCTATTGGGGCTGGTAAAGCAATTTCACCCAATATCGACGATATTGAGGATTTTGATACAGATGCGGAAATGTGTCTTGTCATTGAGAAGGACGCTGTCTTTAACAGATTAGCTGAGGATCAATTTTATGATTATGTTCCTAGTATCCTGATTACAGCAAAAGGACAACCTGATGTAGCAACACGACAATTTCTAAAGAAGATAAATGATGATCTTAGTATACCTATTTTTGCCATTATGGATGCTGATCCATATGGATTTGAAATTATGAGGGTGTATAGTGTAGGAAGTAAAGCTTTGAGTTTTGAATCGAGCCATCTTGCTGTTCCTAATATCAAATGGTTAGGTCTTCTTCCAAGTGATCTTTCAACTGACAGTGGTTTTGATATTCCACGAAGTGCTTTACTCAAATTAACTTCTAAAGATATTCACAGATCGAAACTAATGTTAGAAGAAGAATTTGTTCAACGAAAACCAAAATGGAAAGAACAACTTCAAATTCAGTTAGATAGTGGTTTTAAAGCGGAAATACAAGCTTTGAATGCACGTGATCCTCAATATATTACTAACTTCTATTTACCACATAAAATAGAGTCTGGGGATTTTATTTAAACCTAAAATTCACAGTGTTCATCAATTTATATGAAAAAAATCGGAAAAGTGAGTTACTCTAACTATTTATCACTTGACTTTTTTCAAGATTATTTCAACTGTTGAGACTGTTTTTGGTGGGATTCCTTCTTCATCTGACTTTATCTCTTCGGAACCGATTATAACATCAGTAACTTCAACCATATCTTGTAGAAATTTTCTTCTAGTTATCTCTGCAACATCTACAGCTTTAGAAATTTGTCTTCCACGAGCTTGTATGGAACATTCGTCACTTTTGTTCAGGATAGTTACTGCAACCAAAACATAGCTAATTGTGTTCTTTTTACCTATGTAGATAATTTGGCTTTGGATTTCGGGTTTCTTCTTTGGAGTAGTCTTTTTAGCAGGAGCTTTTTTCTTAGTTTTTTCAACTTTAGCTTCTTCTTCACTCATATTTCTCACCTGTAGTATGTATGTGTAATGTGTTAAGAGTAAGTAGTAAAAATCATGCGCCCATGCTTAAAAATTTTTCCTTGAACATTTTAGCACAAATATACTGAATAATAAGTTAAAATCGAATGAAACATACTTATAAATATCTAAATGTTGAGGTTGCATAAGAATATTCTCAAAGAGAAAGAGTAGATAATATGCACAAAAAGAGATTAGCTTTCGATTCTTTGTTCATTTTTCTTAGCATTTCTCTATTTAGTGTAATCAGAGTCATTTTCGAGCGCTCACTTCCCATAAACGAATTGAATCAAGGTTCCATATTACCGGGGTTTTCTATTACTTACTCTATATTCTTATACATTGGAATAATTATCATTTTCTTATTATATGGGTGGACACTTAGAAGATGGTTTCTAAAAAAAGAGTTAGAGAAAAATGATTATACCTTAAAGCATATTTATGTAATTTTCATCGTTGTGTTTCTAATAATTATTGTCAATTTCATTACAATTTATCTCCTTCCTCTAGCACCAACAAACTTCTATGTACAATTTACTACTGCCGTTTTTGAAATTCTGCAATTAGTCGCGATTAGTACTACTTTTGGAATTTTACTCTATCCTCAAATAGAGGAGAAACTAGGATTATTGTTATTCAAAGAGATTCTACAAGCTGATGAGACCAAACTAGGTTTAGGTTCAGTTCAAAAGCAAGTAAGATTCTATTCCAAGAAATACTGGAAAATTCTGATGGTCGTAATGGGATTAGTTATAATTTTCTCAAACCTCTTACTTTTCATCATCTATCCTTCTATTCCAGTAGCAGCTAATGAGGGGTTGAATATTTTCTATCCAAATTTTGGATATACTTATGATCCTAGCACAGGTTTTAGACAAAAGTTCTTTGACTACACAACTATTCCATCATCTGTTCTTGTTGATTGGAAATTAGTTCAATCTATTATGAGTCTGATAATACTCGCTTTTATTGCTTTGATAATCTATTTGCCATCTAAACCTGAATCTAAACCAAAATCAGAAGTAAAAGAGATAAAGGAATCACCAAAAGACGAGTCTTCACAAGAAAACATAGCCTACAATGTCCTTTCTCCTTCTGTAGAACTCAAGGATTATAGTCCCTCTCATCAGATTAACTCCAAATCAGAGAGGAGAGCAAGCAAGATTTTTTCAAAAGCGCTTGAAAGTGATTTAATTGGTGTGATGGGATTATTGTGTTTTAACTTTGCACTTTCAATGTTAATTATTTTCATTTTTCAGAACATGGGTATCATAACAACAATCTCCCTACAGTTGGATGAACTATATGATAATTTATACATAAATCTTTCAAATCTATTCTGGGCTGGTTTTGCAGAAGAGATGATATTCCGTTGGTTAATTTTTGGATTACCGCTATTCGTAATCTATGGTATTATCTATCTTATTCTACGTATCATTAAGTTCAAATCTCAACAAAAATCAATCAAACAAGAATCTAAAAAACCTCCACGATTTCTGGAAAAAATCAAAACAACTAATCCACTTCTCTATCTTATAGGGGGATGGAAACGAGTTGATTTTATCGGGATAATTTTTCTTATATTTTCATCATTTGCTTTTGGATATGTTCATTATGCTAATGGTTGGGGTGCATGGAAAATTTTCCAAGCAGGAGTTGCTGGAGCAGTTTTTGGTTATGCTTACATTAAATATGGATTTCATGCTGCTATTTTCTTACATGCTGCTAATAACTTCATAATTGGTTATCTAATAACACCCAATTACGGTTTGATAATAAATGGCCAATTCATGTTTTTGGTTTTAACATTCCTTGGCGCGTTCATACTACTAAATTTCACCATGATAGTACTTTCTAAATTCTTTAAAGGGATGAATATACTGTTTGGTAGATATAACAAAGAGCTTAGTTAATTCTACGCATCAGAAGTGGTCAATTTGAGTTATAGAGAAAAATTATTTCTTAAGGTTATACTTGCGGGTGAAGCAGGAGTCGGTAAAACAAGTTTGAGAAGGGCATATTTAGGAGAAGGGTTTGTTACTGAACATTTGCAAACTATTGGGGCGGATTTCGCATCTCTTACGAAAAAAATTCAAGACTATTCTGTACTCTTTCAGATTTGGGATATTGCAGGTCAAGATGTTTTTGAGAATGTGAGGATGATGTATTATAAGGGCGCACTTGGTGCTCTGATGGTTTTTGATGCAAAAAAACTCTCTACCTTAAAAGTTCTTGATAAGTGGGTAAATGAGCTAGTAAAAGGAACTGAACGAGGCGTAGTGCCATTTTCGTTCTTAGGTAATAAAATGGATTTAGTCACCGAGAGCGCTAGGAATAAAATAAGAACTCAGGTTAAGGGTATAATTACCAATCTTAACAAAAAATATGCAGATAAAGGATTCAAAGTAGATTATTTCGAAACATCTGCAAAAACTAGTGAAAATGTAAGCGATGCTTTTGAAAGCCTTGGAACAAAAATTATTGAGTATATTGAATATAGGAAGGAAATGAGGAGGAAAGGAGTTTGAGTAGAGAGCAAATTCAAGAGTATCTACAGACCAATAAAACTGATAGAATCAATCTGAGTAATATTAAGGAACTCCATCAACTTATCTCATTTATGGCTGATAAAGAAGAAAGGATTAGAAAGAAGTCAGCTCAACTTGTCTTTAGTAGCGCTTATATCCCTACAGACAAAATTCTAGATTATTACATCACAGATCCCCATCCATTTGTTAAACAAGTTATTATTGAACAACTTCACTACTTTATTCCAATTCTTTCGAAGTACTTAACCAAAGATTCAAGTTTTGAGAAGATAAATGATTTATTAGCAACTCAAAAAGCTGAAAATTTCTTTAAATCCCTGGAGAAATCCTATGAAATTGTTCCTGTTTTAACTACTTTAGCTGAAATTGCTTTGAGAACCTGTGATTCATCCATCTCTAATATGGAAGAAACTTTCATCGATTTCCACTTCATTTCTACACAAACTAAAGAGATTAAGAAAATTCTCAATTTCCGAATCAAACAATCGGATCCGGTTTACACTGAATTAACACTTTTTACACTTACAAAATTTCCTGAACTTACAAATCTGATTATTAAAGAAGTAAGAAACATTATCCTTAAAGAAAAAATAGAATCACACATCAAATATGCAGCCTTAGCATTAATGCAAATTGATAACCCTAAAAATGCTGATGTTCTGATTAATAGATTAAAGAACTTTAACGATTCAGTAGACACTCAACTTGCAATAATTGAATCTTTGGGAACATTGGGTAACAAAAGCGCAAGTGAAATCTTAATATCTCAATTCGATAAGGGAGAACCTTTAGCTTATTATTCTGCACGATCTATGGCACTACTTGGGGATTCAGTTCTTCCTGATCTTGTCAACGCCTTAGAAGATGATAGTAGGGTTCCTTACATCATTGAAACAATGAAAAGGATTGGAGATATCAGTTATGAATATCTAATGTCTGCGCTTCAAAAGGGTAACAAGAATATTAGAAAAAATGTTGCACAATGTCTCACATTGGTTATGAGCGAAAAGCATGGTTATGAAGGTGCAATTAGATTATTAACAACACAATTAGCAGGAAAGAATCCTTCTGTGATTGAAGCGATAACTGAGGCATTATTGACCTTGGGGACACCTTCAATCAAAGTACTTATTGAGGAATTAACTGAAGATGATTTAAGGCTCAGGAAAAACGCTATTGACGTCCTTCATTATTTTGGCGAAAATAATATTGAATTAGCTTTAGATGGGATTCTGGATATAGATACACCTTTAGCTGTCAATCTAGGTTTAATTTTACACCTTTACTATCCTAATGAAGATTTGAAAAAACTTGGTTACTCTTTTGCATTCTCCTCAAGTAAATTGCGCATAAAAAATAATCAGATATTTGAACTTGCATTAAAATCACTCAAAGAAATAGATCCTGATATAAGGGTAAGAAGTAGCACATTACTTCATCAATTTGGGGCCAAAGCTGTTCCACATCTAAATAATATGTTAACCGATCCAAATATCCAAGTTCGAAGGAAAGCAATTGAATCTCTCAGAAAGATTAAGAGTAAAAGAGCCTTAATTATACTAACAAGGGCAGCAAAAGATCCTGATGATACTATTGCTGAAATCTCAACAAGAGCTCTAGGCGATTTGAAAGATCCTGGTGTAATTGATGTGATAATCCACAATATGAGAAGACCTAAAAAACTTGTTAGAGAAGCAGCAATTGATGCAGCAGTAAATATAGGGGCTCCAGTAGCAAAGAAACTTCTTGCACAATTGAATGCACCAAATGCTAATCTTGTGAGTTCAACCATAGAAGCATTAGGTCAAATGGATTATAACATACTGAATCTCAGTACTCCTTTTCTGAAAACAGCTGATGAGAAATGGTTTAAGAATTTACAAAAAACTGTTACCAAAATGGGAACTGGAGCTAAAACAGTTCTCTTGAAGATTTATAATTCATCAAAGAATCAAAAATCAAAAGATAGACTCTTAATCCTCCTCTCTATTGTTAAGGAAGGTTCTATTATTAACGATACAATTAAGAAAATCAACTCAGAAGAGCATAAATTGGGAGTTTTAGTTTTTAATAATATTGGAGAAACATCAGTTAAGATTCTTACTAGAGAACTTAAGAAACTTACAAAGAAAGCAAGAGCCGATTTCAGTCTTTACAGTAAAGGAATAAACGCTGAAATTCTAATTCCCCTACTAGAAAAATCAGTAAGTGATTCAAAGCTGAAGGATATAACACAGTCTTTGTTAAAAAATCATATGCGAACAATAAGAAGATACTGTCAGAGCGTAGGAAAGAACTATAACGATTATGTAAGCCAATTTAAAGAATAATTCCTGTCACTTCTCAAAGATTTTGAAAATTGCTTTTGGTTGTTTTAAGATCTCTAATTTTTCATCGTTTAACCGTGCAATCCTATCTGAAACTAAAGGACTTAACGAGAGTTCGAAATGTGGTGGAATATTTAGGTAGAAAATCTCTTTGTCATTCATATAACCTAAGCTGTTATCTATTGTGTTTATTGTATCCAGTTTCTTATAACTTGCATCTAATATTTCCAATTTTCCAGAAAATGAGAAAATGTCATCAAAATCACTTTCAATACTTTCTAGACTTTCTCTCTTTTTGTCAGACGATCGGAAAATGTGGAAATAACCCGCTTCTTCAAGCCACATAAAAGATGCAGTAGATGCATCAAATAGATTTATTTTCGGAAATCTTTCAAATATGGGTGTAATGACCTTTACAAGGTTACTTGTACGCAGTTCTGTTGGGTGTTGATTATAATTCGAGGTTGTAAAAACTAAATCTCTCCCAGAATAATCTGTAGAAGCAGTTGATAATATTCTCTTATTTTTGATACTAATTCTTTCTTTTTCTCGGATGATATATACATCATTTTCTTCAGCAAGTTTTTGAAAGGAAGTAAATAAATCAAAAGGATTTGAACAAGTGTAAGAATTATGAATTTCAGTTAAATGGATCTCTTTTTCTGTTTTGATGAATGGAAAATAACTTTCTGTCTCTTCCAAATTTAAGTTCTTATGACTAATAGTACTGCCTTCTAATTTCTCTTGATGCAAATTCATCTTAGCAATAGAGTTTTTATCTCGATAGAGCAGAACTAATGGATTCTGAGAAAACTCAAAATCTTTTGTGATTGTGTTCAATTCTTCTAGAATAGTAATGTTTCTTTGAAAAATAGCACTCATTAGTGAATCTGGTAACTGGAAAATTGGTAGTATGATTCCAGGGTTAAAATGAGATAAATTAAGTCCTTTTTGTTCTCTAAGAACCAAATTTATACTCGAATCTGTTTTATATTTAGACAGAAAATAAGCTAAGGCAACTGCGGTAATCCCTTCACCTTCTACCAGAATGTCACTCTCAATCTTCTCTACCATACCATACTATAGGGGAATAGATATTTAAACTTTGAAGGAAAGAAAGTGCCATGGCATACAATATTGTGTTGAAAGTAATTAAGCAAGAAGGATCTTGTGCAGCTGGTCACAAAGTTGGAGATGAAATTTTGATAAGTTTTGACAAAAATGAAATGAAAGGAAAAATCTGTCTTCACGCTCTCTACTCTGTCCTACCAAAAGTTTATGCTATGGCATATGGAGCGGAGTTTCCTTGGTTAGAAGATGGTGATGTCTCTACTCATGCATGCCCTGATGCACACAATCCACTTGTTTACGAAGTAAAAAGAATAAGGGAGTAAGACTACACCCCAATTATCAGAAAAATTATTTTATCTATAATAAACAACAGTAGGAATACTAAGTATAGAATTAGCAGTATCTCTTTGGTTGTGTAAGCCCATTTAGGTTTTTGATTGAACAGGATTGCTATAGCTAAAAATGTTGCAATAGGTAATACGAGAACATATCCTGCAATTCCACTGGCAAGATAGTTGAGCCCTAAGAAAATTGCCGTAAAACCTCCTGAAATCAAAACCCACAGAAACAGCGATGCGATTATAGCTGTTATCTTTGGTCCATACTTAACAGCTATAGTTCTTACCCCAGCTTCCCTATCACCTTCAATATCCGGCAGTCCTTTGATTATCTCTCTTCCTACATTTCCTGATCCTGCTGCTACACCAACAACAATTGGAATCCAAGCAAATTTGAAACCAGGTATCTCTTTGAAAACTAGAAATGAATGTAGCGAACCATAGAGGAACAACGCTAGAACATTAATACCAATGGTAAGATTTCCCCAAAAACCTAGTTTCTTAAGTTTGAAGTCATACAACACCAAGGATCCTCCGAAGATTAATGCTGTAGCAAAACTTAGTCCATATAAGCCTCTAAAAAAATCAATGGCAAGAGCGGTACCTAAAGCAAGACCAACGAAAATGAAACCATATATTTTCGCTGCTTTTACAGATATTTTTCCTGTAGGAATAGGTCTATGTGGTGCATTTATTGCATCTTCTTCTCTATCTGCAATATCATTAAAAATCATAGCTTGACAGGATACAAACATTCCAGCAACAATAACTAAAACTACTGTAATATAATCAGCTGCAGTTAAAGTGATTCCATCGGGGAAAGATAGTACAACTCCAAATGCTGCTGCAGCTCCTGCTACCAAGCCGTTAACTAATCTAAGAATTTTGATATATGCTATAACAATCTCTTTTCTAGAAAACTGATTAGCCGTCATACGGACATAAAGGTAAAGAGTTGGTTTTAAAATTTGTTACTCAGCCTTCACTCAGTTTTCTCAATTTTGATTTGTATAGTATGAATGTTCTCTAAGTCAATACCTTTGAGAGTTTCGACAATTCCCCAATTAATATTGGTGAATATTTTTGTAAGAAAATTATTCAAAGGAACTTCTTCATCATCAATTTTTAACAAAACTTCTGTATTCATTATTCTCACTACCACTTATTTCATGCTCATTTTAAACTTTGTTCAGTCAATTAGTATCGATTTCATCTTTGGATTGCAGTTGCTGTTATGTTATTTTCCTCATACATAGTGTTTTTGGGATAAAGACGAAAACGTGAAAAGAAGATTAAACTTGCAGAAATAAATTAAAAAAATAGGAAATAGAAAGAAATGTTTCTTCTATTTTAGCTTGATAGTTGGGTTCGGATCATCCTTACCATGCATTTCTATTTCAACTAAACCAGCTGATTCCAACATTTGAACATATCTCAGAATGGCATGTGTTGAAGATCCTGTTGACATTGCTAATCTTTTGAGCTCAATTACTCTAAATTTTTCCAAAGTTGAGAGCCAACCGTAAGAGGGATCTGATTCAGCTATAATTTGGAACCTTCTCAAGGCTTCCTCTTTATCTCTTAAATCAGTCTTGATTTGCTCTAATCTTGAAGAATCGGTCAATAATTCATTGTATTTATTCTCAATTGTAGCCTTCTCATCCTTTACTTGTTCAAATTGAGCTTCAATTTCGGTTTTTGCACTCTCTAGTTCGCTCATGCTCTCTCGTAGCTTGTCAATTGTATGTTGCTTGTCTTGATACCCTTCACTTTGCTCGTCCATTTCTCTTGTTATATTGGCAAAATCTGTATCTTTCGTCATAGCTTCATTTTTGAGATCTTGAACCTCTGTATTCAAATTCTCTTTCTCTTCTTTGAGATTTGCATTTTCATCTTTGAGAGTATTAACTTCATTCTCAAGATTTGTTTTAGTTGTCTCTAATTCACTGAATCCTTCTGCTTTTATTTTGAGTTCATCAAGTTCAGTTTGCAGGGCATTCTTCTTCTCTGTTAACTCATTATTAGCAGTTTCAAGTTCATCAACCTTTGTTTGTAGATTTTGAGCTTTGTTTTCTAACTCAGTGATTTTTATAGCATCACTAACTGAAATACTTCCATCTTCTTCTGTCAAATTATTCACCAATTTAATAATGGAAAGACTAAATGTTTCTAAAGAACAGAAACATGAATATCTTACTTAAAGTTTATGAAAGTTTTAACTTTCACCTACATCGAGTATCCCGTCTTGTCCTATCATGAAAACGGTTTCAATTTCTGGGATATGTGGACTGTCAATTACTCTTGCTATTCTCTTCTCTCCTTTACCTTTCCTTAGAAAAACTCTAGTTGTACAAGAATGGGCAACGATATGACCTCCAATTGGAAAAACTGTCTCACCATATAATACATCAGGCTTTGAAAGGACTTGATTAGTCGCTACTACAGCTATATCATATACTTCTGCTAATCTTAGGAGTTGATGCAAGAACTTGTTTAGTTTTTGCTGCCTCTCGAGTAAGGAATTTCTTCCTGTGAATTCAGCTCTAAAATGGCTTGTTAAGGAGTCAATAATCATCAATTTTACATTCCCCTCCTTTATAAATTTTGGACTTTCCAAAACTAGAACCATCTGATGATCAGAATTATATGCTCTACCGACATTGATACGACTTAAGACTTCCTCAGCAGGAGCATTAAATCTGTTACATATTTGCACGATTCTCTCTGGTCTAAACGTTCCTTCAGTATCTATGTAAATTACTCCAGATTCAAGTCCACCAAGACTTTTTTCCATGGCAGTTGTAACACACAGTTGGAAACAAATCTGAGTTTTACCTGTTCGAAATTCACCAGAAAATTCAGTCAAAGAACTGGTTTCGATACCCCCCGCAAGAAGAGTATCAAGAGCTTCACTCCCTGTTGATATTTTTACCAATTTATTTCGAATTTTTAGAAGCTCTTTTGCACTTTTGAATCCAATACCAATCTGGCTTCGAGATGCTGAAATAAGTCTTTTTGCGGTTTGTTCTCCTATCTCACAATGTTCTGCAAGTTCTATAGGTGATGCATGCGCTACTGCTGCTAATGTTAGATATCCCGATGACATCAATTTTTCAGCTACTGCTGGACCAATCCCTGGAATCTGGTTTACTGCAACATCGCTTAAATCTTCAGTCTTTGGTTTTTTAGCCTGGGTTTTTTTCTGTTTTGGTAATATCTCTTCAATCCAATCTTCTGGCTCTTTTTTAGGTTTAGCTGTTTTACTAACCTCGTCCTTTGCTTTGGTTGTTGTAGTTGTTTTCTTAACCTCAAGTTGCTTTTCTTTTTTAGGTTTTGGAGTTTCTTCCTTTTTTGACATAACTTCACTTTTCCAACTGCTGATTAATTATCAAGATTTGTATATTTAAGAAGTGCTATTAAAATGTTAAATTTACTTGCTTTTTAAATTTAATAGTTTACTCATTTACTTCTCGTTTTGATATGTTCCTGAATAGCCTTCATCTAGCTTTTCTTGTGTCTTAATAAATACAATTTGAGCAATCCTAGCTCCCTCAAATACTGTAATCTTGGCATTGACTATTAAAAGACCAATCCCTCTTCCTTTATATCCTGGATCCCAGACTGCAGAACAGAGCATAGCTCCAATTCTCATCAAACTTGATCTAGGGAGAACTATACCAATTGCGTTTAATGGAACTTCTACTATTTCATTATATCTGACTAAATATCCACCTGGTTCAAGAATCCACTTTTTGTTTTGCGGTTCCAGAATTTTATGTTCGGGAATGAATCTTTCGGAATTATCAAAGTCAATAATTCCTCCATCTTCTAGAATCATAATATCTTTAGCTGTTAAATCAAAACCAGCAATCTGTGTCTGTGTATCCGCATCTAGGTATTCTTTAATTATATTATCTTTAAATGGAGGTAGCATAGCCATATCTATAAAATATCGAAACCACTTTTAACTTTTTACTAATCTTGTTGAAACATTCTTGCGACAAGTTTTTTACGACAGTTTGGGCATTGTGGTTTAACTTTTATCCATTCAACAATGTGTGCATAATGAGAAGGAATTTCACAGAAAGGACATCTAACAAAACTTTCTCCTGCTTTAATCGGAGACATACAAACACTACATCTGTCATCTAATTCAGCAGTAGCTGATTTCAGCCTTTGTTTCTTAGGCAACTTAGATACCTTCTCTTTGATTACTACAGGTTTAACCTCTTCCTTCTTCTCTACAGTTTTTTCTTGCTGTTCAATTGTTTCAGCAGCAATTTCCTCTAGTTCTTCCAAAGTTTTTTCTTCTTCTAGTTCTAAAGATTGATCTATAGCAGCGACTTCAACTACACCTAGTGGAGCGATGTCTTCCACTGATTTTCCTATTGTTGCTAAAACAGCATCAGCTTCTTCCTCGAGACCTTTTTCATAAAGTATGTATGCAGAAATTTCTGTTTCTCCACTATCATAGAAGTATCTTGATAGGTTTCGAACCATCTCTTCTTCTCTTTCTGGCGCATATCTAGATATAATTTGAATTGAATCAGTAACAAATTCTCTTCCTTTTGCAGCTACAGATTTTGCTGCACCAAATACTCTCCCTGTTTTTAGATATTCTTCTTTTGCTCTATCGAACATTCCTGCTCGGAAGTATTCATCTGCACTTGCATATGCGGCACGAGAATCTGAATTTGGGCTTGTTGTATAAGCGGATCTATCATTAGGTGGACTGGATCTAGGCGTTTGTGTTTGAGTTACTGGTTGGTATGGCTTGTATCTTCTTTTCGGAGTATCCTTCTTTTTCTTGTTTCTTGCTACAGCTCTTGCTATCACTATCACGGAAATTGAAAGAAAAACTAAGAAAATAAGTAATCCGTAATCCATGATTTATCATCCGTGTATATAATTCATCTTAATTTGGTTGTTAATTTTATTAACTTTTGTATATCCAAACCTCTCAAGTTGAACAATTTCTCCGATATTTAAATCAGTTAGATTGTTTTCGCCTAAACCTTGAATATACTTCATGCTATCTTTGTTTATACGCTTATTTAAATATAACATTTCTGGCTTGATGATTTCAACTTCTACAGGTTCTGAAACCCATTGCAGCTTTGGAAAATTTGGGTTTACTTCTTCACCTATTATTGTTGCAACTAATTCTTTCTCAGATTTTTTCTCTTGAATTTGAATATTGAATAAATCTTTCAGTCTGACTACTGAATTAATATCAAGATGCTCTTGATCTGTTCCACTAAGATAAATAATGTCATTAACATTGATTTTTCTTGACCCTAGTTCTTTATTATGGGGGTGTAAATCAATTTCAACAGTCTTCTTCTTAGGATTCGAAATTGAAATCTTTATAGGGTTTTCAACAAAATAATAATGTTTCACTTTAGGTTCTATGATTTTTCTATTTATTGAAAAAATCAAAGAAAAATCTATATTGGTTGAAGATTTTGTTGCACCTACTCGTCTTATTATTTCTGAAAATACTTGTGGCTGAATCCCTCTTCTTTTCAGAGCTTGATAAGTAACTAGACGATAGTCGTCCCATCCTGTAACAATTTTCTCTTCTACTAATTCTCTGATAACTCTACCTTGTGTAGGCGCACCAATGATATTGTATCTTTGGTATTCCATAAATTCTGGAACATTGAGTTTTAATCTCTTTGCAATAGTTTTTTGTAACTCTTCCCTCATCTTTCCAAATTCCATGCTTCTTAGAATATGAGTAACCTTAGTTAGATCTTCCATAATTGGTGATTCAAAATCATACATGGGCCACAAAATGTATTTATCTCCTTGAATACAATGTGTATGATTTGATAATCGTAAAAGCACGGGATCTCTCATTACAGAATTGGGCGATTTCATATCTCCTCTTAATCTTACTACCGCTTCTCCTGGTGCATATTTACCCTCAAGTATCTCTTCGAAAAGTTGAAGATTAAATTCTACAGTGTTTTCTAGATTGCACTTGCATGCTTTCTGTTCATTTCGTAGTTGTGTGAATAAATCTCTCTCACAGCGACAGATAAAAGCATCATTCTTCAGAATAAGTTCTTTTGCTTTTTCATAATAAAGTTTCATGTGATCGGATGCCAGTACTTCTTCGTCGACTTGCAGATCCAACCAAGCTAATACTTCTCTAAAGCTGTCATAAAATTCTGATTGAACCTTTTCAGGATTAGTATCATCAAAACGTAAGACTGTTTTACCTTCAAATCTCTCTGCTATTAGATGGTTTATGCAGAACGATAACATCTGACCGATATGAGGGTGTTTAGAAGGTTCTGGAGGATAACGTACTTTTACCTTCCCATGTGTTGCATTTACTATTTCAGGTAGATAGTCTCTTTCTTTTGTTTCTTCCACTATACTTTCTGGATATTTTTCTTCTACTATCTTCTCGATATCCTCTCTTGGTAGATTATTGACTTCCTCAACAATCCTTTTCAAAATCTGCTGGATTTCTTTTGCTTTACTCCTAAGTTCTGGGTAGCCTGACATAATTTTCTTCATAACAATATTAACATCAGCTGAACCATATTTGTAAGCATTAACCATGGTTTCTTTGTAGACTATGTCCTCAGAATCAGTCATATTAAATTCCACTGTATTTTTCAATTTAAATACATGTTTATCTCTAATAAAACCTACCGTAAACTACTGAGGATTAAAGTCTTATCCAATCTTGCCAGAAGCGCTTTGGCGAATATACAATACTATTTGGGGAGAACATGTGCACCTTCTTCTTAAACAAACATTTTTCTACGAGTTTAAATATGAAAGTAAGGATATATAGGTAGTGCTAGGTGAATACTCACCTTTCCTATGGTTCGCAGGT
>JAAFKJ010000163.1 GCA_021399395.1 Candidatus Heimdallarchaeota archaeon
AGTTATTCTGTTAGAAGTGAATCTCGAAATCAAGATTCTAGAGTGATAAGAGCTGTTTTGGAACCTATTTTAATAGACTATGGAGTGGATCTAGTTTTTTCAGGACATGATCATTACTATTATAGAACCACAAGAAACGGCATTGTTCATATTACCACCGGTGGAGCAGGTGCACCTCTTTATACTCCTATTGCAACTGAATATGCTATTGCAGGAGATAAGTACTTCGCAGAACATCACTATTGTAATGTGTCGGTTACAGACGATAAACTTACAATTACAGTTTTGATGTATGATGAAAATCTAGAATATACTACAGTTGAAGATACAATAGAATTCAATTTAAACGGTATAATAACTACAACTCCTACTCTAACAGAAGTTTCATACCTTTCAGGATTTCTAATCTTCTTGTTTATCATAACAATCTCTATTCAAAGAAAGAGAAAGGATAAAAAATTGTTTAAAATGTGACAACACTCTAAACAATTTCTCTAATTTTTTTAAATGTTATCTTGGATGAATTGAGTTAACTTTGTGAAATAGTCTAATTCCAAATAAGCTTCTACATGTCCTCTTCCATCCACTCTCCAGAGTAATTTTGTGGTACCTGGTATTTTTGATCCATTTCCGCTTAGTAGCAGTCCGATTTGAATGGTGTTAGAGCTATCTCATTGTCTCAGAAATGTCACAAAAACTTATCAAATGAATATTAATAAGTAACTCAAATATAATTCAAATGAGTAGAATTTCAAGGGAAATTCTTTTGAACGTTTGTGAGATTCATAGAGATGGTGCAGAGAAGAAACATTACTTTAATTGGTTTGTTGATTTTTACTACTTTCCTATTGCAGAATCCAAATGATCAACTTAGACTCTACGGCCTGAATGATCCAGTAGATTCTTCCGATAATCTTCTCTCTGACTCAATTATAATGAAATCTCACATAATTCAAATAGATATTCAATCATCTGACAAAGTATTTGTAACTGAAGTCTGTAATGTTGAGAATCAACTCAATTTCTCCATTTCAACAATGAATCTTTGGATGAATCACTCTTGCAGTAATATTACCGTACAAGATGGTTCAGGGGAATTAGATTATGATGTTCTAATTCAAACAACTTCCTTTTGTCAATTGACATTCGATTTCAATCAAGCACTAAACACAAATGAGTCAACAGTTTTCTATATCTCCTATAATTTGGATTTGATGCCTCTTTACGAAGATGTATCAGAATATTATTATTTTGAGTATTCCTCCACTATAAATTTCTACACTCTCAAGCATTACCTATCAATTAAACTGCCTGAGAATAGCTATATCCATGAGGAAGCTGGGTTGACATCTGTATATCCTACTAACTATACACAGAGTGTTGCAGGTAAAAGTCTGATATTATCATGGACTTTGAATGATCTTATACCTTCCATAAATCCAATCTACATTGTAAGATTTGACCCTCCTTCGCTTGAACAATCTAATCTTCCTGTATGGGCTTTTATTGTGGGACCAATTGTTGGAATATCCATAGGTGTTGTAAGTACATATTTCCTCATGAGACGTAAAGAAGGAAAATCAATCAAAGATATGGGGGTATTATTTTTGAATGAATCTCAAAAAATTCTTCTTGGGATAATAAACGATGTAGGTGGTAAAATTGCTCAAAGTGATTTAGGTAGAAAAGCTGATTTCACAAGAGCTAAGACATCAAGGAATCTCTTACTTCTTGAAGAACAAGGATTAGTGAGAAAGGAAAAATGGGGGAGAAATGCAATAGTCTATCTCACAAAAGCAGGGGAGAAAGTGATTGAATGATATGTACTATAATTGTCAAAAAATTATCTCGAAATTCGCAAAAGAAACATCTCATAAACGAGAAGAACAAATGTAATAATAGGTGAAAGTATGAAAACTATCTGGAAATATTTAATTGGCGTTTTTGCAGGGTTGCTAGTTACTACAGCAATAATTGTACCTGTTTTGCTCTTAGAATTTGGTGAAGTCAATCCACCTTCTCATGATAACCTAGTAGAACACGACCCTATCACTATCTGGGGAAATGATGATTTTCTAGATTACGATTTTGCAGGAACCGGAACACAAAATGATCCCTATATAATCGAGTTTCTAAACATCACTTCTATCACTTCATATGCAATTTACATCTTTGGAACTAACGCTCATTTTGTAATTCTAAATTGCTTACTTAGTTCTTCACATTCCGAAGGAACTTCTATTCATCTAGAGAATGTTTTCAAAGGAACTTCAACAGTTTTCAATAACACCATCATCAATACCTTCAGAGGAGTGGTGCTATCTAATACTGATTCTTGTGATGTTAATCAAAATTCATTCGAATTTTGTCGATTTGCTATATCTCTATCTTCATCTGATGATTCAGGTATTTTCAATAATACTTTTTACAATAGTAATACCAATTTCCTCTATCATATTGTCAGTTCTAGTTCAATAAGAATGAATCTCACATCAAATACTTTTGATGGAGAAACAGGCCTAATCCAATTAGATTATTCTACAGATGCATATTTGATAAGAAACCAAATGAATAATGCTTCATTTTACCTAACATATTGTCAAAGAAGTTTAATCTCAAACAATACTGGAATCGATTTCAATATCCTTCTGTTATATTCTAGAGATACGAATATTACATTTAACGAAGGGGCGTATTTCTCCTCATTTCAATCACCATCCTCTAGATTAGAATACAACCAATTTGATGATTATTCCATTAGAGATACAAGTATTTCAGCTTATGATAGTTATATAGTTAATTCAAATTTAGCGGGAGATGGGTACTTTGATATGATTGTGAGTGCTAATGCTTTAAATCTCACTGATTCTCTATTAACTGTTGCACAAATTTTACTCATAAATTGTACAGATATCTGGATATATGATGTTGATTCTTCATTTCAATATATCCAAATAGATCTTATCTATTGTTATAATATAGAGGTTGTAAATGTCAGTACTGAGATTTATCTTTATGCTCAAGAATGTAATAATATTTCTGCACGCAATAATGGATTAATGCATATTTACTTCACATTATCTCAAAATCTTTCCATAATAAATAATTCTTTTTCTGATACAGATATATATTGCTCACAATCAGATAATTTGGAAGTAACAGGTAATGATTTCATAAATAGTGAAATTTCTTTTATTGAAACTGAGAACTCGTATGTTGCAAATAATTACTTCTTCGATGGTCATATTGATTCATTCTTAAACCTGAATATTTCTATTCTCTCAAATCTGTTTGAAGTTTGTGAATATGGACTTACAGATAGCCATTCAACTGAAATATATATAGAAAATAATATTTTCACTGAAGTTTATGATGTTGGCCCTCGCATATTTTCATCAGAGAGTTTTTCTTTCAAAAACAATTCAATTTCTGGGGAAAATTGTGGTCTAAACTTCTATGGTGGTGTAGGTTCATATGGGGCTTTAGCTTTATCTAATAATACAGTAAACTCCAAGCCATTGGGTTTTATTGTTGATCAAAATAATCTGACACTAACTAACATGACGTACGGACAATTAATCATATTGAACTGTAACAATATTGCGATAGAAGATATAACTATTACAAATACAAGTGTAGGAATTTTCATCTATAAATCAAATTATGTAAATGTAACAAATACTATAGTTGATAATTGTTATAATGGCTTTGTCTTAACTCAATCTGAATATTGTATCATATCTGAAATATCCATTTCTGATTGTTCTAACATAGGATTGTATGTTCTTGGAGATTCAACTCAAGCTCATCTCTCTGGTTCTACATACACCAGAAATGTCGTAGGGGTTTACATCTCTTCCTCAGATTTATGTGTTATCGAAAATAATACTCTCTATAATAATGGTGATGGCTTAAGAATTTATTATTCTGATTACGTTATAACCCATAATAATACCTTCATAGGAAATACTAATAGAGGATTGCAGCTTTCAGGAATGAATCAAGGATGTAATGTTACTTACAATCTATTTCAAGATAATATTGGATATGCTATTGAAATCTCTACAACTTCAACATCTCATTTCATACATCATAATGCATTCATAGGTAATAATCTTGAAGGAACATCTCAAGCTCTAGATCGAGCAGGAGAGAGTATCTGGTACGATGATTTATCCTCTGAGGGGAATTTTTGGGATGACTGGTCAGGTAGTGGAAGTTATCAGATAGATTGGCAGACAGTTAGTGTTGTTGATCCTTATCCTCTAGTAAGCAATCCTCTAAGTTAAAAAAAGTGGAAAAACATGAAAATCAACTGGAAGTATCTCATCAGTTTCTTCGTTGGATTAGTGATAATTTCAGCAGTTTTGATACCTGTTTTGTTGTATCAATTTGTGTATTTTCAAGGAGATTATACAGGACATGATCCAATTGTAATCGAATGCGATGAAGATTTCCTCAAATATAAATTCAAAGGTACTGGAAGTATAGAAAATCCCTTTGTAATTGAAGAACTAAACATTACAACAGTAGATAATTATGCGATTCTCATAACCCATACAACACTTCATTTCATAATTCAAAATTGCTTTTTGAAAACTATGATTGAAACTTGGCATGCCTACTGCTATCCAGTTGGTTTTTCTATTTCTTTGTCTGAGATAGAAGATTCTACAGTTACAATACGCAATAACACTTTATCTGGATATCACTCGGGACTCTCTGTAGAGTATGTGAATGGTTGTAAGATTCTTAACAACAGATTTGAAGAGTGCGATATTTCTGTGAGTTTGGCTCATGCTGATAACACTCTGATAACTGGAAATACTTTTCAAGATGTTCATAAGTATTATCGAACCTATGTAGATGCTAAAGATGCTAACAATTTAACATTGACACAAAATCATTTTAGTGGCTCTCGAGGAAACATCGTTTTAAGCGGAAGTAGCGAATCGTTTGTTGGAAGAAATATTATGAACAATGTTTCTTTTTCAGCTTACTCTTCTAAATTAACCCTTACAAATAATACAGGGCAAAGTCTTACTGTTGCAATCGTAGGTTCAAATGAATCTATCATAGTTTTCAATGAGGGATCTAATTTCAGAATTATTGGTTCCCCTCACTCTCGAATCGAATACAACCATTTTGATGATTATTCTATTGAAGATCAGTCTGTAGAGAATTACTTGACTTATATTGTTAATTCTAATACCTGCTCAGACGGTTTATTTGATTTAATCATAAATAATAATTCAATTGATCTCAGCACGATTCTACCGCTATATTCTCAAGTTATTTATGTCAATTGTTCAAATATCTGGCTAAATAATTACTCGGATTCATCAAAGATTGCTAAATTCGATTTCATTTATTGCCTTGATATTGGTATCTTAAACAATGATGTTTTGCTTGAACTTGATTTTCAAGAAAGCGAGAACATAACTGCATCTCAGAATTCTATTTCACAACTAAAAATACAGTATTCAGGTGATATGACATTCTTCAGCAATACATTCTCAGAAACAGAAATTACTTGCGAATATACATATGATCTGGAATTTCTGGAAAATTATTTCTATCAAAATTCATTGTATTTAGATGATTGTGTAAATGTTTCAATAACTGAGAACTTAGTATTTAATGGGCTGATTAAAGGGCATGGAAACTCGAATTACTCTGTTCTTTCGAATGATTTTGTTATGTGTGAAAAAGGTCTATTTCTGTCAGACTCACTTGATGTTATATTCTCTGATAACAAATTTGATGATATTTATGGTTCAGGTCCTACAATGTTTGAAAATGAAAATTTCATCTTTAATAATAATTCAATTAATGGTGTTCAATGTGGTTTCTATTTCGGTGTAAGACCCCATGAGTATTTACCCCAAGTAACTAATAATTTCGTAAATTCAAAACCTCTAGGATATTATGTAAATCAAAATAATTTAACAGTGGAGGGACTATCTTTTGGACAATTAATAATAAGCAACTGCAGTTCGATTATAGTAAAAGACATCACGATTTCTAATACAAGATCTGGTTTATCTGTTTTCTATTCAGAAAATATATCTATTGAGAACTTATCCGTAAGTTCCTGTGATGATGGAATTTGGGTAAGAAGCTCTGAGAATCTTAGAATTTCAGATTCTCAACTATCTAGTTGTTCATCTAGTGGGATCACCATTGGAAGCGTTGATAATGTCTCAGTATCTAATAATACTTGTGATCAAAATTGGGTTGGTATGTCACTCTCTTCTGCCGATTTCGTCCTTATTACCAATAATACCTTCATGAGAAATTATTACGGACTGAGTATTCACTATAATGATTACGTTCTAGTCCAAAATAATTCCTTTATAGAAAATTCTAACATAGGAATATATCTTGATGGGACTGATGACTGCAGTTTTGTTTTTAATTTATTCCTCAACAACACTGGATATGCAATGTATGCTAATCGTTTTTCAGAAGGAAATTCAATTCACCATAATGCGTTTATAGATAACAATCTAGAAGGTTCTTCCCAAGCTTTCGATTGGGAAGGGTTAAACAACTGGGCTGATTATGGAACTCTGGAAGGTAATTTTTGGAATACGTGGTCAGGCACAGGAAGTTATCAAATAGATTGGATCACCGAGAACGTGGAAGACCCTTATCCTCTTGTTACAAACCCTCTAGAGTGATTTTTAAAGACTTTTTCCATTTTTTCATAATTGTTAATGAGGAAGTTTTTTAAATAATTGTTTATTTCTTCAAACACTACATTGTATCTATCAAATCTATAAGGTGTTCAATATAACTACAGAGTACATAGGGGTAAACATCGGTTCTGTATCCGTTAACTTAGTTTCTCTTGATGAAAAGGGTAAGGCTTCCATCGCCAAACATCCTCATTTAGGGAAACCTGAAGAAGTTCTAGAAAAAATGATTAAAGAACAAGTTAGTTCAGAAAAGAGATTCTTTGATGTAAGCGGGTCTTTTGGTGAAATTTCAGAAATTGTTGCAATAGAGAAAGGTATCAGTTCTTATGATGAGAAATTTGATATTGTGGTTTCACTTGGTGGTGAATCCTTTGTATTATATGTTCTTGATGAAAAAGGATACATAGTAAACGTTCTTTCACATGATAAGTGTGCAGCTGGAAGTGGAGAATTCTTCATTCAACAGATTGATAGATTGGACGTAACTTTATCTGAAGCAATAGATTTAGCTAAAAAAGGGAAGAAAATCGAGCTTGCTTCTCGTTGCTCTGTTCATTGTAAATCTGATGTTACACATAAACTAAATCGTGGTGAAGCATCCATTGAGGATATTCTAACATCAGTTCTCGCAAGTATGGTTAGTAAGGTCATGGGGTTAATTACTCAATCTCGAGTTGAACTGAAGAGACTACTACTGATAGGTGGGATCTCTCTTAACGATGCATTTGTGAAATTGCTTCGAGAAGAATTAGATGGTGTAGAAGTTGTTATTAAAGACGTTAGTTCTGTTTTCGAAGCTTATGGTACTGCTTTGATAGTCCAAGAATCACCACTACATGACAATTACAAGTTAATTACAACTAAAACTTTTACACAACTACCTTCTCTAGAACAATTTAGTGACCAAGTAACAATTATTGAAGCTAAAGAAAACAAAAAGGATTTTGATAAAAACTTATCTCTAATATTAGGAGTAGATGTAGGATCTACAACTACCAAAGCAATATTACTCGATCCTGTAGATAATGCAGTTGTTGCATCCTATTATGGCCGAACTAGTGGAAATCCTGTCGAAGCAACTAAAAAATGTATTCAAGAATTAATTGATCAAGCAGGAAATTGCAAAGTAAATTTAGTAGGTGTTACAGGTTCAGGGAGACAAATAGTTGGTGCTTATCTTGGTACATCAGCTGTTTATAATGAAATTTCTGCTCACTCTAAAGGAGCAGTATATTATGATGAAGAAGTCGATACTATTTTCGAAATAGGTGGGCAAGATTCTAAGTACATGTTTCTACAAAATGGTGTTCCAGTAGACTATGCAATGAATGCTAGCTGTTCAGCTGGAACAGGATCTTTCTTGGAAGAAAGTTCGAAAGGAGATCTTGGAATACATGTTTTTGATATTTCAGATGTAGCTATGAAAGCAGATAGTCCAGTAAGATTCAAAGCAGATTGTGCTGCATTTATCAACACTGATATTCGTACAGCAGCTCAAGAAGGATATGAACCCGATAATATAGTAGGCGGGTTAGTTTATTCCATTGCCGATAATTATCTGAATAAAGTTAAAGGACTAAGACCTGTTGGACAAAAAATCTTTTTCCAAGGGGGAGTTGCAAAAAACAATGCTGTTGGATATGCCTTCGCTCAGGCAACTGGAAAGAAAATTATTATCCCTCCAAATCCAGAGTTAATTGGAGCTTTTGGTATCTCGTTGATTGCTAAATCTAAATACGAACAACACGAAATCATAGGCATGTCTGAGCATACCTCTCTTGAATCACTCATCAAAGAAAAAATGAAACATTCAGGAAGTTTTACTTGCAAAGCATGTAAAAATTATTGTCAAATTGAAAGATATGAAGTGGGTGGTAGAAAATTCCCATTTGGAGGAAGATGTTCTAGATATGAACATCAGTGGAGAGGTTCGGATAAAACAGAAGAAAAAGAGGATTTGGTTCTTATCCGAAATGATCTTTTATTCGGTATCAATTCTGGAACTGAAAAGAAGAAACCTACTCATAATGAAAGAATAGGAATTCCACGAGCACTACTTACTCATTCTCTTTATCCTTTATATTCAACATTTTTTGAAGAACTAGGCTATGAAATCATCCTTTCAGGGATCGATGATGATAAAGAATTGATGACAAATGCTTCATTTTGTTATCCAGTACAAATTTTACATGGAGCAGTTTTAGATTTGGTTAAGAACAAAGTAACTACTGTGTTTTTACCTCATGTTCATTCCGGGACAACAGGAAAAGATTGGAGAGATTCAACTTTTTGTCCTCTAACTCAAGCTAGTCCTTATTTCATATCACAAGCTTTCAAAGAACTAGAATTTTTGAGTCCTGTTTTAGATTTTAGACAAGGTTACGAAAACAATAATGCTCTTGTAAAAATGGCTGTAGAAAAGCTTGATATTCCCAAGAATATTGCTAACAAAGCATATCATAAAGCAATAACTGCTCAAAAACAGATCGAAGATAAATTTTTGGAGAAGGGGAAGGAAACTTTGGACAAACTCAGAGATTCTGGTGAGATAGGGATTTTATTAGTGGGAAGAAGTTACAACGCTTTTCCACCAGAGACGTCCCAATTAATACCTAAGAAACTAGCTAGTATGGGAGTCACTGTTATTCCTTTTGATTTCCTGGGTAAAGATTCTGCCGAAGACTTTCCTTGGTTCTTTGCTAACTACGCACAAAAAGCTCTAGAACTAGCTCAGGAATATGATAATCTGTTCATACTTTATATTAACAGTTTTAGCTGTACAATCGATGCTTTTGTTCAAAATCATATGAGAAATGAGATGAAATCTAAACCTTATCTGATCTTAGAACTAGATGCACATTCAGCTGATGCTGGAATACAAACCAGACTAGAAGCTTTTCTTGAAATAATCAAGAATTTCCAAGTAACCAAGAAGAAAACAGAAGTTAAACCATTCCAAATAACTAAAGTGAAAAAGAGGAGTGGAAAAATCGTTGTGATAACTTCTGATAATAAGAAACTGGATATTAGAGACCCGAGAGTAAAACTCCACTTTTTCCCATTCTCTCAATATCATACTGATACAATGTCGAAAATATTCGATCTTTTTGGTTTCCACTCGGGAGAAACAACTGAGATGAAGATTGAATATCCTGTAGAAGGTTTGAGATACACTTCAGGAAAAGAGTGTATACCTTTACCTATAATCATAGGACATATGCTATCAATAATAGAAAATAGAAAACCTGGGGAAGCAGTTGGATTTTTCATGATCAGAGGGGGATCGCCTTGCGCTGTATATAGTTACTTTAACTATCTATTACATTTCATTGAAAAGAATGAATTCAAGGATGTGTTCCTTTTTAGGTTTGATCAACTCACTGATTTCTTAGGAATTGATCGAATAACTATTGCCAAATATGTACCTGCAACAGCACTAGTTGGAGATCTTATGGTTGAGATAGATAGTGCTTTACAAGTAGTGGGGCATAACGGCAGTAGGCAACTTCTCCAAGATTATTGGTCAGAGTTCTTATCATGCACAACTGAGTTGAAGCAATTTCATAAGAATGTTGAGAAATTAATAGATAAAATCTCTACAATTCCAAGAAAGGAATCTCCCAAAAATTTACCCAAAGTGCTAATCACTGGTGATTTCTTCGTTAGATATAGTCCATTCTTTCTAAATGAACTAAAAGAGCTTTATGCTAAACACAACATTCTAGTTAAATCTTCAGATCTATATGAAGTTTCTTTGTATAGTAATATCAATTTAAGACTAATAGTCGCCCAAGATTGGAGAAAAGAACCGAATAAAGTTTCAACAGCTCTCAGAGCCTTTGCTACTTTCTGGACTAGATCCTCACAACTTTATATTATTAGTTTACTCGCTCCTCCTCTTATGCATGCAATTGAAAAGAGATATAGAAGGAAGTTTAAGAAAACAGGTCTGTTGTTTGCTGGAAGAAATAATCTTAGGGAAATAAACAAACAATCCAAACCACTAATTAGTCCTCTGATTTTTGGAGAAGCAATTCCAACAATTGGAAAAGGTATGGAAACACTAGAAAACAGTGATTATGACTCACTTATACTAACAGGACCAATAAACTGTTTACCATATAAAATAGCACAAGCTATTCTGAAACCAATATATCTAGAACATGGAGTGCCTTTCCTAGTATTTGATGTAGATACCTCGGCGATAACTCCTAATATGAAACGTTTAATCAATGCTAATATTGAACAGATAAAAAGAAGGCAAAACTAAACATTTCGTCTTTCGATTTCATCACTTTCTATCCAGTTTATTTGCAACTATATGATCGATAATTATCCTCCTCCTCTTGTTTCATTCGTGTCTTGAAATAGTCCCGACTGACTTTTCTTATATTGAGGACTACATTTATTCTCAATGACGAGTTCGAAGGGAAACTCTTTTGAACAAAAAGGTGAAATATATTGGCATTGAGAAATAGAAATTGTTTAACTCAGACAACTTTGATTATACTTTCTTTAATACTAATACTTAATGTGTCCAATCAAACTTATCAAACTAAAGGGTGTGTTGAACACACTCAGAATAAAGATCAATATAACAGTAATGGAGATTTTACAGTCATTTCTCATAATACTCAAATTGATGTTGTAAGTGTTGATACTATAGAAGTAAGAGAGATATTCAAAATTGAAAATAAAAATCCTCTTTCTGCTGATTTTATTAGTCTCTGGTTAAACCATTCTTGTAAGAATATCATTGTAGAAGATCCTATTGGAACTTTGGAATATGAGAAAATTGTAGATTCATTATCATATAGTTACTTGAAAATAAACTTCAGATCGGAGCTTAATTACAAAGAACAAATGGTTTTTTACATCACTTATTCTCTCAACGATCTTCCGTTAGCAGAGAGTATAAATCATTACTATTTCGAATTTTACTCAACTATAACTTTCACTACTAAACTACATCACTTATCAGTAAAGTTACCTGAGAGATGCTATGTAAGTGATAATACAGATGTTACGTCTATTTACCCAGCTAATCAATCACAAAGCTTCATGGGTCGAAGATTAATACTGTCATGGACTCAAAGCAATTTAACCTCTTCAATGAATCCATTTTATTTAGTAAGATTTGATGTCCCAAAAAATCTAACTTGGGTATATGTTCTGAGTCCAATTCTAGGTGTTATGATAGGTGTAACTTCTACTATATGGTTTATGAGAAGGAGAGAAAGAAGTGCAATACAAAGTATGGGTACAGTCTTTCTAAATGAATCTCAAAGAGTCTTACTAAAAACAATACTTGAAAATGATGGCAAAATTGCTCAAAAAGATCTATGTAGAAAAACAGGTTTTACTAGGTCAAAAACATCAAGAAATCTGATCTCTTTAGAAGAACAAGGTTTTATTGTTAAAGAAAAATGGGGTCGAAATTCGCTCATAAAGTTGACTAAATCGGGAGAGATGGTGATAGAATGATTGCTCCCGAAAATGTTTCAAATTACTCCCGAAATGAACCCGTCCAATATCTCATTAGAATAGAACAAATAATATAACATGGTGAAAAAATGAAACCCGCATTGAAATATCTAACCGGCATTGCTGTCGGAATAATTGTTTTAGCATCAGTTTTTGTACCACTCTCACTTTTAGTGTGGAACAATAGACTTGTACAGCACGATCCTATTCTAATCTGGAAAGACGAGGATTTTACTGGGTATAATTTACCTGGAAAGGGAACTCTGGAAAACCCATATAGAATAGAGAATTATAATATTACAACAGATGATTTGTATTGTATATATATCATCAATACCACCAAGTACTTCCTAATAGAAAATTGTTATTTACAGACTACACATGAAGAAGGATATGGGATATATCTAAGTGATACAACAAGTGGAACAGGAAAAATAACCAAGACAACTATAGACAAATGTGATACAGCATTGGGTTTATTTGAATCTAGTGGAAATGATGTAATTGACAACTCGATATCACTTTGTAAAACACCTTTCGATATCTACAAGAGCAACTCAACAGACTTGATTAACAATTCACTGAGTAATTATGAAGAAGCTTCTAATTGGAATTCTTATATCTACTCAAGTTATGATACTAATTTCATTGGTAATGTTGTTCTCAAGTACGATTATGGTTTGTTTTTTGCAATTGAAGATTCAGATGATATATCTTTTGCACAGAATGATCTACAAGATGTAACTCTATACATTCAATTTTGTTCAAATATAACAATCATGAAAAATCAAGGTTCCGAATGTCATATCAATCTTGGAAATAGCCAAAATAATACTATAAATGATAATCAAATACACTCTCTAGATATCTATAATAGCTTTTATACTGAAGTTAGAAATAACTACTTGATTCGCTTTGACATCTATCTTGAATCATCATCTGATATCTACTTCTATACATTTGAAGATAATTATGTAAATGATAAGAAGCTGGAGTTTTTTATAGGAATAAGTAGTTTGAGCATTACAACATCTTTAAGTGAATATGGGAGAATATACTTCTTAGGATGTACAGATATTACTATAAGTGACCCTACTCCAATGGGAGGATATTTACCAATTGATTTTGTAGATTGCATGAATATATTCATCTCCAATGTTAACCAGGATCTTGATTTATCTTTTCAGAATTCAGATAATTGTATGTTGACAGAAACTAATATCCTAGACTTGGAATTATTCAACTCTGAAGACATCACAGTATCAGATTGTAACGTAAATGGTTATGAAATTGACGTTCTATATTCAAATAACATAGCAATAACTGATAACCAAATATCAATTTCCTATCTAAGAATCGATCATGATAATGGTGTAAACCTAATTAATAATGAGATTTCAGTTGAAGAGATTGACATAAGTTATGTTCAGAACTTGATAATGCAAGACAATAACATTTCTGACTGTTTGGATGGTTTGAGATTTTACATGATCTCAGATTCAATGATAATGGGTAATCTCATTAAAGACATGACTGAATATGGAATCGCATTCAGTGATTTCCACAACATAAGTTTTGAGAACAACTTAATTACAGATTGTTTAAAAGGATTGAATTTATTTGCTAAGAATTTGGATCAATATCTGTTATCATCGTTTTCAGACAATTATTTTGACGGAAAGATTATTGGTTATTACGCTAGTGTTGAGAACCTTATAATAGATACAGGAGATTTTGCTCAAATGATCTTTGTCAATTGTACCAATCTCTTAATTAAAGACATTATTGTGACTAATTCACCTGATTATATCAGAATTGTATATAGTGATAAAGTAATTGTTTCTAATGTAACTTGTGAAGATTCATTTGGAGGTATCTCCGTTCATTATACAGAAAATCTTGAAATTAGCATTTGCTCATTCAACTCTATTACATATACTAGCATAGACTTTGGAGATTGTCCTTCAGCTTCTATCGTGAATAATACTATTAATTCAAGTGGTGTTGCAGTCAATATGTATCTCTCTGATTATACTCAAATTCTGAACAACTCCATAGAAAATACCCAAAATGGCGTTATAGTATTTAAGTCATTAAACTGCTCAATAAATTGGAATTCTATGATTAACTGCAGTGAGGTTGGAATTGAACTTTATCGAAGCGATTATTGTAATATTACATATAATCTACTGAAAGATTGTTATTACTGGGGTGTTAAATTGCAAGAAGAATCAACCTATAACCAAATTCATCACAACGCTTTCATAAACAATAACTGGCAAACTATCAATCCTGAGTATACTTCTCAAGCAATTGATGATGGACAAAACAACATATGGTTTTACCCTATATTGTTGGAAGGTAATTACTTCGATGATTGGAGTGGTTCTGGGGAGTATGTGATTTATGGTGAGGCTCTTAATACTGATCCTTATCCTTTAATCACAAATCCTCTTTAACCTTTTTTTTATATCAAGTTGTCTGATTTTGCAGATTCCTGAGAATATGTTTTTCATCTTCCTTTTTCTTCCTTTTTCTCTTCATTTTTGAGTTAGATTTATAAGTGTCTGAAAATCGCAAAAACGCATTTTCACGCCCTTAAATATTCAAATCTTGAAATTTTGCTAGTGTATCTAAATTGATATAACTGTTCAAACAAGGGATAAGATTAACATGCATCAAATAGAATCAAAAGGAACCTATTATGAGATAGGTAGACAGATAGGGAAGAAGCTCTCAAAAGTGAAGAGTTATCCTCCAAAATTTACGAAAGAAGTACTGGAAAAGACTCTTCCATATGAAGAGGTTGCAAAGAAGTATACTCCAGATTTACTAGAAGAATTCAGAGGATTATCAGATGAATTAGATATAGATTATTATGTTCCTCTCACACTTGAATTGACTCCTTATAGATTTCAAGCACAATGCTTAGTCTTTGCAGTTTCAGGAGAACATACTCGATCAGGACATCCTGTGTTAGCTAGAAGCCATGAATGGAAAGAAGAAGAGAGTGTAAACTTGGCAGTCTGTCATACAGCTCCTGAAGGAAAACTGAAGAGTGTAGGCTATTGAAAGTTCAAGGAGACCATTGGGTAGTTGAGTTTATACATTTTTTCTACTCGAAGTAAACCCTGTTCTATGGATGCAAAGTTGGAGTCTTATGATATACATCTGCTATTTTGCTTCTGGATAGGAATGCACAATATTTTTATTAAGAATACATATTATTCATTATTAGAGTAATTTCGTATGAATCTTAACGAAATGAAGTATACACAACAAGGTGATAATATGAAAAAATTAAAAACAAAACTCTATTTCAGCTTCACTATTATTCTTATTAGTTTTCTAGTTCACTTTCCTTTTATTTTTTTCCACTCTCAGGAATGCTTATTGCTAGAAGAATCAAGCTAAACTCGAATAAACTTAAAAATAGAGAATTGTTTCAGTTGGTATGTACGAAAATGCAAAATTAAATCAGACACTGGAACTCAGTGATGGTAGAAAGCTGGGATATGCTGAGTTTGGAGATTTTAACGGCAAACCACTTTTTCATTTTCATGGTCATCCTGGTTCCCGATATGAAGTTCTTCTTCATGGAGACAAACCAACTAAACTTGGCCTTCATGTGATAGCTCCTGAAAGACCCGGAATTGGACTTTCCGATTTTCAACCTAGACGTAAACTCTTGGATTGGCCTGATGATATCGTCGAACTTGCAGACCATCTAGGAATTGAAAAATTCATTGTCGAGGGAATATCAGGCGGTGGTCCATATGCTGCAGCCTGTGCTTATAAAATTCCTCATAGGTTAGAGTGTTGTGTTATTGTTGCAGGAATGGGACCAATCAATATGCCAAAAAAGGGGATGATGAGATCGAATCGTATTGGTTTTTTTATTTCCCGTAGACTTCCCTTTCTTGTTAAACCTATGGTCAAAAAAACAATGAAAAAACTAGATGATCCAGATAAAGCTAAAGATTTTATGAAAAGGATTTTTGAAGGAATGTCTGAACCAGACAGGATACTAGCTCAGGATTCTAAACTGTTAAATATCTTTACAAATGAATTTAGAGAAGCTTTTAGATCAGGACCAGATGGAGTAACATATGAAGAAAAAACATATGCAAATCCATGGGGTTTTAAGTTAAGTGATATATCTCCAGATCTTCAAGTTTATCTCTGGCATGGAGGTTTGGATGTGGTTGTACCAATTTCTATTGGACGTGAAATGTGTAACTTAATTCCCAATTGTAAAGGTTTTTTCTATCCGAATGAAGCACATCTTTCTTTTGTATATAAGCACTTTGAAGAAATTGTTAAAATAGTATCAGGTCATTAAAACATCTCTTCACTTTTTCTTTACTTTTTTCCACTCGAAGTGTACCCTGCTTAATCTTTACTTTAAGTTTGGCTATAATAATCCTAGTTTAAATCCTTTTAATATGAATTAATCTCAAATTAACCAAATTTATATAAGATTACATGTTTTATTTCATTGAGACACATGGACAGATCTAAAGATTGGTTTTCTCAAGCTGTACACATTCTCAAACAAGCTAAATGGAACTTAGAAGGTGAATTCTTTGATGGGGTTTGTTTTTTAGCTCAGCAATCAGCTGAAATGGCAACCAAAGCTCTATGTCTTCATTACAAACTAGAGTGTTGGGGCCATGCAATCAGTAGACTATTTCATATTCTAAAAAGTGACATTTTGATTCCTGAATCAATTGTTGACCTTGGCAAGAAGCTTGATAAATATTATATCCCAACACGAAATCCTAACGGTTTTGAAAGAGGCGCACCAAAGGATTATTTCACAAAACAGGAAGCAGAGGAAGCGATTGACAATGCAGAAGAAATTATTGAGTTCTGCCGAAAAATTATACAGAAATAGAAAGAAGATAATAGCTGACTTACAAGCTATTGCCAAAAATATTGATCTCCAATATTCTGTTGTAGATATTGTTCTATTTGGTTCAATAGCAAGAGGGGATTTTGGGTTGTATAGTGATGCAGATGTTCTGATAATTCTTGAAAAAAGTAATAAAAAGCGATATTTCGATAGAATACCTGAATTTTCAGGATATTTCAATGTATCTCATTTGTATGTAGACATATTTCCTTATACTGATGAAGAAATAAGGAGAATGAAGAAGAATAATCTTTTCATTAGAAGAGCTCTAGAAGAAGGAATTTCGTTGCTATCTTAAACAGGATGTAGTCATTTTTGTTCAACTACTATTGAAAAAGGGACACAAATGGAAACTACTGAAACTGCTTAATCTTTTAGACTCCCTTTAAGTGCAACAGAGGTTTGCTTGAGCATTATAATGAAGAGAAGAAAGTAACTTCTCATTCTTTTTTTCCACTCGAAGTAAACCCTGCTCCAGTGGAAATAAAGTCTATCCCTTCCAATATTGTCTCTGATGTAATAAGATACCTTCTTGTTTTTCTCTTTGCAATATAATGAAAGAATAACTATTTATGGAACCTTTGAGCGATTCTGAGCAAAAGAGTAATATTAGTTAATAGTTTTAACAATTTAGATATTCATGGAATGGTATTATATTCTAATCATAATAGTTGGAGCTCTATTGTTTGCAATCTTGTCATTAATTATTTGGTACTTTTCATACATCACACCGATCCCAACTGGGAAAATCTCTGATAATATTTCCGTTATTCGTACTGGAATAGTTAATTGCTTTGTTTATAGTAAAGGTTCCAAAAGGATTCTAATTGACGCTGGAACATCAACTAAAAAATTAGCTAAAGGATTGATAACTCTAGAAATAAATCCTGAAACAATCAGTCATGTATTTCTGACTCATAGTGATCCTGATCATATAGGCGGTCTTTCACTTGTTAGTCATGCAACAACACATCTTGGAGAGAAATCGAAAATAGCTGATTATGAGAAATATCACTTCCTTGATGATGGGGAAATAACTGAAGTTGATGGAATTAATATTCAAGCTATAAGTGCTCCTGGTCACCGTCTTGGACATACTGTTTTCATAATAGATGATGAATTCCTGTTCACTGGTGATGCTCTTAGTTTGAAGAAAGGAGAAGTAAAACCATTTCTTAGAATTTTTAGTTCTGATTATGAAAAACAAAAGCGAACTATTGAAATGTTAGCTGAACTTGATAACATCACTATTATGTTTACTGCTCATAATGGATTTACAACAAACTTTGAGGAAGCTATTGGGATGTGGAAATCCCTAAAATGGAAAGATTGACATTCCCATTCTTCATTTTTAAATACTGAATTCTCCAAACATCTTTATAGCTCTAAAATGATTTTTAGAGTGTCAACTGCTGGTGAAATTAAATGAAAGAAGAGATATTAGAATATTATAGAATACAGAGCGAAATAAGTGATCCAGGTAAATTTACCAAGTATTTTGGTGATTTACCTGATTCTATCTCAGAATTATGTGAGATAGTGCAGAATACATTCAATCACATCTTTTGGATTATGAAGAAGGAGAATTATGGGATCTCACCAAAAGATATTGTAGAAATCGGAAGAGATCCAAATCAAGAATTAAACCTTAGACGAATGGAAGAGAAACTGGAAGCATATTTTTCAATTGATGAAAAATCATTTACTGAACAACGCAAACCAATTGATAAAATAGTTGGAAATTGTCGTGATTACGCTTTACTTCTAGTTTCTATGTTAAGATACAACGGTATTCCAGCGAGAGTAAGAAGTGGTGCTGCTAGGTATTTCTTTCCTCTATCAGATGAACGATATGAAGATCATTATATCTGCGAGTATTGGAATGAAGAAGATAAGAGCTGGCAGATGGCAGATCCACAAATTGACGAATTACAAAGAAAAGCGCTCAATTTGACAATCGACACTACAGATCTTCCCTTTGATCTATTCCTAGGTGCAGGTAGAACATGGATAAAATTCAGGAAAGGAGCTGTGAAACCAGATAATTTTGGTATTGGCGATTGGAGAGGAGATATCTTTGCTCTTAATAAGTTGATTATGGAACTTGCTAGTTTGAACAAAGTAGAGGTTTTAGCTTGGGAAAGATGGGGAATCTGTGGTGAAATTGAGAATCTGAAAACATTGGGTTATGAGATTTTCGATGAACTTGCTGAGAAAATAACTAATGTAAATGATCCTGAGATTTTCTTTGAGTTGAGAAATATGTTTGATAAAGATTCAAGGTACAAAGTACCTAATAACTATAAAGCGTGGTTTATGAAATTTAACTTTGAATGAAAAATAAAAAAGAAAGGATATTTGATTAACCGGTTAGTTTCCCTATCTCTTCTGACCATTTAACCATATCTTCTTCTTTCCAATTGTAGAGATCAAACTCACCAGGTTTTCCTCTAGTCTTTATCCAACCCCCAAATACAGCAGTTGAGGTAGGTTGGATTTTAAGATTCTTTTTTACAATACTATCAAGAAATCTCTTCTTTCTTTTTGCGTATTTATCCATCTCACCTTTTTCTAGAGCAGGATAAGTTAAACCAGCTGAAGATACAAAAACAAATACTTTTTTTCCACTGAAATCATTTTGAAGATATTTTTTCGCTCGTTTGGTCCAGCTGAAATAAGCAACACTGGAACCGATGATTATATTGTCGAAGCTGGAAAAATCATGGTTCTCAGTTTCACTTGACAATTTTACAACTTCAACCTCATGATTAAATTTCTCTTTTAACTCACGTGCTATAATCTCAGAAGATTTTTCTGTTGCACCAAATCTTGTACCATAAACAATTAATGTTTTACTCATTGTTAATAACCTCAAATACTGTTCTGTTTTTAGTAATTTGCTTATTTAAGACTATACATTTCAAGAAGAATAAACAATAATCTAAATAATTCTTATAAATGTTGTAACTAATTGAGATATATGGTTAGAGTATTAATTTTGAATGGGAGTCCTCGCAAAAAAGGAAATACCCTCTTTCTAGTTAGCGAACTTGCTGAGCAGCTAAGAGCAAAAAATAATTTTGTTAAAATTCTTCATTTGAATGATTATGATATCAAACCTTGTCAAAGTTGTTATTGGTGTTATAGGGACTTTCCTCTCCAATGTATACAAGATGATGTGATGAATGGATTATATCCACATGCTCTTGATGCTGAAGTAATTATCTTTGCATCACCCATCTATTGGTTTACTTATTCAGCTCAGCTGAAACTTTTCGTAGATCGGTTATTAGCTTTACATGTGAAGGGAGGTCACTCATTCCAAGGGAAGAAGTTCGCTTCTATTTTTGTTTATGGTGCTAGTAATCCTGAAGGTTCTGGTGTCTTCAATGCAATCAAATCAGTAGAACAGATGATATCTTATTTTGGAGGAGAGAATATAGGCGTAGTTTACGGAACTGGGGGCGATAAACTTACTGCCAAAGATAATCCAGAGATTCTAAGAAAAATAGGCAATTTGGTACTAACTATATCAAATCAGTAGAATCTACATAGAATTTAATTAGATTAATTTATTAGTGTTTAAGACATAAAGTTGATGATGAAATTGAAGTTTAAAGCTCCTACTATTCTAATTTGTTTATTATTTATTTGTTCTTCTATTGGTTTTTCAGTTTCTTCTGATACACTTCATCAAACTGATACAAGTATCTTAAAACTCAATCAAGTTGAGAAGATTGAATCCTTTCAAAAGGAACCTGTACTTAGTTATGTAGAGGAGCAAGTCGGTGACCAATTTCTATTCTGGATAAACATACCTGACATAACACAGCTGAGGGGAACACTGCTAGCAAAGGGAAACTGGAGTTATATCTATATGGCAAATGAAACAATAGACTTGCTAGGTGTGAATGCTTCAATTTCGATGTGTGAATCTCTTAGTCTTGAATTTGATTCAACTATTTATCCATGTGCACTTGAAGTAGCTGGGCATCCTGATGGGAATTTAGGTGATATTGATGGGGATCCACACATAACAGTCTTTTTAGCACCTCTATGTAGATATTGTGGTAGTAATTCTGTTTTAGGTTACTACGATGATAAGGATGACGAGATTGGTAATCCTTATTCAAATAACAGAGAAATGTTCTATGTAGATTCCGAGCATTCACTTGTTGATACTTTATGGATAATAACTCACGAATTTAATCACATGATTTGGGGAAATTACGAATATGATGAAGCATCATTTCTTTTAGAAGGCTTAGCCAACTATAATGTGGATTATAATGGATATTATTCATGGGTTACAGATGCAGTTACTACAACTTATACATATCACCCAGAAATTTCTCTTCTTTACTTTGTACGGGAATATGGGGCATTATGGGATGCTAGTTATGGGCAAGCATACTTATTTGTAACATATCTTGCCGAACGCTTTGGTAATGATTTCACTCGAGAATTAGTTTCTACCGCTGCTGATGGTGCAGAAGCAATAGATGCTGCTCTAATTAATTTTGGCTATACTATGACATTTAATACTGTTTATCTAGATTGGATAACAGCTTGTACACTAGATGATCCTTCTTTTGCCGATGGTATTTACGGATTTGAAAGCGTTGACTATAAAATAGATGCCCAACAACCTATTGGTTATGTCTTTCCGATTGAAAAACTAGATATCACTCATAACTATTATGGATTTGAAGTAAAGGCAGTGTATGGAGATCATGATAATTTCACCTTTGTTATAGAGAACCCCTATCCTTATGCTCTTGGAATATCAATAGCTTTCAAAGATGATTCAGGATGGAATGTCACTCAATATTTCAATACAGAACAATCCGATCAGATCTCTCTTTATATTGAAGGCACCAAGATTCAAGAAGCATACGTTATAACAAGTTTAATGTCTGCAAGTACTCCTTCAGATTTTGGTGTTGTTTATGCTCTTTCTGAACTTCCTTCTGAAAAACTTGACTACTTCTTCTTTGAAGGCAGATTAGAAATAACTGATGAAAGTTCTTTCGCTTTCGTAACATTTGTTTCTATCGTCTGTTTGTTCCTAATTGCAAAAATTAGAAGAGACCGAAAATTGTCCAAGTAAGGTTTATTAGTGTTTTAACCTTTACATCTATGGTTGAAATGCTGAAATATGGAAGTACTGTATTGTTATTATTTATTATTTGTACATCCACTTTTGGAACAGATATTTCGACTTCTAATCCTTGTGATATCTTATTTGAGATAATGGAAAATAAACCCAGTATAAAATCTGAAACTCCCGTAACTGAAGTAGCAGATCAACTTAAAGTGTACGAGTCTTTTGGGAATCAAGAAGAATTTTGGACTGCAAATTTGAATACTAATGAATGGTTTACAGTACGTGCAACATTGCTCTCAGTTGGTGATAATTGCTATATCTACATGGACAATAGAACCATCAGTTCAATGGGGCAAAGTCAAGCCATAGATAGATGTGAGATATTAAGTTCAGAATTCGATCATACTGTTTATCCCAAAAACCTAGAATTAATGGGTCATCCAAATGGAACATTGGGTGACATTGACGGTGATATGCATATTACAGTATTCCTTGTTGAAGGTGTGGGGAGTTATTACTTACAACGTAATGAATTAGTTGGTTATTCTTATTCCAATCAAAGAGAAATGGTGTTTGTTTCTTCAGAGATGTCTCTAATTAATACTATTGGTGTTATGTGTCATGAAATCAACCATCTTTTTCTATTTAACAATGATTTGGATGAAGCAGTTTTCTTTATAGAAGGATTAGCCGAATTTTCTATGTACTATGCAGGATATATGTCCAATTATTCCTTCATGCAAGGTGGTATGACAATTAATACAACCTATTCAGCTTACTATTTCTCACAGAATCCTTCTGTATCTCTGTTCTATTTTGATGCAAATTATTATTCCTATGCAAGTTATGGATATGGTTATATGTTTCTCTTCTACATTGCTGAAAAATATGGCATAGATATAATCAAGGATCTAGTTCTAATTGATGTTCTTGATGGACCAGAAGCATATGAATCAGTTCTCTCTAATCATGGCTTTGAGATTAGTTTTAACAGTTTATTCCTCGATTTCATAACAGCTTGTACTATTGATGAGCTTGAAATATGTGATGATTTATTTGGTTTTGTTAATGCGGATTTTCATATAACCAATACAAGATTAATTTCTTCGTTACCCTCAACAAAAGCGGACATAGAACATAGATATTATGGAGTTGAAATTGAAAAAATTACCAGCGCACCAGACAAATTTACTCTTGAAATTGAAACTCCTGTATACCCTAGATCTCTTGGTATTGTAATTATTATTGAAGATGACAACGGATGGAATGTTACACAATCATTAGTGACAGGAAATGGTTCTACAATCTTGATTCATTGTAATGGAGATAATATCCAGACTGCATATTTAGTAACAAGTTTAATGAAAGAAGACACTCCCAACGCTGTTAGAACTTGGTCTTCTAGCCCTGTCAATGAATTAACTATTGTTATCAAGGAAGGCTTCCATTATTCTCTAACAGAAGCAAATTGGTCTTTCCTTGTCTCATTTGTGTCTATATTTGTTATTTTTACTGTGGATGTGAAAGGAAGAAGAGCAAAAAAACAAAAAAAAGAAAGGAAGCGGATATTGCAAGAATTATAGGTGGATGGTTAAAGTTCCTTGAATAAGTGTTAACCCAACTTCTGCAGGTGTAAAAGTAGCTTGGAATAGTATCTTATGACCACCTAATGTACCATGAGATACAGCTTCTCCTGAAATTTTTCCGTCAATTTGTACCATTATAGATACACCTTCGAAAATTAATTCAGCACCATAGAAATCTCCTTCGATCATCCAAATACCTATAAAGGAATTTGTTCCTATTGCGTGACCGATTCCTGTTACTGGATTAATATTCATCCTTGTAATTCCGGCTTGGAGTACTCCTTCAATATCTCCATACACAACGAATGGAAACATTGCATCATCCCAATGTACAACCCCACCATCTGAAACCCAAACTGTAGGTGGCATAAATACTCCTGCTGGGGGATAAATGTACTCCAGAGCAGCAAAATCTACCTTAACCACCTTAGCTTGTGCGGTAGTGCTTCCTAAAATAAATAATCCCGCTAGACATACCATAAGTAAAAGATAAACTCTTTTGTTCTTCATTTCTTACGCCTTCTAATAAACCTTTAATGTTTATCGAACTCAGTATCACTACATATTATTTAAGTCTTTTGTGTGCTAATTTATCACTATATAAAAGTATATATTTCAAGTTTCTAGTTAAAAATTAAGAATAGTAAATGTACTGCAGCAATAGATTTCTAGATGTTATCATCAAGAACAAAAGAATAGTCTTCTGGAGGTTCTTGTCTCTTGATTTTGCGTATTTTCTTAATATATTTTAAAAACTGAGAATATCTATCGATAGTTTGTTTGTCTGTTAGTTCTTCCCAATCTGTTTCTGTCATTATTATTCGAATATCTTTTACCAGAATATCTAGCTCTGCAGCTGGTAACTCTGAGGCTAATTTCTTAGCTAAAGTGATATTCGCTGAATCTACTCCAGGGATATCATATCTCTCAGGATCATTTTTCCATGCTTCAAAAGACGGAGCGAGTTCTTCAGTTGATAGAAGATCTACGATTCTATCTACTGTGAAAGGAAGTAATTCTTTAAACATTTTATATGCCTTAGCATATTTAGTTGAATGTTCAACATTCACCTGAAAATAGTCATCAGTTGGAAAGAGCTGAAGTATACTCCTTATTTGGAAAATACCCATAGGAAACTCTAGTTCCAGGAATTTTGCTCTATAGGGATCATCCTCAAATGGAACCAGTCTTATTCCTAACAATTTTTCTCTTATTGTTAGTTTCCAAACCCTTGCAACTGCTTTCCTCTGAAAAGCTCCTGATAATTCTTCACTCTCGTGAAAGACATGAACAATAGGAAGTTTCCTTCTTGTTGCTCCACTATACAACTTTCTGAAACTTGTCGTATTGACTTCACTCCCTTTTGATCTAAGATTCTTAGATACGAATCTCACTTCATCATCCTTATCTGTTAACTCCCATTCCAATCCCTCTATAATATTTATTAATTCAATTGTAACTTCACTACTATCCTCTATACAAATAATCTTTTTCAATATAAACCGAAAGCTTTTTTCCGATTCAGCTTTCATAAAATAAAGAATCAGCCTCATTTTTTAAATATAACTGCAAAAAAACCTATTTTTCTTCTAATTTTGCGAATAAATGCATCTGACCAAGCATCCACTCAAGGTATCTTCGAGTATGATATTTCTTTGGCATCTTCCTATAATGATTGTAGATTCTATTAGACATCGATATAGCTTTACCCACTTTTAACATCAACCTTATCTTGGAAATGCCTTTGAAAAACGCTATAACCATCTTCAATGGACCGATCCTTGCATATTTTGCATGGATTAAGTTCTCAAAATCGCTTTTTGTCAAAATACCTTTCTTAATCAAGAAAGAAAAATCTTCCTCAGAAAAAGCAAGAAATTGTCGTCGCATCATGTCTAAAGCTGCATTGTCTCTTCCTCTCTCTTTCATAAACTGCACTTGGTACTCCCACAAACTATCTATGGAAACTTCTTTTCGTCTCAGTGAATCAACAACAACTTCTGCTGCTATTTTTGCTGCTATCATAGCTGAACCGACCCCACAACCATTGCTAGGAATTACTTGACATGCTGCTTCACCTACTGCTAAAAATCCATACCAAACCATTGTGGTTGGTCTTCGAATAATTATGTCTCTGCCCCCTCCTCTTAACATTTCGTTTGAAATATTTCCTTTGGAGTTAACGAAATCGTTTACAATTGCTTTTGCTGATCTATCAGAATATCCCTTACCAACCCCTGCTCCAACATCTAAAATATTATCCTCTTCAAAATTTAACCAACTGTAACCCTTTTCATATCCATATCTATAGTAAAGAATATCTTTCTCAATAGGGTGGGTTTGTAAATCTATGACTCCTTCTGAAACCTCATGTGATTCTCTGTGAGCTCTTGCAAGATCTTCCTTTTCGATTTTGATATTCAAGTCTAAAACTTCAATATTACTGGAAAGAATACGAGCTTTGCCAGAACAATCTACGACCAATTGAGCATTTTCAATGCTACCATCCTTCTTCTTAACTCCAACTACCCATTGACCTCTCCCCATTGGTTCAATAATTTCTGTCTCAAAAAGGAATTCAGCTCCAGCTTTTTCAGCTGATTTTACTAATCTTTCTAAGAACAATTTTCTATCAACTATCCAATAATCATAGTGACTCAGGTGAATTATGCTTTCTAGATTTGGTGATAAAACTGCTAAGTGATCCCTATCTCTCTTTCTTTCTTCACCTTTAGGAGCAGGAATTCCTGAATAAGAAAAAGCTTTCTTCTCGATAGAATCGCACCAATCGTGTTCAATTTCATTTCTTGATTGTTTTTCAAAGACTTTTACTTTTAATCTAGCATTTGCTAAGTGAAAAGCCAATACACAACCTGCGATTCCTCCACCAACGATAATAACATCGATTTCTTTCTTCTTTTTCTTACTTTTAGGCATCAATTTGAATAAAGATTACATATTCTTTAGTTTTATCCAAAATATGTAGTAATATGGAACTAAGACCATAGTATCTCTAACAAGTAGGTCAAACCTGCAACCAGTAAAGCAGCAGGTAATATCTTCAGAGCATAGACGAGTTTATTTTCTTTAGAAACCGCACCTAGAAAGACACCTAATACAATTACTTCAACAAAAACTATTGAGAAGGATATGATATAGGCTGCTAATATTGATAAACCTGCTAGAACAAAGAAGAAAGGACATATCGCTAGAAGTGAAAATAGAAATGGTGAGATTCCATCTACAGCTGCTATTATCAATGAAGTCCAGAAATTTGCTTTGGTGATTTTTGTATTATTCAAATCAGTAACCATGATCTCTTCAAGCTCTTTTACTTCCTTTGTTCGTTCTGCTCTTTCTGTTAAATAAGCTATCCAAAAGCCTGAAACACCCATGGCAATACTTGCACCTAATCCAGTAGAGATGAGAATTTTTGCACTCTCAACACTTTCTGCAGGATCAAGTCCAAAACCAGTAACAACCATAGAACCAAGAATTATTCCTAAAGCTGTAAGTGCTCCATCAAAACCGTTCATTACAAAATATCTACGTAAAATATTTTCTCCCTCGGTCATAGACAGAATCTGTCTGATTTCTTGAATCTTTTTCAATTTCTTAATCACTATATGTTTTTAATAAGGATTCCTTCTTTATGATTGATATAAACTTTTTGAATAGAATAGACACAACCTTTTCACAATTTGACTCGTGATATGTAATAGACTTTTTATACTGAAAAATGATACTTAACTTGAGATATGACTTCATCAGAAAAATCTAGAAATAGGCGTAAATATATCCCTAATAAGGCTGCACTAGATTTTGAACCCACAATGGATTGGACAAAGTTAGAAGCTAAGAATGAATACCTTCAAAAGAATTTTGAATTCAAAGTTGATTTAATCAGTTATGATGATTGTATTGAGGGTATGAAGGCATTACCTGATGAAAGTGTGAATATGGTTCTAGCAGATCCTCCTTTTGGAATAGAATTCCATAAAATGGAAACGATGTATAATAGGAAAAGCGAGAATGTTGTTGAAGGGTACCAAGAAGTTAAGATTGAAAACTACGACCAATTTACATTTGAATGGATAAAAGAAATACCCAGAATTATGAAAGAGGATGCTGGTGCCTGGATTTTTAGTGGGTGGACTAATTTGAAAGATATTTTATTTGCATTAGAGATGAATAATTTAAGTGTAGTAAACCACATTATCTGGAAATATCAGTTTGGAGTCTTTACTAAGAGGAAATTTGTTTCAAGTCATTATCACATTCTTTTTGCTGTTAAAAACAAAAAGAAATATTTTTTTAATAAAATTGAGCACTACCCAGAAGATGTATGGATTATAAACAGGAAATATATGCCTGGAATTAAGAAGAACGCTACAAAACTTCCTACAAATGTAGTTTTAAGATGTATAGATTTCGGTAGCAGACCAGGGGACTTGATTTTTGATCCATTTATGGGGAATGGAACAACTGCAACTGCCTCCAAAGGCTCTTTCAGGCATTTTATGGGTTTTGAGATGAACAAAGATTTGAAAGAGATTATTGAATGGAACTTAAACAAAGTAGAATTAGGAGAATTATATTTGCCGTATTCAGAAAGATTTGACTCAAGTGTTGAAAAAGCAAAAGTAAAATTCAATAAAAAACAGAAATCTCAAGAAAAAAAAGAAAATAATGAAAAAAAATCCGAACTAATGGATTTTATCTAATAGTCTAACAATGTTTTATTGGTAGGTTTTGTTAGAGGTGCTTTAGTAACTTTTAATGTAAACTTTGATCTTCTAGGAGACCCATCAGCATTGCGCATATCTTTCTGAAAGTAACCAATCCATTTCTTTGAGATTCCCTCATTCAAAATATCTCTATCTATCAAAATGAAGTTAATATCTCTGATTTTGAATGATTTCTTCCTTTTTCTAGACGGAGCACCTCTTTCAATTCGTTTCTTAACATAATCACTTTTTCCTCCCTTTAGTTTTTGATGCCATATTTTAAAATCTTCATTTTCATCAAATTCAGCTTCCCCACAGATAATTATGTAACCAATTCCTCCATATTCTTCAATACACGATTCAACTGCTTCGCAATCATTTAGAATTATCCAGGGGTGACTACTTGAATTCTCTATGTGAGCTTTAAAATCCCATGGTATCTCATTGAAATAGTCAAACACTGTATTTCCAAATTTAGGACCCATTTTCCCACCTATTCGTTTTGTTAGAAGATTCCTCAGTTTGTACTCAATATACCAACCTATCCATTCCATCTGTTTCCATTGAAAATCTACTTCTTTCATTTCAAGGATGGCTTCCTTCCCATCAATTTTTTTTTCAAGCTCAGAGTTAATTAAACTAAATATTCTATGTACACTTTTTTGAAAATCCATTTAAATGTACGATAAATCAACAAATTTAAAGTTTTCTTAATTTTCTAATCACTTTTACACTTTTAAGACACTCTCCAAAAGTGTTTTAAAATGAATTTTCCATTCATTAATGAGGAGCTCTCAATGCAAGTTTTTTTTGATAAGACCCTAGAGAAGGAATTCGAGAAAATTTATACGAAATTCAAGTCTATTGAGCTACAAGATGATAAAGCTTATACTCAAGATCTAGATTACCTAACTAAACGACTCCAAGTTTTCGATCCTTGTCCATCAATATGTAAAAAAGAAAATTTTAATTCTGCAGCAATCGATGGTTCTGGTGCAGAAAGCATTATATCTCTGAATGATATTTCTATACATCTACTTACAGCTGCATTTGCTGCAGATAGAACTCATTTTGCGGAAGGTACAACTAGACATCTAAAGGTCTCACCTCCGGTCTGTACTCATCCTGAAGGAATAACTAGGTTAATCCTTCTAAGAGAAGATAAGAAAAACGAAGTGTGGAAGGAGTTTCTTGATTTCATACTTTACAATTACAATGAGAGCTTAGAAGATGTAGTTACAAGGGTTCTGAGAGATATAGTTGCAACCGCTTTCAAGGATAAAAAACCAAATGATCCTATACCTAAATTAACCACTGAAATGAACATCAGAATGGTGGCTAAATTAATAGGGTTAAAACTTCACAAAGAAGACTTCAAGAAATTTTCATCGTGGATGGTTTCACCAAGGGCAAATGCACCAAGAGGATGGTTTGAGCAATTCAGAGAAGTTCTTGAATATGCAATAGCAAAAGCTCTTTTGGATTCAGATACTCATTTCAAATATCTCTTCATTGATGGCTCGATGAATATGTTGATGGACCCAGGACAGAAGCAACCTCGATTAGCTCCTAACTACTTGCTTCGTGACATCAATTTGAATGCTTTTAAGAATGAAACTTGTGTTGTAGCAGTAAGCAAAACAACCACTTTCCCATATATCTATAGGCTTGCACTTGACTTAGAGAAAAGTCTCGGAAAAGAGAAAAAGTGGTTTATTCGCGTACCAACTAAATCAAGAGACAATTTTACCTTGAATATTCTAAAAGATCGACCTCATATTCCTCCCGCTTACGGAGTCACTTATCTCTTCCATTTCTCATCAGATGTTCCTATTTTACGTATAGATTTAGATGAAAAATGGTGGAAGGAAAATATATCTTCAAAAGATAAGAAGAAAGAGACAGAAAATGAGATCAATCTTTTCAAAGATATTGACTGGTTAGCAAGAGATGTTCGATATTACGGATATTTCTTTGATTTGGCATTTGCTCATAATACAACTATCGTCCGTTTTCCTGAACGAGATGATGTTGCAGAAAGAATGATTGATTACTTTACAGAAAAAGGGGAAGACCCCAAAATGTTTATACATCCAAGAAAAAGATTAGGATTAATGTAGAAAGGTGATAAGAGTGGAATTAGAACTACCAGAACCAATAGGTGTTTTAGCAGAAGGTGATATATCTACCTTAGATGTTGTATGTGCAGATATTAGGTTTCAAATCGGTGAAATACTGATAATCAAGCACCCCGGTGAATTTCGTTATTTCTTGTTTAGAGTTATGAACTATGAAAATATTCTTCGTAGTATTCGTGATATGACAGAATTAGCTGCAAATTTTTTGAAGAACAGAGAAGCCTACATTGCGAGGGTTGAATCAGACAAATTAGTAAAAGTCCATGGGTTGTTAATGGGTTACAGTGAGTATGATTCAGATCAAAGTAAATGGGTATTTAAGAAACCTAGAATCTTACCTCCTCACTTTTCAGAAGTATATAGAGGTGCAGAATGCCAAGACGCTCTAGCAGATCTGTTAGAGGATGAAATTGGAAAACATATTGAAGTAGGAAAATTATTGGTTGGCACTACAAGTATGGAAATTCCAATTAAAATTAATTTAGAATCTCTCCCAATGCATGTACAAGTTGCAGGTACAACAGGTGCAGGAAAATCTTTCTTCATGTTGACTTTTATCACCTCAGCATTGAAAACAAATCTAACTAATTGGGCTTTGAATAAAGATATCAAAGAAAAAGTTTCAGTGTTTATGGTTGATGTTCATGATGAATATATGAAAGGATTACCCTTCCAAGATAAAAGAAAAGGAATTATTGATGTAGCTAATTCTGTTTTAAAGGGAGGAAATGATCATTATGATGCACTTTTTGGAGATAAGTTTTATCTAACAAGAGATTTAGACGCAATTCCAACTGAAATGCAGAAAATTGCTAAGGCCATACGATTTAGGAGACAAGATCTTTATGTAAGTGATATAACTTCAGTGATGACAGTATCAGACCAGATGCTCGGATTTATGAATAGAGCTCGAGGTATAGAAAACGATTGGATAACAAAAATTGATGAATTAGATGATACTGAAACACTTGGATTTGCTCCAGGGACAGTTAGTGCTGTAAAACGAAGATTATACCCGATAATTAAATCACCGATTTTTACTAAAGACGAATACAGCGATTTAGCAGAGATTGTCTTTAATCTAGAGCAAGGTCATTTCTATAATTTTAGTACTGCTCTTCTTTCATCTAGCGAACAATTTGTTGTGATTACAATGGTTGCAAGAACTCTCTTTGCATTAAGACAAGCATTGATGTCTTCAACAAAATGGGATCAATTTAAAGAACAAGTCTACTCAAAATTGCCACTTAAAATTGCACAAGAATTACTAGGTGAAACAGCTAACAGCAAATACTCAATTAAAGACCTTTATGTTGTTGGAAAAGATAAAATGAAAACCGTTGATCAACTTCCAATCGTGATGATAACAGTTGAAGAGGCACCAAGTATTCTAGGTTCTCAGATGTCTAAGGAAGGAAATGTTTTCATCGATATTTCCAGACAAGGAAGGAAATTTAGAATTGGTTTGTTGTTGATTACCCAGAATATATCTTCTATGGAACCAGTAATCCTAGCTAATACAAATACAGAGCTTAACATGATGCTAGGTAATGAAATAGAAATCCGAATGGCAATACTTAACGCGAGTAATAACATAGCTGGATTTGAAAACGAGTTTAAGGTTTTAAGCAGAGGAGAAGCTATTCTTACAAATTCTCTAAGAAATGTACCCTTACCTGTAAAAGTTAGTAATGTTCCTCTGTATATAGAGGAGGAGCTACCCTTCTTTGAGAAACCTTTCGAGAAACTTAAAATCAAGAAAACAAAAACACAATCAACAGAAGTTCCACTTTAGATGGTGAATATATGGTAAAGATTCTACATTTTTCTGATACTCATGTATCTCATAGGAGATATCGCGATGTACGAGATTCTTGGAAATTAGATCAACGAGTTACATGGATTGAAGAAGACTACTGTCTTGGTTTTGAACAAGCTTTGGATATTGCAGTAAAAACAAAACCAGATTATTTGGTTCATTCAGGAGATTTATTTGATGTACCTGTAGGAAGGAATTTCTCCGGTCCTAGTGAGTATTCTCGTACTTACGTAATTAAATCTCTAAAGAAGTTTTTCAAGAAAACTACAAATAAGATTCCATTGATTATAATAGATGGGAATCATGGAACCTATCTTACAAGAAACTATAGCACCTTAGAGTTTATTGAAGCTGCTTTTCCGGAAAATGTTCATGTTTTCACAACTTATGAATTAAAGGACGCTATACGAAATAATACTCCTTTAGTGAAAGAGTTCAAAGACGTAAATTTCTATTTGTTCCCATATTTCCAATTTGGTAAATTAGAAAATTGGGCAAAAGCATATGAGGAATGGTTAAGAAACAATCAACAACCAGACCCAGCTAAAATATCTATTGCAGTTGTTCATGGAATGGTTAGAGGTTTAGATTTACATGAATTGATCTTACAATACAAATACGATTATGTTGCATTGGGTCATGATCATAAACAAAGAAAGATCAAGAAGAACGCATGGCAGGTTGGAAGTACAGCTAGATATACTTTCGCAGAAAGAAATCAAGAAAAAAGCGTATTGGAAGTTCAAGTTCAAAAGGGAGAAGAACCCATAGTATTACCTAAACTACTGGAAAATGTTCGTTCAATGAAGCAGATAGATTTTCCTCTTAAGGTAGACATGAATACCGCTGTTTTTGAGAAACAAATACGAGAACATGTTGATAAATTCAAGAAGAAATATAATGGTGAATCAGCTGTAAGACTGAAAATTAAATTCAGTGGAGCAGTTCTTCTTTCTAACTGGTGGGGAATGGAAGATATTCTAGTAGATATTCAGAAAGAAACTTTTGGAGATGAATACAACTTACTTGAATTCAGATGGGATTCAGGAGAGGTAATAAAGAGAGCCCCCATAAGTTATCAAAAAGGTGCGAAGGTTCATGATTATCTTATTGAGGATCCCGTCAAGGATTTTGAGAAATATATAAGATCATTAAGTATAGAAAATGAACAACAAGCTAAATTGTTTATTGAGTTAGGTGCTCAGATTATCGAGGAAGTTTTCAAATCTTCTTCTTCTGATGCTGAGGAGGAGAGTGATTAGAATGAGAATACTGTGGATACAAGCAAAGAATTTCAAATGCTATAGTGACATCAAAGTTCCATCCCAAGGCATTCTACCTAAAGGATTGCTCTTTGTAGAAGGTGAAAATTCTGTAGGAAAATCAAGTTTGTTTGATGCTATTTTTTATGCTTTATTCTATGATCCAACTACAACCAAAGAATTAGGTACTAAGGATGATTTAATCCGAAGAGGTTATTCAGAAACAGAAGTAGAAGTTGCATTTGAACTTGATAACAAGTGCTATCTTGTACAACGAAATCACAGTCAGAAAACGGCTGTTCAAGCATATCTGCAAGAAATAGATGCCGCTTCAGCTCTTCAAGGAACCATTTCTGGAAAAAGAAAAATCAGTGAGGGTGTTGTTGAAGTCGATAAGAAGATTACTGCTCTTCTTAACATAACAAAGGAAAAAATACTGAATACTTTGGTAGTCAGGCAAGGGTCGGTTCAGGATCTAGCAGAAGCTAAAGGAGCCGAACTTCGAAACATAATCTATGAACTCTTTCAACTTGATTTTTATAGAGACAGAGCTCTAGAAATCATAAAAGAGAAAAAATTAAAGTTAGATGAGGGTAAGAAGAAATATGGGATTGAAAGAACTACCGAAGATATCGAAAAAGGAATCAAAGAAACTAATGAATCAATAAAGCAATCTAAAAAGGATATAAACATCTACGATTCAGATGTAGAAAGATTACAAATCGAAATAAGTAATTTCCCTGATTTCAAAGAAGTTCAAGAAATTAATGGCTTAACTCAAAGATTGGATCAACAGGGCAGAACGATTAAATTAAAGCAAGTTTCCATATCAGAACTTGGTAAGAAGTTTGAACTTAAAGAACCAATTAACCAGAAAAATATTGAAAGTAGAAGTAAGGAATTTGAGAAAATAATTGAACAGAATCTAGATAAGAAAAAAACTATAGAAAAAGAAATCGAGATTTTGAATGAAGAAAGAAGCAAATCAGAAATCGAACGTGAAAATTTCTCAGAAAGAAAGAAAAGCTTGGAGAAGATTGCTGAAAAAAGTGATAAACCCCAATGTGATGTCTGTGAACAAGAGATAAGCGAGTCAAAATTCAAGGAACTTCTAAATAGATCAACTCAGAATATTCCTGCTTTAACTCAAGGTATAAAGAAAAAAGAAGATGCAATTAAGACTAAACGTTCTGAAACAAAAAATTTGGAACAAACTAATTTCCAAGTTCAGAGAGACATCAACAAACTTGCATCTTTGATCAATGATATTGAAGAATTAGCAGATCTAAATGATGCAAAAGAAGAAATAGAGAATTTAATTCAAAGTTCTTTACAAAATTATAAGGTTAAAAGCTTAAATGAACTTGCACAGAAGTTTAAACTTAACAATTTTAGTGAACTCTTTGATCACATCAAATCTTTGGAAGAAGATATTAAGAAAAACGAACTCAATAAAAAGCACAAATTGAACACTATCGGAGAGAAATCCGAGTTAATTGAGAAGCTAAAAAAACAAATTGAAGAGAATAAGAAAAAGGAAGTTGAGTTAGCTAAAATTGATATGGAGATTTCCATTTTTGATGAAGTTAGAACTCTGGTCGAGAAATTTATTGCTGAGGATTTAATTTCTAACAGAATGCTAGCTGGAATTCAACAAGCTACTAGAGGTTATATCTTCCTATTCACCAAAGGAAGATATTCTGAACTCTATCTTGAGCCTACAAAAGCTAAAACACTTAATATGAGTATCAAAGATGAAGAACTAGGTTTTGTTAAAAGTCAAAATCTTCTTTCTGGTGGAGATAAAGCTGCAATAGGTCTAGGTTTGAGAATAGGTATCAGTGAGCTTCTCAAAAGAATACGACCAACAAAAGATTCTCCAATAGAACCTCCTAAGATGGATATTCTCGTATTAGATGAACCTTTAGGGTCTCTCGATGAGGAAAGAAGATCTAAAGTTATTGAAGGATTAGTTGCAGAGAAACGATTCAGTCAGATATTCTTGATTACTCACACAAACATCAGAAATAGATTTAGAGCTCCAATGATTACTGTACAATCTGGTGCAAAAGGAAGCACTGTTTCATTACACTATTCACCCTCTGAAGTGGAAGAAGAAGCAGAAGAATGAGCTGAATCTTGTTTTATTTTCTTGTAAGAGACTTTCACAAAATTTTTCAATCATATGAATATCCTATATCTAATGATACCTGGAACTCTTCGTCCTTTACCTAAAAAAGTTAAAGAAGTAAAAACTGATGCAGACAAAATATTGAGAACAGTTGAATACGATATCAACAATACTAAAGAGATCTATGCAGATAGCTCTATTTTTACTTTTGAGGAAATCACTTCTCATTATATTAGGGTTTTAGACCAATATTCATATCTCGTCCCCCTGACCAAAGAGGCTGATAAATTGGTTGACAAATACGTCAATGATTATCTCCTTAATCAGCTAGTTTACGGGCTATTTACTAGATTGGAAATGAATGAAAGAAGATTGAATGGTGATTTACAGCGTCTTGATACAATTCTCATGTCTAAGAGGAAGAAATACATCGAAGAGATGATTCCCAGACTCAGAGATGAGATGAAGAGTAAACTATCCTTCATGAAAGATTTGTCTTTCGATGAAATCTTAGAAAAAGGGCAAATATACGGGACAACAATAGGAGACATCGTTGGTAAGATCGGTACTATACGTGATGAATATCAAAAACTTGCAACAGGATCATTTGATGTTTCAGAGTTCTACTCTTATCTGGAAGAAAAACTCTTCAAAGTCGAAGAAGAGCTTGCTGAATATGAACTGATTTTACGCACTTGTAAGATGCAAATGCTTTCAGAAGAAGCAGAACAGCTAATCGAAGAAGGTAACGTAATCAATAATGAATTTGAAATAGAACAAACAAGTGAGCTTGTGATCAAAGGAGATGAGTTCGTAAAGAAATCAGCTGAAAAATTATTAGAAATGGAGGAACTTAAGGTTACACTACCAAGAAAAGGTATAACAAAAGAATTCTCTAACAAATTTAAAGCACTCTCCTCACAGTATGAAACACAAAAAATTAGTCTCTCTGGAATTACCAATGATCTAGGAAGTAAAACCATCAAATTATCATCTCAGATTGTCAGAATAAATGCAATCAAAGAAATTGCCGCTTCTGATGGAGAAGAAATTTTTGAAGTAATCGACATGTTAGATATTAAGAGAAAAGGTACATTCAAGACAGTTGTTCAAAACGGAGAATTTCCTGTATTTGAAGTAAGTCCTTTAGGTAAATTGAAGATGCCTTTAGGAGTGGAAATAACTACCCCTATGATAGAAGAAGTTCTCAAAACTCTAGATGAAATTGAGCAAACTCCTGTTAAAGAAGATATTAAAAATCAATGGTCGACTTTCAAAGCGGGAGAAGTAACAGCTTCAGTTGGAAGAAAGCTGTCTCCTGCATGGAATAAAACAAAGGAAGTAACAAGTAAAACTGGCAAAGCAATAGGTAATTCAAGCAAAAAAGCATACACAGGTACCAAAAACTTTGTGGCTTCAACAGCTGAAAAAATGAAATCGAAAGAGGGAAAGGAAAAGAAAGAAAAAATTCCTAAAGAAAAGAAGAAAAAAGTTTCCGA
>JAAFKJ010000164.1 GCA_021399395.1 Candidatus Heimdallarchaeota archaeon
CGGTAAGCCATAACCACTCCGTCAGCTGTAGCTCCATAATGGTTTGTTGTTGGAAAACCAGCAACATGCAATCGACCAAAACCTCCAGTTGTTAGAATAGTGGTTTTTGCTCTTACAACGAAATATTGTTTGGTTTCAATGTTATACAAAATTGCTCCGGTGATTTTTCCTGCATCATCAGTTAATAGTTCTATAGCTGGTGAAAATTCAAGATAGGGAATTTCATTGTTGATGATTTCATCTTTCATAGTACGGAATATTTCCATTCCTGTATAATCTTTTGAACAATGCATTCGGTTTCTTGATGTTCCTCCACCAGGATTTTCAATAAAACTGCCATCTTCATTTTGATCATACATCATACCGAGTTCTTTATGCCATTTGATGATTTTTGGACCATCGCTAACTAAAGCTTTGACGAGTTCAGGTTTGTTGTCAAAATGACCTCCTCCTATCACATCCAAATAATGAATGAGTGGAGAATCCTCAGGTCTATCAGCTGCCTGAATGCCACCTTGGGCCATGACGGTGTTACAATCACCTAATCTCAGTTTTGTGACCATAAGAATTTGATCTGCAGGTACGCCTTCATAAAGTGCCCATAATGCTGCCGTTGTTCCAGCTCCTCCAGCACCGATCACTAATACACCAATGTCATAGTCAATTTTTGTTAAATCGATGTCGTCAGGATGGACAGCTGGATAAGCTTCAATTACATCAACTACTTCATTAGGAACATTATCACCTTTATTTAATCCCCAACTTATATCTCTCTTAAACTTAGGATTGTAATCAGGATGGAAATTGTCAAGAACAACTTTCCTTTCAGCTTCTGTTAGATCTGCTTTGATTTCGGTTAAACGTTTTGCTCTTGTTTTATTGACATTCTCAATGCTTTTGCGCATATTTTCTGGATATCCTCTTATCATCATAATCACGCCTTTTTCTGATCAATAAAGTCTCTTTCGTGGTAATACTTGTGTCTTAGTTTGTCTATAGGTAAATTCATTAGTTCGTTGAGACCTTCTTCATAAAATCCTGCTTCAATCTCTTCAACTCTAGCTTCAAGAGTTTCTGGAGAGATCATATTATATCTGCCGTGTAATCTTCTTACAAGGGTAGCAACATGATATTGTGGAATCTCGGCGGGACAGCGAATTGCGCAAAGACCACATTGAACGCAATCAAATGATTCTTCTGCTGCTTTACTAATTTGTCCTTGGAGACTATATTGTATATAATCCATAACATGAATTTCTTGAGGACATACCTTTGAACAAGCATTACAGCTCAAACATCTAGCAACTTCTGGATATAACTTCAGAATAGTGTTTGCTGTAGGACTAACCTTGTTCACATCATATTTTCCTTTTGGTGCTGGAACAAATGGTAATTGTGTAAGTACCATTCCATCTTCTACTTGTGTTTGGCAAGCAAGAGCAGCATAAATTCTGTAATCACCTGCTTTACGATAAACTGTAGCACAAGCTCCACAGAATCCTGCTCTACATCCAGCTCCTCTAGTGAATTTAAATCCAGCATATTCCATCGCTTTCATTATTGTTAATGATGCTGGAACTTCATGTGCAGAACCCATAATGTATATCTTAACCATAGGGGTTTTGTTTTCTTCTTTTGTTTGTGTTTTTGTTTTTGACATTTTTCACCCTCAACTATGACTTTTTCTTTCCAGTTAATCCTAATTCTTTGAGGAGAGGTTTAGGATCAATGTGATGATCTTCAAAATGATTTGTTTTTAGTGGTACGCCTAATGCTAAAGCCATCAACTGTGTAAAGTAAAAGACTGGTAATGGTTCTTTCCCATGATTTTTGTCTTTCATTATTTTCTGCTGATGGTCAATATTGAAGGCGCACAAAGGACATGCAACAACTAATGCATTTGCTCCACGCAATCGTGCTGCTTCTACAATTTTTCCAACTTGAGTATCTACTATTTGTTCTTCATCAACGATGTGATAAGAACCACAGCAGAATTTGAAAAGAGGAGAATCTATGACTTCTGCTCCTAAACTTTCAACAAGGTATTCAAGAACTGAAGGCATCTCCACATCATCGATTGCTGCTTCATCTGGATGAAGGAGCATACATCCATAATAGGGAGAGATTTTAAGACCTTCTAGAGGTTTAACAACGCTTTGAGATAGTTTTTCATATCCAATGTTGTCTCTGATAATTTCGAGAAAATGTTTAACTTCCATATCTTCTTCGTAACATTCCTCATCTTCTTCAAGTTGATAATTTATCTTCTCTAAGTCTTCATGATTTTGTTTCACTTCATGATTTACAATTTTTAATGTACTATTACACATTGAGCATAAAGTTACAACTTCCTTTGTAGTGCCTTCTTCAAGTGTATCTATATGTTTCTTGGACCTAGATAAAACTCTAACTGGTGCGATACGTCTCATCATATTATCTGATGTCATGGTATGAACAGTTCCACAACAGTTCCACTTGGGCATTTCGACTAACTCAGCTTCTAATTTCTTGCTTACTGCAATAGCTGTTTCTTCGAAACCTTTAGCGTTAGTCTTCAAGTTACATCCTGGGAAATAAGAATATTGTACCATAATTTTCTCATCCTGTCTTCTTTCTGAAATTGCTTACAAGAGCAATATTTGGGAGTTTATCGTAAGCCTTTTTAGGAATTTCAGAGATTATAATTTTTTCTGGTTCTTCTCTTAAATGATATTCTCTAACAGCTTCCATTAATGCTGCTACATCTATCTCACGAGGACATCTGACCGTGCATGTTAAACAGCTGGCACATACCCAGTGTGTATTGGCTTCGAGTACCCTTCTCTTTTGTCCAAGCTGTATGAGATGAATAAGTTGATTGACAGTCATGTCCATACTACTGCTAAATGCACATCCTGCTGAACATTTACCACATTGATAACAACTATAGACATTCTGACCTGAAATTTCTTCTATTTTTTCGATGAAGTCTTTTTCTTCTTTTCCAAACTCTAAGTATTCGAATGACATCTATTCAACACTCCTTATTGTTCTCCTAATGCACTGATCAGTTCAAGAATCTGACCGTCTGTATAACCAAGTTGATTGATTGCTCCATTCAAACAAGCAGCAGCACAACTACCGCATCCTTTACAAAGTGCTTCATTGACAAAAGCAACTTGTACAGTGTGACCATATTTGTTTACTGCTTTGAGTTCAATTGCACTATATGGACATGCTTCTACACACATTCCACATCCACGGCACAGTGATTCTTCAACTTTCGCAACAGTTCCTTCTATTTCTAATTCATCTTGGGATAAAATACCGGCTGCTCTTGATGCTGCTCCACTCGCGTTTGAAACTGTTTCTGGAATATCTTTTGGACCTGTAACAGTACCAGCTACAAAAACACCTCCAATCGCGGTATCTACTGGTTTGAGCTTTGGATGAGCTTCTCTGATAAACCCATTTATTCCAACTGAAACATTCAGAAGACTAGCCATCTCTTTAGTACCTTCACTTGGAACCATACCAGTAGCTAAAACAACTAAATCAGCATGAAGTTCAACTGTTTCACCTGTAAGTGTATCAACACTTTTAATGAGAATTTTATCACCATCTTGGAAAACTTCTGATACCTTACCTCTGATATAAATGACATGATCTTCCTCTGCAGCTCTTTGGTAAAACTCTTCATAGTCTTTTCCAGCAGTTCTAATATCTATGTAAAAATTAATCGCGGTTCCATCATGTACTACGTGCTTGTATTGCAAAGCATGCTTTGTTGAATACATACAGCATACCTTTGAGCAATAGGGTAAATGTTTACTGGGGTCTCGTGATCCTGCACAATGGATGAAAACTACTGTCTTAGGTACAGTTGCATCTGAGGGTCGAAGTATTTTTCCACCTGTAGGTCCACCAGATGAGATGATTCTTTCAAAATCCAATCCCGATATAACATCTGGAATGGTTCCATATCCATACTCACCTATGTTTTCTATAGGATATGTTTCATAACCTGTCGCAATAATAATAGCACCATATTCTTCTTCTATTATCTCAGGTTGCATATCAAAATCAATAGCTTCGGGACCACATACATCTTTACACTTAGAACATATGAGGGGATCAATTCCTAAACAAGCATCAGGATCAATGACATACGATGCAGGGATTGCTTGTGGATAAGCTATGTAGATAGCTTTTCTTGGTGCAAAACCTTGATTGTATTCATCATGTACGATTACAGGACATACGGGAACACAATCATCACACAATGTACATTTTTCTTCTAAAACGTAACGAGGATTTTTCTTAATCTTAACCTTAAAATTACCAACGTATCCATCTACTTCAACGACTTCGCTGAGAGATAATAACTCTATATTTGGGTGTCGTCCAACATCAACCATTTTTGGACTTAAAATACATTGAGAACAGTCCAAGGTTGGAAAAGTTTTATCCATTTGCGCCATCTTCCCTCCTATGGATGATGTTTTTTCAACAAGTGTGGTTTTGAATCCCATATCTGCTAAATCTAAAGAAGCTTGAATACCAGCAATACCTCCTCCAATGACAAGTGCTTTGTGAGTTACACCAACTTTTTTCCTTTCGAGTGGTTCCATTAAAGCAATACGAAGAACTGCTCCTTTTAGAAGTGATGCAGCTTTTTCAGTTCCCTCTTCTTTATTTTCATGAACCCAAGATACCTGCTCTCTGATATTAACAATTTCAAGAACATAAGGATTCAACCCCTTGTCCTCTAAAACAGCTCTAAAAGTTGGTTCATGCATTCGAGGAGAACAAGCAGCTATTACAATTCTATCAAGTCCTTTCTCCTCAATGTCCTTTTTGATAATTTCTTGTCCAGGATCTGCACACATGTATTTGTAAACTCTGCTTACTTCTACGTTAGGAAATTCTTTTGCTCGCTCTACTATATCTTCTACATCAACAGTAGCTGCAATGTTACTTCCACACTCACAGACATAAACACCGATCTTCATACATTATCACGCCTTTACATATCTCCTTCTAAATCTTTGATTTGATCCCAAGAGAATACTGGACCATCTTTACAAACATAGAGGTTGCCTATATTACAACGACCACACATACCTACACCACATTTCATTCTCATTTCTAGTGTAGTATAGATCTGTTCATCTTTGAAGCCTAGCTCCACAAGATTTTGAATAACAAATTTAATCATAATTGGAGGACCACAAGTTATCGCAATTGTGTTTTCAGGTGATGGTTTTAATCTCAGAAGATTAGTAGGAACAAAACCAACAAAATGGTTCCATCCTTCCTCCTCAACATCTATAGAGAGATGTGTCTCTAAATTGTCCATTTCTGACATCTCTATAAACTCTTGTTTATAACAAAGATCCTTTGAGGTTCTTGCACCATAGATGACATCAAGTTTACCGTAATCCTTTCGATTGTC
>JAAFKJ010000165.1 GCA_021399395.1 Candidatus Heimdallarchaeota archaeon
AAAAATAAAAGAGAAACAGAAGAAATTATTGCTTTCTTCTGTTTACAACAATAGCAACTGCAGCAGACATTAAACCAATTAGTACTCCTATCAAGGGTAAAGATCCATCATCAGTTGGAGTTGTTGTAGTAGTCTCAACTCCACCTAAAGGTATAATGAAAGTTGTTAGAAGAATATTTCCGTTTTCATCTGTTGCATATACTTCTAGTGTGTTGGTTTCATCTGCATTCAAAATGCTAGTAAATAGACTGAACGTTCTTGTTTGGCCAGATCCTATCATTTGTATATTTGTTTCACCATTAGCTTTTGCATAGAGACTCACAAGATTTGAAATCTCATCTTCAATAACAAAATCTAACCTGGCTCCGGCAGGAACTGTGTTGTTAACCCAGTTAGTTGAATATACTTCAGGAGCAGTTACATCATAGAGTATTTGTCCAAGATATTTGTCATCTACACTAGTCACTCTTAAAGTATATCTGCCTTCTACTGCGTAATCCAGACGATAACTGTACAATCCTCCTCCTTCATCAACTAGAGAGACGGATGAAGTTGAGGTGCCGATTGTCATTGTTGCAGATAATACAGCAGCTGGATTTAGTGATTCAATAGTAAAGTCAGCGCCTGTGGCATCGAATACAAAACTACCTTGTAACTTCTCATCAGCAGTTAACCATTCAAACATGTTCTGAGTAAATAGAGCATTAGCAGTACCTGAGTTATATAGATCTTGGTAGCCAGAAGTGTCCATGAAGAAGTTAGTTGATACTATAACAACTCTACCACCATTAGAATTCTCGTGAATTGCGGTCATACCTTGATTATTGTATTCGACAAGAATTTGTGCATTTGCACCTACAGATAAATCTGTACCATAATGATCAATGTATTCTACTCCATCTGTAATGGCATGTGCTTGAACAACTCTTGCTTTTTGCGCACTACTAAAGACAAATGGATCAGGATCTGCAGTAATATCAAATGGAGACAGTAATTCGTTCAGTCTTGTGATATTGTTTCCAGAGATAATGGTTTTTCCCAGGGATGGAATGTCTTCCTCCGATAGTCCTAAGAATTCGATCATCAATCCTCCTCCACCAGCGACGAAGTTTTGAATTGCTAAAATCTCACTATCTGTAATCTCTGTATATCCTACTAAATCCAGATTAATATCAAAATCTCTATCGAACGGATCTGCTAACCAAATCGCCTCATAATCACTAAGTAATTCTTCTGTGATAACATTAGCTTCACCTGTAATATTCCACCATTTGTATTCATTGAGTGCAAAACCTTTGGACAATAAATCTTCATTAGCTAATCTAAATTGACCTAGGAAATTATCAATACCCCAAGATGTGAACATTTTAGCATAGAGAATCTTTCCTTTGCCCTCAACAACAGTGATTTTAATATTGGTAGAAGCGGATACACTATTTGCTGTTTCGAAAGTAATATCTCCTTCATAGACACCAAGAACTGCATCATCTGCAATATCAATTGAGAGATAATAATTCTTAGTCCATGGCCCAGTCCAAGCAGTTGTATTTAGGTTTATTATTGAACTGATATTTCCAGTTATTACTGGAGGTAAGTCATTCCATGGAGTTGAAGAGACAGACTCAACAAATAATTCAGCATGAAAGCCTTGTGGTAAAATCTTGTATGTTGAGATTGGATAATCAGGAATTGCCCATATGATTGCAGGAAAACCTGAACCGTTAGTTGGTGCAGCCAATATTCTTTGATATGCGTCATAAAAATCAGGAATACCAGCTCCATAACTCAAAACTGACTGAAAACCTGGATCTGCAGATTTCATAATTGCAGCTTTAATCAAACCAGGATCATATGTGATTCCTTGATCTTTAAGTGCATCAATGAGTACTGCTACTCCTCCAGCAATATGTGGTGCAGCCATTGAGGTTCCACTATATCTCACATAAGCACTAGCACCAGAATATGAACAACTCCAAATGTCTCTACCTGCTGCTGCTACATCTGGTTTGATGAATCCTTCTGCAGCTGGTCCATTAGAACTTGGTCCGTATATTCCTCCTGTTTCAGAAGTTCCTGCAACACAAATTACATTTGGTGCAGAACTTGGGGCTCCAACTGTGAAGAAACCATCTCCTCCTTCATTACCAGCAGAACATGCTACAACTACACCTCTAGCAGTAAGCTCTTCTACAGCTACTTCAGTAGCGCTCATTCCTTCACTATCTCCGCCACCCCATGAGAGGTTAGCTACGTCAATTCCTACGGTTGGACCATAATCCAATGCGGCTAAAGCACCTAATGTGTAAATCTCTGGTTCAGCTCCAGCTACTCTGGCTACTAGAATGCCAGCTTCAGGCGCCATACCTATATAATCGGCATTACCGATTCCAGCACCAGTTGCTATACCAGCAGTATGTGTACCATGACCACCTGAATCTTCAATAGAATAGTCGTTGCCACCATATCCGTAGATTTCAAGTAAGAAAGATTGACTGTTAGCTAAATCAATTCTGCCTGCAAAGTCAACATGATCTTGTCTGATTCCAGAATCAACATCATATACGACAGTTGTTCCACCTTTGTAGCCTAAATCCCAAAGAGGTTCTAGGTTAATCAAATCTCGTGATGTGATAGTATTCACGGCGTCTCCATCATCAACATCAGCCATAGATCCTGAGAATTCTATTTTTGAATTGGTAAGATCAAAAACACGATCTACGCCTGTAATTTTATAATAATTGTTCTTTTTGCTTAACAAATCTTCTTCTACAACCATTTTAAGGTTTTCAAAAACTAAATAGGGATCATTTTTCGCTACATAGTTATTGAAAGCACGCTTAGTTTCGAAGTGTAAAACAAAAGTTCGAGCAGAATCAACAAAAGGTTGTTCTGGTTGAGAAACTGTCTGTTCGACAAACTCAATCTCAAAACCTGTGTCATCTTGTGCCAAAGATGTTAAAATCATCATTGAGCTCATCTGTAGCATCAAAATGGAAAATAGAAAGACTGTTGAAACAATAATTGCTTTTCGTTTCATAAATAAGAAGTTACCGTATGACTTCATAAATTTTATTGAATATCAGCTATTTTTTTTAAAAATATAAAAAACACATATTGATAGTGTAATTCTTAAAATGTATTAATTCAACAACAGTCTGAGTTAATCTTAGAAGCGTGTTAATATGGAACAAAATCATGAGTTGATTCCTCTCTATCAAATTGACGCATTTACTGATCAAACATTCAAAGGAAATCCAGCAGCAGTATGTATTCTAAGCAAGGATTATGATGATTTTACTCTGCAAAAAATCGCTGCAGAAATGAACCTATCTGAGACTGCATTTGTTCGTGTGCAAGATAAATCTTCAGTAGCACAAGAGAATATCTTTCCTCTTAGATGGTTTACTCCTCAAGTTGAGGTAAATCTATGCGGACATGCCACACTCGCTACAGCTGCAGTAATGTTCTATGAAATGGGTATAGAGTCTGATGAAGTGTTTTTTGATACTTTGAGTGGTAGATTATCTGCGAAAAAGGTAGAGGGTGGTATAGCACTTAATTTTCCTAAAAACGAATCTGAGCAAATCCAGGCTCCCGATGAACTTCTAGATGCTTTAGGTATTACCAAGTATGTTAGTGCTGCTTATGCAGAAGGAGTTACAGACATTCTCATTGAAGTAGAAACTGAAATGGAGGTTAAATATCTTAAACCTGATTTTTCTAGAATGACTAGACTTTCTCTGGATAGAGATATAAGAGGTGTTATGGTGACTGCTAAAGGAACAAATGAGCAAGATTTTGTATCTCGTTTCTTTGCCCCTTGGGTGGGTATAAATGAAGATCCTGTAACAGGTTCCGCTCATACTATCCTTACTCCCTACTGGTCTAAAAGATTGCACAAAAATGAAATGACTGCTAGTCAAATCTCTGCAAGAGGGGGGCATCTGAAGGTTAAACTACTAGAAAATGAAAGAGTGGAGATTATAGGGCAAACAAAGCTAGTATTGAAAGGAGAACTCTATCTATAGCTCCTTCTTTTCTTCAGATATTGTGCTGCTTTCTTC
>JAAFKJ010000166.1 GCA_021399395.1 Candidatus Heimdallarchaeota archaeon
ATGAGAAAATAACAAAAAGATTAATTGGGAGTAAAACATAATGCCCTATGAATGTATGATATTGCTTTCATTTACTCAGAGATTTTTAAAAAACACGCAATGGATAGAGCTCATCCAGAATCTCCTCAGCGTCTAGATGAGTTTATGAATGCAGTAGCAGAGATTCAAAAAGAGAAGAGTTATAATCTCACAACTCTAATGCCTGAGATAATTGATGAGGAACTACTTCTTTCTGTTCATGTTCATGATCATCTAGAAAAAATCAGAGCGATATCGAAAGCTGGAGGAGGAATGATTTCTGTTGATACAACACTTAATGAGCATACATTCTTCATAGCAAAATATGCAGCTGGAGCAACAAAACAAGCAGCACAGCTTGTTGATGAAAATCAAGCAAAAAGAAGTTTTGCTGTAGTTCGTCCTCCTGGTCATCACGCTGAGAGCACTTCAGCTGGTGGTTTTTGTTATTTCAATAATGTAGCAGTTGCGGCTGAATGGCTCATACAATATAAGGGATACAACAAGGTTGCCATAGTTGATATTGACCAACACTTTGGAAATGGTACGTCTCACATTTTCTATCACAGAAAGGATGTGTTATACGTCTCAATACATGGACATCCTAAGTACACCTATCCAGGTTCCGGTTTTCCTAATGAAACTGGTGTAGTTGAAGGTAAGGGTTACAATGTCAACGTAGCCTTACTTCCAGGTACAGATAGCATAGATTGGCTCCATGCTCTCAAGTTCTCATTAAACATTGTTAAGCAATATCAGCCAGAAATTATTCTTGTTTCAGTAGGATTTGATGCACTCGGGGGAGATCCAGTAGGAATCTTCAATCTTGAACCAAACGCATTTACAGCTGCCGGATATCTTTTGAATGAAGTAGCTAAAGAAAATTGTGATGGTAAAATTTCGTGCACTCTTGAAGGAGGATACAAAATAGATCAATTAAAAGAAGTAAGTAAGAAGTTCATCTTAGGTTTGCTTGGAAATGAACCAGCTATCCTTAAGAAACTAACTACAACTAAACCTTCTAATCATACAGTTAGTATGTTAAAACAAGTTAAGAAGTTCCATAACGAATTCTGGAAGTTCTAAGGCAATTTTACTTTAATTTGGGAATAGTTTTTTAAATGGCCATTTTATTTTCGAACCTATGTCAGAAGTTATCGATGAAGAGGTTGAACTAGAAACTAAAACATCTAAACTCAACGTTTTCAATTGGTCTATGTATGATTTAGCCAATACCATCTATTCTATGATCATTGTTAGTTTAATTATCAACAAATATGTTCTGGTAATTGGACAGCTAGAATATGGGATGACATATTATACAGCTAGTTTAGTGTTTGGAGTTGTTGCAGGTGTTATGCAAGTAATAACTGCAATAGGAATGCCAATCATGGGCGCGTTAAGTGACACAACAGGAAAAAGAAAACCATTTGTGCTTGTTTTAACTGGAATAATTCTACTATTTTCAAGTCTTCTTGGTTTATTCCATAACATCTTTGTAGTCCTAATCCTCTATGTAATTGCAAATATTGCATACCAATGGAGTCTTGCTTTCTATGATGCGATGTTACCATTTATAGCTAATCCTAAAGATATTGGTAAAGTTGGCGGATTTGGTGTTGCTTTTGGTTATCTTGGAACAATAATTTCCTTATTAGTAATGTTTCCTTTAATTCTGACCTATGGAGATATTGTTAGTAAAGTTGTTGAACCATCAGATGTTATAGCCTATGGATATTCAGGTCAATGGTGGATATTTGTTATCCCGATGGCGCTCTTCCTCGTATTTGGAATTCCTTTGATTTTCGTAAAAGAGAAACAGAAAAAGAAAAGAATCTCGGAACAGGAAGAAGTTATCAAAAATACTTTCAGACAACTTGGACGAACTTTCAAAGAGATTAAAAAGCATCGTCAAATGTTCATTTTCATTATTGGATACTTCTTTGTAGCTGATGTCGCAAATGTGATTGTTGCATACATGACTCCTTTAGTTACCGATGCTCTTCAAATAGAAGGTGCTGGACTTACAAGAGATCTTTTTGCTATAATCTTCATTATCATAGCAACTGTATCAGCCGTAATTTTCACCTACTTTATAGGAAGATTCGGAGAGAAATATGGAGCAAAAAACGCTTTCTTCTTAGTTGGAGGACTTTGGGGAATTGCTTTAATTATAGCTATCTTAGGCATCTTTTTATGGGCTCCTATAACAATTGGGTTTAATTTTCCATTTATAATGATACTACTTATGGGATGCACAGCTGGTGTAGCTCTTGGAGGTACTTGGACAGCTCAAAGAGTAATGGTTGCGGAACTAGCACCAAAAGAGAAGTTTGGAGAGTATTTTGGATTTTCTAAACTTAGTGGCAAAGTTTCCTCGGCACTTGGTCCTGTAATTTTCGGAGCAATTCTATTCGCTTTGGGTCCTATAATAGATTTCAAAGCTTATGGTGTAGCTGTTGCAGTAGTTGGCGGAATCATGGTGATAGGTTTGGTGATAATAGGTTTTGTCAAATCTGATAAATCAGCAAAGAACTATTAATCCTTTAATAATAAATAGAAGAAAGAGTTTAATCTTTCTCTTCCTTTTTCTAATTACCAACAATAACAGTTTTAATTTCACTAGCAATAGTGTTATTGATGTCAGAAAAAGACTTTATACCAGAAGAAGTTCTTAATCAGATGTATGAATTAATCATCGGAAGAAGAGAAGAGCTGAAGCTGATGATTAAGGCAATTGAAAAAGGATTGCCCATTATTATTGAAGGACCTGTGGGTACAGGAAAAACTGAAATGGCTAAAGCTTTAGCTAATAGTCTTGATAGATTATTTGTTCGAGTAGATGGCGATGATAGTCTCACATCAATAAAACTGAAGGGATGGTATGATCCTCCTCTTGTAATAGAAAAAGGATTTTCAAGAGATACTTTCATCCCTGGTCCATTAACCCAAGCTATGGAAGAAGGAGGTATTTTTTTCTACAACGAAGTTAATCGAGCCCCTTCAGAAAC
>JAAFKJ010000167.1 GCA_021399395.1 Candidatus Heimdallarchaeota archaeon
AACCGAACTCCCCTTAGAAACCGACTCTTATCAGCTCAAGCAAGAAAAACGAACCAACCGTTCCCAAGAGATTAATGTTAATTGGAGTACTGGTGGGCATACTAAAACAAAAGTTATACTTACTGGCATCGGACCTTTTACAGAGGATATATTGAATGCAGAACATCACATTGATACCTTTTCAATTATGAGACAAGCAATTGACGGTCAAACAGAACCAATTGGTGAGGGTTATTACAAGGGACACCTTCCGATATATGCATGGTTGTTGTTATTCTTCTCACCAGTGATAATCTCAGTTACTTTGGCTTTCATTGTTACAAAAATAGTAAGGAGAAAGCGTTCTTAAAAAAGGAATAATTGCTAAGTTTAAGTTGTCTTACCAATTCCTAGCTAGAAGTTTAAGCTCGGAATATGAAAAGATAATTATTTTTTTTGTTTTGTAACAATATTAAAAAAAGAGTAATCTAGAAGTACCTTGAGCATAATGGTTGAGATAACTAGAATCTTTGGTACTCCTTGGTGTTCTGATTGTAAGGTTTCCAAGACTTTTCTTGCTGAACATAGAATAAGCTACGAATACATAGATATCGATGAGGACGAGGCATCGGCATTACTTGTTGAAAAGATAAATGATGGTAAGAGAAAGATTCCTACAATAGAATTTTCTGATGGATCCTATCTAGTTGAACCATCGAACGCTGAACTAGCAAATAAACTAGGACTAGTTATCAAGCCCTTGAAAACTTCATATGATGTACTTATAGTTGGAAGTGGTCCTGCTGGTTTGACCTGTGCAATCTATGCCGCAAGAGAGGGCTTAGACGTCGTAGTAATAGAAAAAGGTGCAGTGGGGGGAAGGATGAATTTCACAGAACGAATAGAAAATTATCCTGGATTTCCAGAAGGTATCGATGGTATAGATTTAGCTAAGAAATTTACTGCTCAAGCTGAAAGATTTGGTGTAGAAATACTCAAAGCTACTAAGATTTTTGCTTTAAAAGAAGTGGAAAAGGGTTTTGTTGTAACAACTTCACAAATGGATGATCTTGATACAAAGACAGTGCTTATTGCAACTGGAAGTGAATATCGAACATTAAATATTGAAGGAGAAGCTGACTTACTAGGGTATAGAATCCACTATTGTGCTGTTTGTGATGGACCATTTTACAAAAACAAGAAAGTTCTGGTTATCGGAGGAGGGAACTCAGCTCTGGAAGAATCACTTTTCTTGGCTCGGTTTGCTTCTGAAGTTATAGTGACAGAGATTTTAGATGAGTTGACTGCTTCAAAAGTTATCCAGAAACAAGTAGCAGCTGAACCTAAGATTAAAACATTAACAAGTTATGAAATTAAGGAATTCATGATTGGAGAAAAGAGATCACTAGAAGGGGCAAGATTTTTTGATAGGAGAAATAAGAAAGACGTCATTCTCAAACCTGATGGGGTTTTCATGCTAGTTGGACTTAAACCAAATACAAAACTCGTTGAGAAACTTGTAGATCTAGATGACAAAGGAGCAATCAGAACAGATGAGAAAATGATGACGAGTGTTCCGGGAGTTTTTGCAGCTGGAGACTGTAGGTGTAAATCTACTCAACAAGTTGGTTCAGCTGTAGGAGAAGGTGTAATCGCTGCATTAAGAATAAGTGATTACCTAAAGAATCTATGATCTAATTAAATTTTCTCGAAAATCAACATTCTTTTCTTCTCTTCAACAAGTTTGAACAACCCACTTCCTTCTACTCTCTCTACCAGTACTGTTGTAGACTGCTTCCCCTTTTGAATAACTATCGATCCTTCAGCGTTGAGGATTCTATGCATTTCTTTCAATGTTTTTTCTAGAATGTTCATTAAAGAATGGATTACCCCAAAGAAAAAGACAAGATTGATGCTTTGCTCTTTCAAAGTTGTTTCTGTCACATCCTCTAACATTGTTTGAACATTATTCAAACCTGATTTGAGAATCTTTTTGTCCACCTTTTTAATTGCAAAAGGATTAACGTCATTAGCATAAATTATCCCCTTATCCCCTACTATTTCTGCAGCTGGAAGTGTAAAGAAACCTGGACCACAACCCACTTCAAGAACACTATAACCTTTTTTAAGCCCAGCAGCAAGAAGCATTTTATTAGCATCCATGAATAAACTATACATCTTGTCGTGTATGAAAGAAATAAACACAAATTCGATTCTATCGTGTAAGGACATCTGATTTCAATTAACAACTAAAATTTGAGAACTTAAAAATATATCCAAATAAAGGGACCCAGGCGCAACGAAACCATCACCAAAAAAATCTTACCACACAAACAATATTTTACGTGGTAAGATTGTCGTCATGCTGTTTTTTCCCTTTTATTGATGGAAATTAATCTCTAATTAGAATAACTGGTTTCTTTCAATTTTTATCTAGTTTCTGTAAGTGCTGAATTTGTAAATTGTAAAAGATTATAACTCAATTTGTCATGACGAGTGTCCCAGGTATTTTTGCTTCAGGTGATTGTAGAAGCGGTTCTACTTGGCAAATTGCCTCTGCAGTTGGTGAAGGTGCTATAACAGCATTAAAGATTAGGGATTATTTGCGAAGCCACTAAAGGAGAGTCTTCCCCTCTTCTATATTTTCTTTATTGGAAGTGGAATACATTTTTAATATTACCATTCTATTTTTGATTGGAGAATAAAATGAATGACGCTTTAGAACTTCTAAAATCTCGTAGGAGTATACGAAAATATAAAGATCAACCTGTAGAAGAAGAAAAAGTTCAGAAATGTCTGGAAGCAGCTCAATGGGCTCCATCAGCTTCAAATAAACAACCTTGGGAATTCTTAGTTGTAACTGATGAACAAGTCCGAAAGAAACTCTCTGAAGTCCATCCTTATGCAAGATTTGTAGCGCAGAGTCCAGTTGTTTTTATCCCTTTAACTAATCCTGAAGTACATGAAAAATATCATATGTCAGATACAGCTTTAGCTACTTTACAATATATGATAGAGGCTCATAGTCTTGGTTTAGGAACATGCTGGGCTGGAGTGATTAACTCTTC
>JAAFKJ010000168.1 GCA_021399395.1 Candidatus Heimdallarchaeota archaeon
AAAGTTCACAAACGTATGAATCTGAGTCTCTCTCTTGAAAATTACAAAAAGAAATGGTATGACTTAGAAGGAAAATATATTGTTAAAGAAAAACATGATTTCCTTAAATTTCACAAATATTTCAAATTGAAGAAAGGCCGAAAATCACACGAATTTAGGTTAAAAGCTTTGCATGAAGTCTCTACTGACAAAATTGCTAGACTTATGAACAAAACTTACTCTGATGTTGATTTTATAGATAATGTTGTTCTTCTTTCTAAGAATTATTCTAGTTACAATATCTCCATAATGATGAAACTAATCTCTGGTTACTATGGAAGACTGAGCAATACTATTTCTATGCTCATCGAGAATAATAAAGGCGAATTAGTTGGATATATTATCAACATGGATCCTCAAGATGGTGTCGGAGTAATAGTTGATTTTGCTATTGATCCTAAATATAGGGGAATTGGTTTAGGAAAAGTTCTATTTAGAAATACGATTATCAAATACTTTGAAGAGAAAAAATGTGAAGAAGTTTCATTTGCTGTCTCCTCAGGTAATGATATAGCTAAAGTTCTCTATCTAAAAAATGGTTTTGAAATAGTAGGCAAAGAAGAAAAAGAAGGATTTCTATTCGTTGACTAAATCACTTTCTTGCTCTACGTCATTTTTTGTCTTCTTTCGTTTTTCCAATTTATTTCCAGTTTGTTTATTTCAAAGATGGTTCCTTCTGACTTTTTTATCCTCTATTCTGGAAAATCTCTTAAAACTAGCTCTGCTGCATTCTTTCCAGATTCAATAGATGGTTCGACCATAGGTCCTGGGAAACTCCACATACCTGCATGGTAAAGCCCTTTAACAAATTTCAATCTTTGTTTCCACAAGATCATTTTCTCCCATCCTAAACCTGATCCTTGATGATTGAGAGTGTATCTGTGATATGTTATAGGTGTGCTAATATCCATGCTAACTATATGCTTGCTCAAATCTGGGATGTATGTTTCCATCCGTGCAATCAGCTTCTTTGCGAATTTCTCTTTGACTTCTTCATATTTCTTAGTTCTATTGAGTTTTTTACCTGCTTTCCAGTAATTTTGATATTCAATTGTTGCAGGAGCAAGAAGCTGGATACTGTGGTGATTATCTTTTGCCTTCTCAGTTCTGTAAGAATCATCATGAAGCGAATTAAATTTAGCAACAAAACTATTTCTTTCAGGATTGTTGGGTTTTCCTGCTTCTGCAACATCATTTGTGTTGTGTAGTAAAACATCGGTTCCCTCAAAATCATAATCTGCAGGATTGAGATCAGTTACAATCGAAACAGAGAACCATGAACCTGAAATAGATGTTTCTCGCAATTTCCTTTCAAGTTTTTCTGGAATTTGAATACCTTTTAGGAGTTGAAAGTAAAGCTGGTTTGCATCTAGTGCAGCTACCACAGAACTTGAACTAATCTCAGTTTTGTCATCAAGAACTACTCCCGTTATTTTCTTGTTTTCTACTTTTATCTTCGATACTTTTTTTGAGTATTGTATCTTTCCACCATTCTGTTTTACAGCTTTAACTAATGCGTCTGGTATCTCTTGTGATCCTCCCTTAATCCCCCATGCTGATTTTGCCATACCAAATGCCAGAAATACCAATAGGGCGATAGCTGTTAATTCTTCCCCCGGAGCAATATGCAAGGCAGCTCTTAGATCCTTATTTTCTTCTCCTGGAAAGAGTTCTTCTAAGAAATCTTTTAATCTCATCGAGTTATACTTCATCATGTTTTTTGCGTTGAGTAGCATCGATACGCCCATTTTTAGCTTACCATAAAGCGAGATAAGTTCCATACTATCAGTTGGCATGTTCTCCATCTCGTATTTTACTAAATTAGCAATATCAATTAACTCCCCCAAAGATTCATCACGTATGTTGGGGAAGGACCTCCTCATGGATTTGACAAATAACTCTTTAGAAGACATCATAATATCAACATATTTTGTTGGACCTAAAATCCGATAAACAGCATGAAGTTGTTTAAATTCTATAGGATCAACTCCAAATGAGGTAAGAAGACTGTTAAATCCGGGTCCATCCAGAATCCAATGCGCACCGGGATTGAAAATCAAACCTTTACGGGTAAAGGAGCAACAATATCCCCCTGGTCTTTTACTCTGTTCTAAAACAAGCACGCTCTTACCTTCTCGTGCTAGATGCGCTGCACAAGATAAACCCGATACACCTGCACCTATTATGATCGTATCATATGAGTCTGTACTCATGAATTATAAACAGAAACGTAGATATTTAATTATTGTCTTTAGAAAATTAAAAATAAAAATAGAAATAAAGGGAAAATCTAGTAATTTATAGATCCTACATGAAGTAAAGCTTGTCTCAATGCTTTATCCTTCTGTTCATTGAGCAGTTTTTCTACTGATTTCATTGAGATTTCTGTCTTAACTGCTACATTAGTTCCATTTCTATGAAACCTTGTTGCACCTACAGTTAATCTCTGAAGGCGTTCAAATACTGATTCTTCCTTTCTTAATTTCAACTTTGAGATTTCGATGTTTTTTGTTATTGCTGCTGATGCCATTTTTATTCACCATTCTTATTGCTTGAGAACTACTTATCATTAACTGTTAATAAACCTTTCGTTTAGAGAAAAGATTGACTCTAAATAATGAAAAGACTATATACATGTTTTATAAAAACATTTATTAGTCTCTGAAAACCAATGTATACAGGCAGGAGCTATGGTATGAATTCAAAAGATCCTAAAGATTATCAAGATGTATTAACTTTTAAACAACAAGAAGTTAGAGTACTCAAGGATGTTGAAATAATCAATAAGCTTTATGATCCGACTTTAGAACCAATTATAATTGTACTAAGAAGCGGTCCCTTGACCATCAAAGAGTTAGTTAAAGAATATAATAAAATCGCAGAAGAACCCAAATCAGAGATGACTATTTATCGTTATATAAAAGATTTAGATAAATTAGGAATAGTTACAGAAATTGGAAAAAGAATAAAGAAAGGTCAATCTGCAACTGAAACTCTATATGGTCGAACCGCTAAAATATTTTGGAATTTACCCGACGAAGAAGATTATTGGAAATTGGATAAAAGCAAGAAATACCTTGAACCCTTACTCCAATTAATGTCTCTCTATAAAGGTGGATCCAAAATCTCTAACAACAATCTACGTGATTTACTTTCTCTTACACACAAAATCACAACTGAAGAAGTTGCTGAATTCCTGGATCAAAACAACGAAGCGATCTCCGGCATCTTTTCAGGTCTCTCTTTCAAAGATGTTGATAAGATTATTACTTATTTCTCCAACTTGATTCTTCTAATGAAAAAAGATTCTTTTACAAAAGAACTGGAAAAATGTGGTTGTTAAATAAGAAGAAAGAAGAAATGAAAAGGTGAGCTTTCATTACTATATTCTTTTAGGCTTCTTCTTACCGTGAGATTGAACAGAATGTTCCACTGAGAACAATATTATTTTTTGGATATCTTTTTTTTGAGGGGCTTTTTTCTTGTGAAGAATCTGCGTAATCAATTAGAAAATCAGGTAAATACTGATATCCATAACTCTCACTTGCAAATTCCTCTGCCATTTCATCAAATATAACCAGCAGTTTCTCATCTGTTAGTTCTTCAATATCCTTCAGTTTTTTAGACAATTCATATACAATATGAAACGGACTTTTTTTGATGTTCTCTTGACTTGTTCCCATTGAATCAAATCCTAATATTCTCACTTAATGAGAATATCTGTCACAAAATATATAAGTGTATCGCACAAATGGTTATCATTGCTCATAAAAAATAAATTGTTTTTCAAAAAAAAGATAAATTTATATTTGGGTAGGTGATATTTACTTGAGCACTGAGCTTAGACGTGAATTAATGCCGTATAAGGATTTCATTACAGCGGAACAGGAACAAATTTTCATTCTAAAAGATGAAGAGACTTACCGTTTGCTCAGTGATAATAAGTATGGTCCTATTTTTGAGTCACTAAACGCAGGTCCGTTAACAATTAAAGAACTAGTTAAAGCATACAACACTATCGCCGATACACCTAGAAAACAAACAAGTATTTACAATTATTTGATGGATTTAGTGAATAAAAAACTAATTCTAAAAGCAGGTCAAAGAATTATTAGTGGAAAGACTGCAACAGAAGTTCTCTATGGTCGAAGAGCCAAATTATATTATTCATCTGTTATGACTGAAGAATATTGGAATACTGGACAAAGTAAGGCAATTATCTCCAAAGTTAATCAGTTACTTACAGTCTATACATTATCGGAAGGTCTCTCAGAGGAGAACTTAACTTCTCTATTCCACAAAATATTCGCCAATTTCCATAGTGAAGTTGGTACTCTTTTTGAAGAACATTCAGAAAGGGTAGATGAAATCGTTTCTCCCTTAAATTTCAGTCAATTATCACGGATTACGGCCGTTCTAAATATGCTTATGATGGTCTTAACACAGGAAAAGTATCAAGAAGATTTGAGTAAAACTTTTCCCTCAAAATTCAAGAAAGGATAAGATGATTCAATGAGCAGAGAAGACCATATCACCCATGAACCAGAACCTTTCATGATAATTGAAGATAAGAAACAATTGAAAGCGTATAATGATCCAAAATTGGTAATTCTACTAGATCTTCTAAGGAAGGGTCATATGCCTATTAGAGATATTACCTTTGAATACAATAAACGAATCAGCAAAGCTAAATCTGAAATAACGATCTATAATTATCTTAAATCCCTTCAAGATGTTGATTTGGTTATGGTGTCAGGACAAAGGTTGGTTCGTGGAAGTTCAGCAACTACACAATTATATTCTCGCAAAGCTCAGCTCATGTTTCCGATGACCCTGATGACCGATAAATACTGGGAAACTGAAAATAGTAAGGAACTTATTGAAGCGACAAGAGAACTTATGTCCTTTCATACTAATGGTTCTCCTGCCGAATCAAATGATCTTAAAGCCTTACTCAAAAATCTATATTCTGTTCCTTCAGTGAAATTGAAAGATTATGTTACAAAATATAGTGATTCACTAAAGACTATTTTTTCTGACAGCTCTCAAGAGGAAGTTAGAGACGTCATCAACCTTTTTTCATTAGTAATGATTCTTCTTGAACCAGAAAAATATGCAAAGGATCTCAAAAAATGCTTTCCATGAAATTCCAACTATTAATTTGTATTATTTTAATTCCTCTAAACCGTAAGCAGTTTCTAGAAGTTCTATAGCTCTAGAAACAAATCTAGCCGCTGGGGCTCCATCAACAATATTGTGATCAATGTAAAAGGTCATGTTCAAGATTTCTCGCTTAACTAATTTATCATCTATATATCTGGGTTTAGCTGTAATTGTTCCTAAAGCTAAGTCTATTGTTCTTGTAGGAAAGTGTATCACATGACCACTTGCATTTTTACCGAACATTCCTAGGGCTGTTACGCCCACAGTTCCGCAGAATTTAGTGATGTATTTTTTATCTAGAACAATTCTCTTAAGAAGCCTGCGACTAATGCAATCAGGAAGAATTGCAAAGAGAAAATACTGTAGTTTTCTTGTGAAATTTTGTTCTCCCATTAGTAGTTCTTCTTCACTAATTATCTTTCTTTGAAGTTCTCTGATTTCATTTGTTATTTCAAGTACACTTTTACTCTCAGCTGATTTGATGATTTCCATAGAAGGTACCTTTTTACCGTCATGGGTTTTTCTTTCAATCATAATCCCAAAATTGACATCTTCAGGGATAACCAATTTTCTCTTACTTATTCTATAGGCGTGAATCCCTTCGTTCTCCATTATTGCTTTACTTATTGCTTTAATTACCCATCCTGTGAAGGATACTTTGTTTTTTGTCTTCTCAGAATATTCCTTCATAATGTTTCTAGCTTCTGTAATATCAACCTCAACTAATCCTTTCATGAAAGGTAACTGATATATAAGTTCATTAAATGTGGATAGAATCTGACGTTCAATTGAAAATTTCTCAATTTTTAGTTTCTTCTTAGCCATAAATAAAAAATATACTGCCTTTTTTTAAAGTTTAAGAATTTCTTTCAATATTATACTTTGGAACTAATGGAAATATATATATATTGTGTTTTACAATTGTTCCATAGGGGAAGCTTGCCGGTTAAATGTAAATAGAGGAAAAAGAATGGTGTATGAATTCATTATTCCGATTGAAAAATCTGAAGAGACAGAGATTTTTATCAAAAAGATGTATTGTTTAAAATGCAAAGAGCGAGGTGGATGTTCTTCTAAACATAATTTACCTGTTATAGAAGAAGGCTATCATTTCGATATAGTTTCTTGTGTATGTTCAAATTGTTCAGAAACATTTGATTTAAAATTCTTTAATGAGAACTCTTTCACAAATCATGTTCTTAAACAAACCATAGCTGGTTATGGATATAAAACTGATTGATAGAATGTTGGCGAATCTAAGGTAAATCTCAATTCAGATACATTTAGTTAGTACGTATCTTACTGAATTTTCAATCGCTTCAAAGGTTCTGTAACAATATACTCTCGTGATTTCTTCCAATCTTCATTTTCAAAATCAAAATTATTTGGATAGAACCAATAAACGCTCGATCCTCCATGTTTTGTACTTAGGATATATATTTCAACATTTTTTAGTGCTTTCCAGATTGAAAATGCAAACTCATTAGCCTGTTTTGGACTCATGTTACCCCACATAATTAAGTTTGATTTTTCAAGCATATCTACAGATACATAAAACGGTGGAGGATTTTCTTTTAATTGATTAAAAATCCGACCTTGAGTTCTACTATCTGAAAGGTTAGCAACAGCCATGTATGTTTCAGTAAGATTGAATGAGTTTCTATCATACATCAATCTAACCTTGTCTACATAGTTGTCCATGACATACTTGTAATGTCTATGAGCTTCAGTTTTACTCAGCTCAAAAGTTTCTTTTATCTTGGTCTGTTTGATAGAAGCATCTGTTGTAAGTTCTCTTAAAATACTGAAATGGATTGGTTTGTAAGTTGAAAAATCTCTCTTAACCTTTATATTTTGTTTTAC
>JAAFKJ010000027.1 GCA_021399395.1 Candidatus Heimdallarchaeota archaeon
CCTAAGGTTTCTACATCATAAATTACTTTGTTAGGGGGGAATGAAGAAAATTCTTTTTCTCGTGTCTCTATGAAAATGATGTTATGATTCTTTCTCAAAACTTTCACAGATTCTCTCCAGAGAAAAATATAGGAAATAAAACCAGAATAGTAAACGATATTCTTTGTGTCTTCATTTGGTTCATCTGCTCGAATAAAGAGTACTCGCATCTTTACTCCATTAGGCAATTCGATGAACTTCTTCTCAGCTTCGTTTTCAAGATAATATTCATTCTCTGGTCTTCGAACCATATCTATGACTTTTATGACTTGTATTTTTATGTTTCTATCTTAAATTCAATCCAATCCTTTCACAATCTCTTCGGGCAAATAGACATCAAATTCACAGATAGAATCACCACTAATAACGGTCTTGACGGTTTTAACTTCTATAGGTTGATCTAATACTATTTCCCAGTAATTCTTATAATATCCTCCACTGCAATTACAGAATACTTTAGGGATTTCATCAATTGTTTCATCAAGAATGGCTTCCTTAGCCCAAGGACAATGGCAGTAGTAGTAAGCTTTCATTTTATCATCTTTAGCATGGATATAGGCAAGAGTCTCATGAGGGATTTTAATCACAGTTAGAATATTCCCTTTTCTGATTCCACCTTCAATACCGGGATGGTTTTTCGCATATTCAACTACCTCGTCATTAACTTCTTGTGTAAAGAAAAGTGTCCCTTCATCACGGTGTTTTTCCAAACCTGCAATGAATCTTTCTCTCTTCTGTTCCAAGAATTCATCTATATCTTTGGAATTGAGAAACCGTTCTCGATCAGGTTTTCTCCATTCAGTATATGGATCACGAAGACCTTTAGCTAGGAAATTCTCACAGGTTTGTGCATCAACTTTAGATTCGAATCTTGTGATTAACTTCTTAGTGTAATCTGGTTTCTTCTTGGGATCTATACCTAAGGGAGGGATTTCTGTATCTTTGAAGATTTCATCTCTAAATTCCTTTCCGAATTCTTCTTCCAATCTTTTTGAAAAGTTTACCATTACTTCACTCCCATCAAGAACCTCTAATCCCCATACTATCAGGTTCTGATTATCTATAAAGCGACCATATCCAACTAAAACCTCATAAGTTAGACTTTTGTTTCGTTTTTGTTTTATGAGTTCTTCTGAAAAATCATAGAAATCCTCTGAATCAATCTCTGAGAGATTCTTGTCTTTTTTAGCTATAAAAGAGTAAAAATCTTCAAGCACTTTCATTGCTTCTTCTACAACCTCCAGAGGGTTTTCTTTTTCAATCAATCTTTGTTTAAATTTCTCTAAATCTTCCATTTTAAACACTTCTTGAATTAGTTAAGACACTTAAAAGATATACGTATTTAAAGCTGAAAGAGTTATTCAAGTTTTCTCATTTTTCGCTTATGATTTAAAGAGGTTCCAACTCGTATTAGTACTAGAATCACCAGTATTCCAGCACCTACAATGAGGAAAATATACCAATTCTCCCCCCAGTCAAAACCATCTTGTGTTGGTGTGGTGTTTGTTGGAGTTTCTGTTCCAGAAGGAGTTGTAGGTTCTACATAAGGTTCGATATTAAAGTAAACCACCCAATCTGTAACAAAGGTTGGATCTTCCCCAAGTGTATAATTTGAAAACAAAGAAATTTTCATTTCTAATGAGCAATTTCCCCAGAGCGCGTCATATTGAAAGAAAACAGTTGTTTGACTTGAGGAGTTGATAACTGATAATCTAGACATTGGTGTATATCCAGAGAAGTGAGTAGAGATTCTATAATCAACCCTAATATTGTAAATTTCAACGACTGATTCATTAAGTGATAGAAGCGTGACAGTTATTCCAAGTGGATGGAAATCGTCTGTAAGTTTATCCGAAGCAATCTCTCCTGACAACCTGATACTTGTACCTGTCCCCCATTCCAATTCATTTTGTTCAGTTACAGCACTAACATGATGTAAAGGCAGGAATAACACACTAATAATCAGAATAAGTATTAATGTCCTCTTCATTGAACCACTCAATTATCTCATGGTTAGTATAAACAACTATAAACTTTTTCAGAATTAGCACTTCAGGATTATGTGTGCAATAGCTCTACACAAAAAAGACTTTTGAAATAGAAAATATATTTATGTTTAATGAAAGACCATTCAGTAGATTCAGCAAAGAAAAACGTTGAATTGCATAAACATCTAGAATTCGGTTACAATAAACCTATATGGAAGAAAATCAGAGAAAGCGCTGTTATCTTCGGAATATTGAATTTAGTGTGGTTTTTATTTAGAACTGGTAAGAAACCAACAAGAATCACTTATCCTTGTCAACAAATTGCTCTGACTAATGTTTCAGCTAGCGCAAGTTCACTGCTTACTACAATATCACTTTCTGTCATTTTCGTAAAAATGCGTAAGTTCTCAAGCATCGGAAAAATAGCCGCATTAGCCCTATTAATTTTATCTCCAGTTACTTCAGTAATCATTTTACAAACAACTGCCGCAGATAATGAAATCAGTTTCCCAATCAATCCTCAACTAGCTGCAGTTGAACCTAGTTCAGACATTTTCATTGTAAATGGTAGAGAAGAAGCTCATATTGATAATCTACTGAATATGATGGGTGACAATGGTCTTGATTTCTATGAATCCATTCTAGTCGATAATAACACTAGTCCTGATGGTTTAATTTCTTCATCTGATGTTGTTCTTATCAAGAATAATTGTCAATGGGATGAGCGCGGAGGAACTAATACAGATCTGATTAAAGAGTTAATCCAAGCCATCATTAATCATCCAGATGGTTTTACTGGGGAGATTGTTATTGCAGACAATGGTCAAGGAAGAGGAAGTATGAATTGGGGAAACAATAATGCAGAAGACAAATCACAATCTGTTCAAGATGTAGTAAATCAGTTTTCTTCTGTGTATCAGGTTTCAGCTTATCTCTGGGACGATATAAGAAGCGATCAGGTTTCTGAGTTTTCTGAAGGAAATATGGTCGACGGATATGTTGTAAATTCAACAGCTGATGCTGAAACTGAAATCAATGTTTCTTACCCTAAATTCACGACAACATATGGTACTAAAATCAGTTTCAAACATGGGATATGGAATGGGACTCATTATGAAGAAAGATTGAAAATCATAAACATGCCCATTCTTAAATCTCATTCTTCATTTGGTGTTACAGCTGCTATGAAACACTATATGGGAGTGCAATCCCAACCTCTTACTGATGGTCACAATAAGATAGATACTGGAGGTATGGCTACTTTAATGGTAGAGCTCGGATTACCAACGCTCAATATCCTAGATGCTATCTGGATAAATGCTCATCCTGAAACTTCTTCAGCAGAAGGACCAGGAACTGATTATGATGAAGCTACAAGGGTCAATATGATATTAGCTAGTCTAGATCCAATTGCGCTTGACTACTGGGCAGCAAAAAACATTTTACTAAATGCATCAAAGCTTAGCGGATATTCGGACCCTTATTCTTTAGATCCTGATAGCACCAATAGTGATGGGCTGAGTGAAGCTTTTGGAATCTGGCTCAATAACTCGTTAGAAGAATTCGTAAGAGAGGGTTATGTTTTTACTATTATTGAAACTCACATGAATATTTACACCAATTCCGAAGTGCTAGATATTGAAGTATTGGTCACAGAACTATCCAGATACTTTAGTCTCTCCCTAGTAGTTTCAGCATTAATCTTAACAGCTGTAGTTACCACAGTAGTATTAAACAAAAAAAGGGATGCTAAAATTCAAAAATAGAAGAGGAAATTTAGGCTTCAAGATAGGTGTAGATTGAGCTACTTAACAATCTACTCTTTTTGTGCAAATACCCAAAATTGCAGTTCATCGCCCCTATCTAGTACTTCCTCAAAGAGTACATTGAAACCGGCTTCTTTTACTAATTCAGTTGTTTTCTCTGGCGGATAATTACTCCAAAACATATCGATTCCCCCTAAGAATTGAGATAAATCATCACCACCCTCAGGTCCAACACAGAAGAACAAGACTCCTTCGGGTTTTAACATTCTGTAGAAATTTCGAAAAACATCGAAGTGTTTTTCTTTAGGAACATGAAATAGAGAGTATAGAGCTGTAATTCCATGAAATGATGAATCCTCAAAGTCAAGCTCATTCATATCATACCTAAAATACTCAGCTTCCGGAACATTTTTTCTAGCTAATTCCAGCATTTTTCCTGAGATATCAACACCTGTAACACCGTATCCTTTTCTAACTAGATAGCGAACAACAGGAATACCAGTTCCACACCCTACGTCTAATATCTTTGCATTTTCTGGAAGAAGACTACACAAAAACTCTAGTTCTTGTTCATTTGAGAACTGACTTCTGAACACACCGAAGTGAGGAGCTATCTGATTATAACCTTCTCGAACTATTTCCTCCTTCTTCATCTATGCATCAATGCTCCATTTCTTTAGTTTTTTTAAACTTGTCCTTGTATTGTGAAAAACATAAATAAACCCCCCTTATTTTAAAGGAAGTGTAATGTCTGACACAATTGAGGAAATAAAGATTATTCCTGCGTTTCCAATAACAAAAGAAGAAAGAGAATTATTATCTATAGTTGATGATAAAGAAAGCGAAATAGTAGATTTACTTCAGAAGCTAGTGCAAACTGATTCAATGAATTTGTCTGCTGATATTTTTGTTGATAAATCTGAAATTTTTGATTTTACCAAGGGTTACATGGATAAAGCTGGTTTTAAAACTGATTACTTTAAAGCTCCATTCCCTAGTGGAAAGAAAGATGAGTTTTATTATAATCTGATTGCTTCATTTGAAGGAGAATCAAAGGGAAAAACACTACAATTTAATGGCCACTTAGATATCGTTCCTTACAATCCAGACAATTGGGATGAAGACACACCTCCCTTAGGTGGAGTTATCAAGGATGGAAAACTCTATGGCAGAGGTTCAATTGACATGAAAGCTGGTGTTGCATGTCAGATGATGGCTATGAAACTACTAAAAGAATCTGGAGCAAAAATCAATGGAAAACTTCAGATGTGGTTTGTTCCTGATGAAGAAACCCATGGAGCGTATGGATCTAAGTTCATGCCACAAAATCATTTTGACGTTATTAATGCAGATGCTACAATTATTTCTGAACCTCGAATTAGTAAACCCATGCAAAGTCCATCAATAGGAATTAGTGAAAAAGGACCTCATTGGTTTAAGTTCACTTTCCACGGTGCAGCCGGACACGGGAGCTGGCCTAAGTGGAAGAGTAATGCGATCAACAAAGCAGTTAGGTTTATAGATAATTCTAAAAAGAAACTGAAAATTCCTAAGATCAAACCTCCAGTTACTAAGAAACAATCTTTGACGATGCTTAAAGATCGATTAGGTCTTGAAGGTTTGAAGGAATTCAGAAAATTTGTTCCAGAAAAACTACCTCTTGATAAAGATAAAAAAAACACATCAAATCTATACCAAACCACTTTCAGTTTCAACCAAATTAAAGCTGGAATAAAAACTAATGTTATACCAGATACTTGCGAACTCGAAGTAGATTTTCGAACTATGCCTGGGCTAGAATCACAAGATCTAATTGATGCAATTGTCAAATATTGTACAAAACTTGGATACAAAATCGAACTTCCTGAAAGATTTACCAACCTTCAACATAGCAAATCAAAATTCAAAGATGAACCAATCGATATAACCATGTCAATTATTACCATTGGTGAAGGTTCTGCAACTAATCCAGATTCTGAATTTGGGAAAGTTCTTCGAAGTTCATTTGAAGCGATATATGAAGTAAGTCCCATCTACTCTTTTGCTACAGGATTTTCTGATGGTGGTAATATGAGAGAAGCAGGGATGAAAGACATTTTCATTATCGGACCCGGAGGAAGAGGTGCACATAATGCAAACGAATATGCAGATATTAGCACACTAAATGACATAACGAAACTGTATCTACTTGTAGCCTATCGCTATCTTAAGTTATAAAACAATATAAGCTTAAAAGTAGAAGGAATGGTTCGAATAGTACTCAAACCGCAACAAGGTGAAGTATGATGCCAGATGAACAGAGTATTCAAGAAAAAATTGAACAAATAATGCAAAACCTTCCTGGTATAGGTATGGTAGAAGGAATTCCTACACCTAATTGGGATGAAACAGGAACTATTGAGCAAGAAATGGAAAAATATAACGTTCCTGGAGTAAGTATTGCGATTGTAAATAACTTTGAAATAGAATGGAGTAAATTCTATGGTATTCAGGATAAAGAATCAAATAAGAAAATCACTAAAGAAACTTTGTTTGAAGCAGGTTCAACCTCCAAGATGTTTACTGCTATAGCAGCGTTATCATTAGTAGAAAAAAACTTAGTAGATCTTGACGAACCAGCTAATGATTATCTAAAATCTTGGAAGATTCCAGACAATGAATTCACCGCAGAAAACCCTGTAACACTAAGACAACTTCTAACACACACATCTGGCATGAATCGTCCTGATTCAATGTTTGGCGTTGAAGAAGGAGAAACTGTAAATATACTCCAAGTTCTTACTGGAGAATCTACAGCTTTAAATGATCCTGCTACAATTGAGAAAATTCCAGGTTCAGAGCATCAATATTCTAATATTGCTTACATTGTAATAGAAAAATTATTACAAGATGTACTCCAGAAAGAAACATCAGAGATAATGAAAGAACTCATTTTCAATCCTGTAGAAATGAAGCAAAGCCTTGCTGAATATCCATCAGATGCAACAGACATTATTCTGCCTCATGATAATGAGGGACACGTAAAGAAATCAGGTTATGTCAAAGGTACTTTTGGTTGCGCAGGATTACTATCTACTCCAGAAGACATTGCAAGATTTACTATAGATATAATGAAAACTTATCAAGGTAAATCAAGTAAAATTATTTCTCAATCTACTCTAAAGGAAATGCTTAAAGCTCAACCTGAATTAGACCCTGCAAAATTCTTTGGTTGGACAGGACAAGGATTAGGAGTATTTCTAATTGAAGAAGAGGGTGATTTATTCTTTACACATCCCGGAACCAACTCACCAGGAGCAGTTTGTATGATGATAGGAAACCCAAAAACAGGTCAAGGACTAGTGATGATGTCTAATGGAATAATGGCAGAATTATTACATATTGAAATTCTATTTGCAGTATCAAAAGCATATGATTGGTCAGTCTATAATCCTTAGATTTTCTATTAAAAAAGTTAAGGTGATTTTGATTGTTTCAGCTCGGAAATAGTTTCTAGGATTTCTTTCTTTTAGTTATTAAGAAATTCACCGTGAAAACAGCTACTATAACGAAGACTGAAACAGACAGAATAAGAAACGTATTTGAAAAAGCTCCACCATTCCATTCAAGGTTATCACCTTCAGCATAGTAGGTTTTAATAAAAGCTTCAATTGCTTGTCCTGTAATTTTAAGACTTTCAATATCAATATTACTAAGATCATCTGAATGCGTGTGATGATAAGTCCAATTACTCGCAACAAAATCAATTATTAAATCAATTACAGGTATTCCAATCTCATCAAAAGCAACATGATCATCTGTAATTGACATTTCCTTGGGATCATCGGGGAAAGCAACAGAATAACCTAGTAATTGACCTATACTAAAAATTGCTTCTTGTAGGTTAGCATCATTTCTACTTTCTTGAACAAACTCTAAATCAAAACCACCCACCATATCTAGGAGAATAAAGCATTCAATTTCTTCAGTTGAACTATAAAAATCATCAATATTCTCAGCAAATTCTTTTGCCCCTTCAGCCCAATCCCATCCTTCCAAACCATACATCCCTCCTGAACTACCTTGGTCTTCTGCATCTAAGAATAAGAACCATACTTCACAATCTAGAAATTCTTTGTATAAATTCAAGACTCTTGCCATCTCCAATAGAACACCTACACTAGAAGCGCCATCATTTGCTCCCGGAATTGGGAGACTTTGATTGACGTAATCCTTTTCTGCTACATTTCTAGAATCCCAGTGAGAAGCCAATATTACAATGTTTTTTTTGTCTGTATTCAGTTTTCCAAGGATATTCTGACAGTTATAGCTTGGTTGGCTTTCCTTTTGGATTGTGAAATTATGCCTAATAACCTCATCTACGCTGGAAGAAACTTGATTTCCAATCCATTCTGAACAATTGACATGATCAGTTGTTCCAGGCACACGAAAACCAAAATCAAGTTGTGTTGAGATGTGATTAAAAGCATAAGTCGCATTGAAATCAAGAGGTAAGTCTGCATTTACAGAAGTTTTCAGAAATGTTGATTGAGAATAAGATTCTACATTTATAGCATAAGAGGTAAAAATTAGTATTATTACAAATGAAACTGCTTTTATTACCCTTTTTGTATTGATTACCAAGCTCATCTGAATTCCATTTGAATCTTTCTGTATTAATTCTTTTGTTTGAAATATATTTTCGAGAAATTCTGAGCAAATTCTTATTAAGAAGCGATAAAACAAACAATAAGTAGGTTTTGCATGTGAGTTCAAACGATTCAGAGTATTTAATTGAGCAGTTCAGATTAGAAGAAGAGAATTTTGACAATATTGCTAAATTAATAACAGATGTTTTTATCAATGATGAAACTGCTCTTGAAGAGGGTGCATCAATTGCTTTTTCAGAGCAAACTTTTCGAACTGTGTATGGTGCACCATCCATAGACAGAGATTTGTTCATTAGAACAATTCACAAACCAACTGATAAAATTGTGGGATTTATAGGAGCAATCCCTAGGAAACTCTCCATTGAAGGTAAAGAATACAAGTTTGCCGTACCGTCCTGGTTATGTGTTCATTCACAACATCAAAAGAAGGGGTTTGCAAAAACCATGGGAAAAATGTTATTCGAGAAAGGAATGGAAAAGGGATATGACGGAGCTTTTTCTTTGCACGAACCAGAGCAACACGGTATTGATGTATCTTCAGCTGTTTCTAGAGATAAGGAGATCCCATTCCAAAGGATTGTTACTCTCACCAAATTTGTTATCAAAGCTTTTAATGTAGACAAAGTTGCTACAGTAGTGAGATTAAGATGGTATGAAAAACTGGTCTTCAAATTATATCAAAAATTCAAAACAATAGATTCAGAACAGATTAGAGTTTTTCAAGAAAAAGATATACCAGACATGTTTGAAATTATACAAGAACAGGTAAAAAGAAACCAATTATCTATCGTCCCTGAATTAGAAGATTTCAAATGGATGCTTACTAATCCAAATGTTATATGTGTAGTTCATGAAGACAATAGTGGAAAAGTTAAAGGATTCATGTTAGCATGGGAGTTCTTTCTGGCTGGAATGGGGAACAAACTTCCTTTTGGTTGGTTAGATATGGTTCATATTCATCGCTTGAATAGTGAAGAAGGCAGCAATTTAGCTAACTATTTATGCCAGATTTGTGAAGAAAAAGGATGGTATGGTTTACAGACTCCATACATACCATATTTTGATATGAAACCTCTAAAGAAAGCCAAGTTCTTTTTCTTTAGTAAGAAAATCAACTTGGATGTATTTAATATGAGGAATGTAGAATTTCCTGAAAAAGTTGAATCATTTTACTTTGATTGGAGATAAGGTGACCAAATCATGAAAGACAGTCTAATTTCCACCCTTAAAATTGCAGAAATAAATTTCTTAATGTCATTTAAAGAGATAAAACCAGAATTAATTACTAAACAAATCCAAAAAAACACAAACCACATTGCTTGGATTGTAGGCCATTGTATTGCACACTTTGATTGGTATTTATCAATATATACAGGAAATAAACTGCTCTCTAAGGAAGAACTGGATTATTATGCGTACGGAGTTGAAAAAAATGAAGTTGTTACTTTTCCTTACTCTTTTTCAGAGTTAGTTGACAAACACTTGCAGATTTCCGATTCATTTTTCAAGAAACTAGAAACACTTCCAAAGGAGAAGTTTGATGAAATTCCGAGCGAAGAAAGAAAGGAAAAATTATCAGATTTGTTAAAGAGAATTACTTTACACATAATGGGACATACTGGTCAGATTGTAATTCTAAGAAGAATGTTTGATAACCCCTTTTGGGGATTTGTAGGAGGAGTTCAGGTGGAACAGAGAGAAGAATTTAGAAAAAAGTGGTTAGTCTGGTGGAAACAGAATAAACACAATTATTAGTAATTTAAATCAGGCTCATCTCTTGTTCTCAGATGTATCAGTAAAACCATACTACTAGGTTTTATCATCACAGTCGCTATATCCATAATCCAATCTGGCATTTCAGGAGGATCAGACTCTAGAAGCATCCTCCATTCTTCATCATTCATTATTTCGTTTTTTGGTACAGTGAATTCATAATATGAGTAAGTTCCACCTTTTGTTAGGTAAAGATTACCGTCATGATCTTGAACAATGACGTAAATTACCAGAGGGTTTCCTACTGCAATTTCCTTAGTATGTCCAGTAACTAAATCGTCAGTTGAGATGTCAGCAATTACTGCCATGGGTGTCAAGCTAGAATCCACATATGATGAACCAGGCGTAATATCAACAACAAGTTCATACAATCTTTTCCCTGTATAAAGAATATCACGAAGATTATCTGAAGTAAGCTCTTCATTGTTAAGAATTTTTATGGAAATATCTGTTAGATATTCAAAGACATCTAAACACCTTTCAATCCTATCTTTCAATCCAGCAGACAGTAATCCTCTTGCATCAAGACCCCCCATTAACATTTCTAGCATACTAACAAGTCTCCCATAAATCTCAGGATAAGGTTCCACATACCCATAATCTGGAAAAACAGCAGGACTAACATATCCACTATAACCATAAAGTAAGCTATCATGTTTCAGTTCAGTAAATGAACCTAAGGTAGTCATGATCTCTTTATCTATCCAAGCTTGATTCAACATGAATCCAGGATATCCTTCACTTGGAGTCTGCAACAGTGGAAATAGTGTATAAATCCACATCCAATATAGATTTTGTACCCAAACTTCTGAATCTAGACTACCAAATTCTTCTCTTAAGTTAATTATTTGCTCCCCATAGTTAGGATAGGTGTTATTTTCTGATTGAAGCAATTCTTCTGCACGAACGCTTCCTAATACTGAAAAGAAGTCTAATGATTGTGGAAAGTTTCTAGAATCAACAATAGGATGAAGAAGATTTTGGAAAGTATAATAGTCTGGTGTTAATCTTTGCCCCATAATTTTGAACGTAATTGGTCTTTCAACAGATGGAAAAAAGCCTTCCACATTGAGAATGTTTTCTCTCTCAATTGCGTAATTTATTGCATATGAGATTATTTCTTCAATTAGTGTGTCATTTGCTAATTGATCGTTTTGTGGAGCACCAAAACCCACCCATATATTATACATCTCGAAAGGTGTTAAATCTAAGGTTTGACCTACATAGAATGTCGTTGGTTCATATATTTGAAACCATAGATCTTGCAAAGAAGAATTATCAAATGAAGAACATAATAATAGTGTCATAAGAGTATGTTCAGCTGCAGATTCAGAAATCAAATATCCCATTCTTCCTGAATACATTAGTGCTTGAAAATAACTTTCTAATGTCTCATTGCCAGTATAATGCCCCCTAACTTTATACTGAGCAAAATTCTCAAGATACCCTAATATTGCAGAAGAAGCTTGAATTTCTGCCATAATATTAGTCAATTCTGTATTTACCATACTCTCTACTTCAATAGGTATCGAAGTAGTGTTATCTAAAAGATAGAGTACGACTGTTAAATATGCAACGTTCTTTTTGAGAGCTTCTTGAACAACAGGCTCAGTAATTGTCGAATTTAAGCTAATCTGGTCAGCTCGTAAATTTGTTATTAATTCCTTATACAAATCATAGAGATGCATCAATTCCAATAGTTTCAAACTGTCATCATAGAGCCAATGAAAAGTGTGAAGGCATAAATCAGTTGTAATGAAATAAGGATCAGCTTTGAACCACTCATATATTTTATAGATGCTAGTATATCCTTCATCAACAATTACAAACCCATAATTCGATAGTGTTTCATACAGACTTGGATCTATAGTTAAGCCTTGGAAATCAACATTACTTAAATCAGGTTCGATTTTTGAAGGGATTATAGATGGATTATAATCTAGATCCTGAGGTGAAAATGTACCGAAATATGTTGAAATATTTTCACTAATATGTTGGTTCGCTGCTGAATCAGCATATACTCCATACGAAGACACATATCCATTTGGATCTTGGTTTGGGAGAAAAACTACCAGAGGAACAACAATTGCAGTAATAAGCAATATGCTGAGAGCAGGTATAATTATCGAGTATTTTATTTTCACTAAATCACGTTCTCTTCTTTATTTACTTAATTATAAGCATAAACAATTATAAAGAATTTTGTCATATAGTCATATTAAACTGACGGTGAATTAGTTTGAAAGAGGACTGAAAGTAAGATATTACGGGAGCTTTTATAGGGAAGACTAAGAGAAAAAATGATGACAAAGGTACTTAGAGTAGAAAGTATGGAACTACCGTATACACCTGCTCTAAGCAAACTATGTCATCAAGTAAAGAACCTCTATAATCGAGCAAA